>CAZJXV010000179.1:0-9100 GCA_964550015.1 uncultured Verrucomicrobiota bacterium
GAAGGGGCGGATTGTGTACCGGGAGAAGTGAGGACGATGAAGGTTCGGGCACCAGTGAAACGGATTTGCGAGCGCTGCAAGGTGATCCGGCGCAAGGGGGTGCTGCGCATCATCTGCGCGAACCCGCGTCACAAGCAGCGCCAAGGCTGAGCGCCCGGGCGGCGCTCGGATGGAGGGTGAAGCGTGGCACGTATTGTAGGTGTGGATATTCCGAATGAGAAGCGGGTGGAGGTCGCGCTGACGTATCTGCACGGGATCGGGCCGGCGCGCTCGAAGGCGATTCTCAAGGAGGCGGGGATCGATGCGGGGGTGCGGGCGAAGAACCTCACTCCCGACGAGATCCGGCGGATCACGGAGGTGTTGGGGCGTGTGCCGTATGCGTTCGAGGGCGACTTGCGCCGCGAGGTGCAGGGCAACATCAAGCGGCTCATCAGCATCCATTCGTACCGCGGGCAGCGTCATGCGCTGAGCCTGCCGACGCGCGGTCAGCGGACGCACACGAACGCGCGCACGCGCAAGGGCCCGCGGCGCGCGACGGTGGCGCTCAAGCGCAAGACGGCCAAGTAGCAGGAGGAGGAGGAACGGAGCTGTGGCAAAAGGCGAGGCGAGACGCGGGGGCCGCCGCGGGGGCGGCGGGCAGCGGCGGATCAGCAAGATCGTGCCTGGGGGCATCGCGCACATCCAGGCGACGTTCAATAATACGGTCGTGACGATCACGGACCCGTCGGGCAAGGTGCTTGCGTGGTCGAGCGGGGGGATGGCGGGGTTCTCCGGCTCGCGCAAGAGCACGGCGTTTGCGGCGCAGCTCGTGGCGGAGGATGCGGGCAAGATCGCCAAGACCTACGGGATGCGCGAGGTGAAGGTGTACGTCAAGGGCCCCGGCAGCGGCCGGGAGAGTGCGATCCGGGCGCTGCAGGCGGTGGGGCTGACGATCACGATGATCAAGGATGTGACGCCGATCCCGCACAACGGGTGTCGCGCGCCGAAGCGGCGGCGCGTGTAGCGGCGCCGGGCGGCCGTTTGCGGGCCGTTTGCGGGCCGTGTGTGGGCCGTTAGCGGGCCGTTTGCGAGCCGTTTGCGGGACGGACGGATTTAAAGAGACGCACACGCTGGGAGTGAAGGCGGATATGGCTGTCAAACTTGGTCGTTTTGAGCTACCGACCCGGGTGATTAAGGACGAGAAGACGGCGACGGATACGTACGCGCGTTTTGTGGCGGAGCCGTTCGAGGCCGGTTTCGGCCACACGATCGGCAACTCGCTGCGGCGCGTGCTGCTCTCGTCGCTGGAAGGCGCGGCGATCACGGCCGTGAAGATGGCGGGGGTGCAGCACGAGTTCTCGACGATCAAGGGGGTTGTGGAGGACGTGGCCGAGATCGTGCTGAACCTCAAGAAGGTGCTGTGCGTGTCGCACACGCGCAAGACGCACCCGCTCGTGCTCAACGTGAAGCGCGCCGGTGAGGTGACGGCGGCGGATATCGAAACGGACGGCACGGTCGAGATCCTCAATCCGGAGCAGCACCTCTGCACGTTGACGGAGAGCCGGCGGCTGACCATGGATCTGGACGTGAGCGTGGGCCGCGGCTACACGCCGAGCGAGCTGCTCAAGGGCGAGGACGAGCCGATCGGCAAGATCACGATGGACGCGTTGTTCAGCCCGGTGCGCAAGGTGAAGTACTACACGGAGAACACGCGGGTGGGGCAGCAGATGAACTACGACCGTCTCGTGGTCGAGGTCTGGACCGACGGGCGGCTCACGCCGGACGAGGCGCTCAAGCAGGCGTCGGCGATCCTGCGTCGTCACCTTGACGTGTTCGTGGACTATGACGAGGCGTACGTCGAGTTCGAGGCGCCGAGGCGCGAGCGGCGCGACGAGGAGGAAGAGCTGCGCCGGCTGTTGCTGATGCCGATCAGCGAGATCGAGCTGTCGGTGCGGGCGGCCAACTGCATTTCGAACGCGCAGATCGAGACGATCGGTGACCTGGTGCAGAAGACCGAGGCCGACATGCTCAAGTACCGCAACTTCGGCAAGAAGTCGCTCGCGGAGATCAAGGGCATCCTGGAGGGGATGGGGTTGACGCTTGGCATGAGGGTCGAGGACGTGCTCGCCCAGCGCGCGGAGGCCGAGGCCGAGGAGGAACGGGATGAGGAGTAGCGGCTGATGCGGCACCGCAAGATCAGAGGACGGCTGGGCCGGACATCGGCGCACCGCCAGGCGATGATCAACAACATGATCACGTCGTTGTTTGCGCACGAGCGGATCCGCACGACGGTGGTCAAGGCGAAGGTGGCCCGGCGGGTGGCCGAGCGGATGATCACGCTCGCCAAGCGCGGTACGCTGCATACGCGGCGGCTGGCGCACCGGCGCGTGCGCGACAAGGAAGTGGTGCAGAAACTGTTCGCCGTGCTCGGGCCGCGGTACCGGGACCGCCCCGGTGGGTACACGCGGGTGATCCGGCTGGCGCGACGCCCGGGCGACGGCGCGGAGTTGGCGATCCTCGAGCTCGTTGACCGTTTCGGCGCGAAGGCGCCGGATACCGAACGGAAGCCGACGCGCAAGACGAGGAAGAAGGCGGCGGCCAAAGGCGCCCCGGCCAAAGGGGCGCCGGCCAAGGGGGCGGCGGCCGAAGAGGCCGCTGCGGCCGAGCCTGAGGCCGAGGGCGACGCGGCGTCTCCCGAGGCGGAGGGGGCATCTTCTGAGGCAGAGGCGGCGTCTTCTGAGGCAGAGGGGGCGTCGGCTGATGAAGGGGCGGGCGGGAAGCCCGCGGATAAAGCGACTCCGAAAAGGTCCCGCCGAGGCAGGCGGGAAGGCCGCAGGGGGAAGAAGACGGATCGCTGGTAGCGGCCGGCCCGCCGCGCTGGCCGGAGCGTTCCGTCCTTCGTTCGTCTCGTCGTCGTGTGCTATAGTCCCACCCAGACACACCCACAGGATTTGTGACGCATGGAGTTGCTTCGGATCGGCGCGCCAAAGGACCGTGCCCGTCTCGAGCGCCTGATCAAGCGGCGTTCGGTCGAGCCGGGGATCGAGGCGCGGGTGCGCCTGATCGTCGAGGCGGTGCGCCAGCGCGGGGACGCGGCGCTGATTCAATTCACGCGGCAGTTCGACGGCGTGAAGCTTTCGCCGAGCCGGATCCGGCTGTCTCGTCGAGAGATCGAGGCGGGCCGGGATGCGGCGTCGCCCGCGCTGGTGCGTGCGCTCAAGGCCGTCAAGCGCAACGTCGAGGAGTACCACCGGCGGCAGCGGCGCACGTCGTGGACGATGCGGGCGCGCAGCGGGGCGAGGCTCGGCGAGCGGTTCGTGCCGCTTGGGCGCGTGGGGGTGTACGTTCCCGGGGGCGTGGCGCCGCTGGTGTCCACGGTGCTGATGTGCGCGGTGCCGGCGCGGGTGGCCGGGGTGGCCGAGGTGGTGGTGACGACGCCGCCGGGCAAGCGAGGGCGTGTTGCGCCGGGGATCCTCGCGGCGTGTGCGCTCTGCGGCGTCGAGGAGGTGTACCAGATGGGCGGCGCGCATGCGGTCGCCTCGCTTGCTTACGGCACGCCGAGCGTGACGCCGGTCGAGAAGATCGTGGGCCCGGGCAACATTTTTGTGACGACGGCCAAGCGGCTCGTGTACGGGGCGGTGGGGCTTGATGCGCCGTACGGGCCGAGCGAGGTGCTCGTGATCGCCGACGGGGCGGCCGACCCGCACTGGGTGGCGGCCGACATCGTGTCGCAGGTCGAGCACGGCACGGGCTACGAGTTCGCCGTGCTGGTGACGACGTCGACGCGGCTGGCGGAGAGGGTCTCGAAGGAGATCGGCGTGTTGCTCGACGAGCTTTCGCTTCCCACGCGTCTGCGCGCGCGTCAGGAACGCGGGATCACGTTCGTGGCGGCGCCGGGCATGCGGGCGGCGATCGAGTTTGCGAACGCGTTTGCCGCCGAGCACGTCGAGATCATGGCGCGCGATGCGCGGCGGGTCAGCGAAGGGATCACGAGCGCGGGCGCGGTGTTCATCGGGCCGTATTCGCCGGTGGCGACGGGCGATTTCGCGGCGGGGCCGAGCCACTGTTTGCCGACGGGGGGCGCGGCGCGGATGTTCTCGGGGCTGTCGGTGGACGATTTCGTCAGGCGGGTGAGCACGATCGAGTGCTCGAAGGCGGCGCTCGAGACGCTCGCCCCGCTCGTCGAGGAACTGGCGGACGCGGAGCGGCTGCCGGCGCATGCGCGCGCGGTGCGGGCGCGGCTGGAACGATGAGCGGCGCGGCCTACTTCCGGAAGGCGGTCGAGGCGCTGGGGCCATATGTGCCGGGGATCCAGCCGGAGGGGGCCGGGTGGCTCAAGCTGAATACGAACGAGAACCCGTTTCGGCCGTCGCCGCGCGTGCTGGCGGCGGTGCGCGAGGCGGCGGACGAGCGCCTCGCGCTCTATCCGAACCCGACGGCTGAGCCGGTGCGCGCGGCGGCGGCGGCGGCGTTCGGCGTGGCGCCGGAGATGGTGATCGTGGGCAACGGCGCCGACGAGGTCCTGGCGATGGTGTGCCGCGCGTTCCTCGGCAAGGGCGACCGCGTCCTCGTCGGGGATCCGACGTACACGCTCGTCGAGGTGCTGGTGGCGGTGCAGGAGGCGCGGCTGACGCGCGTGCCGCTGCGGAAGGATTTCTCGCTGCCGGCGCGGTTCTTCGGCCGGGCGGCGCGGGTCGTGTACCTGCCGAACCCGAACGCGCCGACGGGAGTGCTGCATCCGATCGAGGCGGTGGACCGGCTGTGCGAGACGACGGACGGGGTGGTCGTGCTCGACGAGGCATACGTGGACTTCGCGCGCGAGCACGGGCTCGGGTTGGTGGAGAAGTACGCGAACCTGATCGTGCTGCGGACGCTGTCGAAGTCGCACTCGCTCGCGGGCGTGCGGGTCGGTTTCGGGATCGCGCAGGCCGAGGTGATTGCCGGCTTGATGAAGGTGAAGGATTCGTACAACATCAACGCGCTGAGCCAGGCGGCGGCGGTGGCGGCGCTCGATGACGGGGCCTACGCGCAGGCGTGCGTGCGTCGCGTCGTCGAGCAGCGCGAGTTCCTGGCCGGGGCGCTCCGGGCGCTGGGGTTCCGGGTTGTGGCGTCGGAGGCGAACTTCGTGTTCGCCAAACCGCCGACACGGCCGGCGCGGGCGTTTTACGACGAGCTCGTGTCGCGCAAGGTGCTCGTGCGGCACTTCGAGCGGCCGCGCGTGAGCGAGTATTTGCGGATCACGGTCGGGAATGAGCGGCAGAACGAGGCGCTGCTCAAGGCGATGAAGTTGACGATGATCACGCTGGGCCTGAAGGTACCGGATACGCCGTTCGGCGTGGTGAAGTTTTAGGGGGCGCGGTTGGCGATGGCGAAGACACAGCGTGCGAAACGCTCACAGCGTGCGAAGCGCTCACGGCGTGCGACGCGTTCGGCGGCGATCGAGCGGAAGACGAAGGAGACGCAGGTCGCGCTGCAGTTGGGGCTCGACGGCACCGGCGCGGGACGAATCTCGACGACGGTCCCGTTTCTGGACCACATGCTGACGTTGCTGGCGACGCACGGGCTGTTTGACCTCGCGGTCGAGGCCCGCGGCGATACGGACGTGGACGAGCACCATCTGGTTGAGGACGTGGGCATCGTGCTCGGCAAGGCGCTGGCGGGCGCGCTCGGCGGCAAGGGCGGGGTGGCGCGCTACGGCAGCGCGACGGTGCCGATGGACGAGGCGCTTGCGACGGCGGCGGTGGACCTGAGCGGGCGGGCGTTCCTGCGCTACACGGCGGCGCTCCCGGCGAAGCGGATCAAGCGGTTCGAGGTGCAGCTCGTCGAGGAATTTCTGCGGGCGTTCGCGTTCAACGCGCAGATGACGCTGCACGTGGTGCTCGAGAGCGGGCGGAACACGCACCACTGCGTCGAGGCGATGTTCAAGGCGGTGGCGCGTGCGCTGGATGCGGCGACGCGGGTGGAGCCGCGGCGGGGGGGCGTGCCGTCGAGCAAGGGGGTGCTGTGATCGCGGTCGTTGACTACGGCATGGGCAACCTGCGGAGCGTGCAGAAGGCGTTCGAGCACGTCGGGGCGGAGGCGGTGCTCACGGCCGAGCGCGCGGCGATCGAGTCGGCGGCAGGGCTCGTGTTTCCCGGGCAGGGGTGCTTCCCGGACGCGATGCGGCAACTGGCGGCGCTCGGGCTCGTCGAGGTGCTGCGCGACTGGGTCCGGGCGGGGCGGCCGTTTCTGGGCGTGTGCCTCGGGCACCAGTTGATCTTCGACGAGAGCGAAGAGGGGGGCGCGGTGCGGGGGCTCGGGCTGCTCGCGGGGCGAGTGGTGCGGTTCTCGCCGGGCCGGAAGGTGCCGCACATGGGCTGGAACTCGGTGCACACAACGACCGCGGGCGCGGCGTGCCCGCTGCTCGACGGGGTCGAGGACGGCTCGTACTTCTATTTCGTCCACTCGTACTATCCGGTGCCCGAGGACGAATCGCTCGTTGCGGCGACGACCGACTACACGGACACGTTCGCGTCCGTCGTGTGGAAGGACCGATTCTTCTCGACGCAGTTTCACCCCGAAAAGAGCCAGGCTCCGGGCCTGCGCGTCCTCGAGAACTTCGTTTCTCTTCTGTAAGGCCCCTGGCGGGCACAACGCCCTGACGCGGACGCCGGTTTACGCCCATGCGGTGGGAGTGGTACGATGCCGCCGGGTCTTGGACACGGTCGGACGGATATCTGTCTGAGGAGGGCGTCAGGCGATGGACGAGCAGGTGGTGAGAGAGAAGTTCCGGCGCTGGTTCAGGGAATTCCGGTCGGACAGGCCGGACCAGCGTGAGAAAGCACAGCTTCTGGTCGGCGGGGCGGCCTACGTCATTCTGAGCATCATCGCGCTGGCCAGCCTCGACTGGAAGACGCTGAAGAACTTCATTCCGCTCGAGGTGATTGGCGCCCTGATCGAGGTTGGGCTGGGCGCGGCCGCCGTCTGGCTTGCGCTGAGGGTGAGCGACGCGGCCCGCCGTGGGCGGATGATTTTCGTCTTTATTCTTACCCGGGTCGGCTACGCGGCGATCCTGTATCCCATCGTCGTCTTTCTCTTCTATAGCAGACAGGAGGCAGGGGCTGTCACGATCGCGACGGGGATCAGGGCGTTCAGCTTTCTGGTGGTGTTTCTGCCGTCCATCTACGCGGCGAGCCTGCGGATCAAGAGCAGTTTTCCTGAGTTGCAGGAAGGCAACCGGGTTGCGACGCTCACCAGCATTATCATCAGCGTCATTGTGCTTCCCTTCCTCGCGATCTCCCTCGGGCTGATTACGCTCGTTCTGTCGCTGCCGCTGGCGGACCTGGGGATTGATGAACAGACCCGCGATACGATCGCGAAGGCGGGCACCCCGCTCGTGCTCGGTTTCTTTATTATGTTCGTTGGCTTCATCTTCGCCATGCTCACGGCCTGGTCGATGCGGCGGCAAGGGCTTCTGCGGTTCAAGCTGATCGTTGCGCGGGCGAACTTCCGGTTCGCGTATCTGTGTATGGCCCTGGGTCTTGCCGGATTCCTGTTCCGGCTGACGAAACAGGGGTTCTGGGCCGACATGTGGGACTGGGTGCCCACGCTGTTGACGATGGTGGCGTTGGCGGGGATCCAGATACCGGCGCTGACGGGGTGGTGGCGGACGCAGATTTTCCAGGAGGTGCGCGGCGACTACTCGCCGGCGGCGTCATCGCGGATCCGGCGGCTGATGACGCGGTGCGTGGGCAGGGAGTTCGTGCCTGCTGCGGACGGCGCGATGCTCCAGCGGATGGTGACGGGTCTGGACGTGATGGACGGGATGCCGGCGGGGGACGCGAGTGCGGCGGTGGCGATCAAGGGCGACGAGGTCAGCGTCAAGTACAAGCCGGGCGGCGAGGAGACGACGGTGGATCTGCTCGGGCCGGAGGACCTCAAGGAGGACCGGCGGGTACTCGGCTCGTTCAAGCAGGACATCGCGGCGGCGAAACGGGCCTTCGCGCTGCGGCGGCACGGGGGCGACCTGCGCGGGCAGAAGCGCGGGCTGGAGCGGGAGATGCCGGCGCTGTACACGGCGCTTGGCGCGCTGGCGGGCGAGAAGAAGGTGGAGCACGAGCCGACGGCGGAGCACCGTGCGGCGATCGCGGGCATCGAGCGCGAGCAGCGTGAGCTCGGCGGCGAGCTCAAGGAGCAGGGCGAGAAGCTGAAGGGGTTGAAGGCGGACCTCGACGAGAAGCGGGCAAAGCACGAGGCGCTGATCGCCAAGGCGAAAACGGCTTCCGATGCGGCGACGGCCGAACATTCAGCGGCGCGCCAGAAGCGGAGCGAGGCGGAGAGCGCGGTCACGCGGGCGCGTTCGGGCATCGAGCAGGCGGAGCTGCGCATCCAGCAGGGCGAGGCACAGCTCGCGGCCACGGGCGAGACGGCGCTCTCGGACGAGGCGACGAAGCAGGTGAAGGCCCAGATCAAAGAGCTCGAAGCGCAGATCAAGACGCAGAAGGGTGAGATGGAGGCGGCCTCGTCGAAGCTCGACGAGCTTCGCGGCGATGAGGAGGGCAAGGCCACAAAGGCGGCGGAGCTGCGGGAGAAGCTGGGGGCGGCGCAAGGCAAGTGGGGCGAGGTGCGCGGCGAGCTGGAGGGCAGGATCGCCGAGGCGGCGAAGCAGACGGAGGAGCTCGAGCGCCGGGCGGCCGATGCCGAGGAGCGGCTGGGCGACGCGCGGCGCGAGTGGGGCCGGGCGCTCTACGAGACGGGGCACGACGTGGCGGCGCTCAAGAAGGCGATCGCACCGATCGACGCGAACCTCAAGCAGCAGGCGGGGATCGAGGAGGAGCTCAAGACGGCGCACGCGGAGCGGGAGACGCTCAGGCCCGGGGTGCAGCGGTTTTCGCTGTTTGCGACGGTGGCGGGCGAGGCGCTGATCCTGATCGTGTTGTTCATTATCCTGCTTGTTTTCGCGCTGTAGTAGGTGTGTGACAGGGTCTGTTAGCCCCGATAGACCCTGGGAGCCTTGGAGATGGAGATGTTGCTGCCGCCCCTCCGGGGCTTGGATTGTGTATTGTGTCGTTGCGCACCTTGGGCTTACGGGCCTGTTGAAAAACTCCCTTTATGTAAGCCTTACAGGCTATGGTTTGGTTTG
>CAZJXV010000180.1:0-9047 GCA_964550015.1 uncultured Verrucomicrobiota bacterium
TAGCCTGCATCCACCTCGTTGTAGACGCTCGGCCCGTGCCAGTGCATCATGGCGTAGGGGTGTTTCTGGAAGTGACAGACTTTCTCACCGGTGTCGGGCCAGACGTGGTAGTCCACGCCGGGCTCGTCGAGCCAGTACCAGTCGGTGAGGCCGAGTTGGTGTCCGAGCTCATGCGGCAGTGACCACTCGGTGCGGTTGCGCCAGACCTTGTCGGTCTGGTAGTACACGCCGGTCTCGGCCTCCTTGGGGTTGTTGTGCCATACCCACGCCCCCTGATCGTAGGCGATGCCGTCCTCGGAATGCCTCTGTTGTTCGGCCGCTTTCGGTTCATCGGTGTAGATGATCCTGTCGAGCCGTACCCTGGCCTTGATGCCGTCCGGGGAGGACGGGAACTTACTTGCCTGGAAGAGGAGATTCATAATGTCGATGTGCCAGCGGTAGAAGTCCTCCCACGAGAACGTGCCGTACGCCGTGCGGTTCCGGTGCCAGGCTTGGCACCTCCCCTCGCTCACGATGTAGATCAATCCGAGACCCCAGAGCGGGTCGGTGGCTTCGTTGTTGATCGTGGCGATTTCCGGCTGGTCGGTGACGATCTTGAACGTGACGTGATGGAAGCCGTCCTGCCAGTTCCACTTCAGCTCGAAGGTCGTCTCGCCCATCTCCTCGAGTTTCTTGTCGTATTTGCCGCGCTCGACTTCCTTGCCGTCGATGAGCCAGACGTATTCAAAGGGCTGCGCGTCGGCGAAGCCGAAGTTTCTGACGTGCGCGGTCAGTGTGATCTCCTCGCCCGGGTCGTAGTTGAGCTTGATGTCCCGCACGATCTTCTCGGGCTCGAGGTAGTTGTCCTTGCCGACGTCGACGGCGGCCTTGAACCCGCCGGGCCGCATGGTGAAGTTCTTGATGTATTGCACGCGGCCATGGAGGCCGGCGAGCTTCGGGTCCATCTCGATAAAGGTCACCGAGAGGTCGGGCTTGTCGGGGTGGGCGTCCCAGTCGTCGTCGCGCTCGATCTTGATGGCTTGAGGGCCTTCGAGCCTGGTACGCGGAATGGTCTCGTACCTGGAGGTCCCGACGTCTTCGAGCGCCCTCCACACGATGAGTCGTATGCCCTCGTCCTTGACGTAGCAGTTCTCGATGACGGTGCCGTCCTTGAGGGTCAAGGTGTCGGCCCAGGCGCTCGTGGCGCAGGCAAGCGCCACGGCACACAGAGCGGCCAGTGATATCAGCGTTTGTCTCTTCATGATTTCTCCCCCCGGGAGGGACTGGCGTGCTGTGAGAGTTAGCGATCCAGTGAATCCGGGCGCACCCTACAGAAAGCGGCGGGCGGTGTCAAAGGGGATCGTGGGCGCGGGAGGGCGAGTCCACGACGTTCTGTCAGGTGCAGCGCTTGGGCAAGCGGTCGTCCCTGTGGACGGGCTAGGAGGTCTTCCCCGGCAGGCGGTCGAGCGAGCTGCTGAAGTCGAAGGGCGGCGTGGATTCGACGGAGCGGACGGAGCGGAACTCGAGCGGGGAGAGGCCGACAACGCCGCGGAACACGCGCTGGAAGTGATTGGTGGTTTTGAAGCCGCTGTTCCTGGCGACCTCTCGGATGTTGTTGTCGGTGTTGATCAGGATAAACTTGGCCCGTTCCACTCGGAGCCGGTTGGCGAACGAGACGATGCTCTCGCCATAAGCGCGCTTGAAGACGCGGGAGAGGTGCTGGCTGTTCATGCGGAACGCCTTGCCGAGTTCGGTCAGCCCCGAGAACGTGGCGGCGCGCTCGCTGATGTAGTTTCGGATACGCCTGGCGAGGACGATCGTCTTGTCTTTCGGGCCCGTGGCTTCCTCCGAGACGGTGCTCATGAGGGCGCCGAACAGCCGATGAAGCGCGACGAGGAGCAGCGCGCAGGTTTCCTGGTAGTACCCGGGCGCCTTGCTCTCGTACAGCTCGAGGGCGGCCGTCAGGTATCTCAACACCGGGTTGCCGGCGGGCAGGACGAGGTCGTCGGGAAGCGCGAGCATGGTCACGTAGGATTGATCGTTGTAGGATTCGATCTCCTGGAGCATGAGCGGGGCGGGGCCGCTGCTGCGCCTGAAATGGTGGTCGTTCTGCATGTGGAAGTGGGCGTAGAGGAGGTCGAGCTTGTTCTCCTCCTGGGTGATCAGGTCGAGGGGCACCGTCGGTGGAATGAAGAAGACCTGGTGGGCGACGGCATCGTGCCACCGGTCCTGGACGGCGATCCGTCCGGTGCCGCCCATAACGTAGATGATCTCGCAATGGTCCTGTTTGCGCTGAGAGATCACCGGTTCCCAGCTCAGGCCGGACGTCCCGGTTCGCTCCAGGATCATCAGGGACGGCAGCCCCAGGAGGGACTGGTAGAAAGTGACCGAGTAGACGTGCTCAGCTTGCTTCTTTGCCGTCATAAATTGCCTCTGTGGACAGTGGAATATAGGCGAACTGCTCCCCCGCGTCAAGCCCGTTTGGGGAGCCGGTGGAGTGCCAAACTGTGGAAAGGACTATTCGCCAATAGGAGTTGCGGTTGGCGTCGAAATATGCTATATGCGATCAGGCCGGTACGGGGTGCCGGTCTGACGGCGGCGAGGGCGCACGTGCGTTACAACACACAGCCACAGAGGGACTTACACATGAAGCGCAGCGTGGCCAAAGCGATGTGCCTGTTCGCTCTTGCATGGCCGCTCGCCTGTGCAGGCGACGTCGGCGTGGTTCAGGAAGGGCCCGAGCGCGTCCGGCTCATATGCCGCTCGAACGCTCCCCAGCCTGCCGGCGCCGAGGCGGGCGAAGCGGCGGCCGATCCGCTTGCTCTTCCGGGGGCGGCGCCCGTCTGGGAGCCGGGCCGGCCTTCGCTGCCGGTGTACCGGGTGTGCCTTGCCGTGCCGCACGGCGCGGCGGTGACGCTTGACACGAGGCCTGGCGCCGAGCGGGCGGTCGTTCTCGATCGCGAGCTTGAGCCGATGCAGCCGCCGCCGCCCATGTCCGACAGGGGCAAGGCCGGACGTCCCGTCAAGGACCGCCGGCTCTACGCCTCGGACGGCCCCTACCCCGCTCACCGGGCGCGGATCGTCAACCGGGGTTTCCTGCGCGACCTCGAGGTGGTCACGGTGGAGATCGCGCCGGTGCGGTACATGCCGAGGCGCAAGACGCTGCTCGTCGCCGAGGCGCTGGAAGTTGTCGTGGAGTGCGAGGGCGGCGGCGCGCTCGTCGAGAACGCGCTCGAGGCGAGCCAGCTCCCCATGTACCGGGCCGTCGTGGCGAACTTCGCGGCGGTGGAAGCTGAGGCCGAAACGCATCCTCCCGCGCCCAGGGCCGCCGCGCTCGCCGACGCCGGTGCGGACACCGGGGCGGAGGCCGGTGCGGACACCGGGGCGGACGCCGGTGCGGACACCGGGGCCGACGTCCTGATGATCGCTTACGACGCCTTCATCCCGGCGCTGGCGCCGCTCGTGACCTGGCGCGAGGGACAGGGCTACGACGTCGAGGTGGTCGGCATCTCGGAGATTTACGAGCCGGACGACGACACGGACGACGAGCGGATCGAGGCGCTGCGCACCTGGCTGACCGGCGTCATGGATCCGGTCACCGGCTGGGATCCCCGGCCGAGCTTCGTGCTGCTGGTGGGCGACACGGCCGAGATCACGCCGGCATACTTCACCGGCACCTACGGCGACACGGGCTGGTCGGACCACCACTTCGCGTGTGTCATCGGCACGGACTGGTACGCGGACCTGGCGATTGGGCGCTTCTCTGCCTCGACGACGGCGGACGTGACGAACCAGGTCAACAAGACGCTGTTCTACGAGCAGAACGTGCAGGCGCACTGCGGCGTCGGGGGCGCCTCGGGCGCAGTGGACGGGGACTTCGAGAACTGCGAGGACTGCAAGATCGAGCTCTTGATGGAGGCCGGCGAGCAGTTCAGCCAGAGCAACTACAACGGCCGCGACGGCTCGAACTACAGTACCTTCATCCACGCGTTCAACGGGACCGTGGACCTCACCACCGGCAAGGATTTCTGGCCGGGCACGGGCATCATCACCGTGGACACGCACGGCAGCTCAGCCGTCTGGGGCGGGCTGCTCTCGATCGGCTCGTGCACCGACACGACGATGACCAACCGCCACTACTTCCCGCTCGCGTTCATCAGCGCCTGCTATTGCGGCTCGTTGCAGGTTGAAGACTGCATCATGGAAAAGCTCCAGCAGATCCAGGGCGGCACGGTGGCGGACACCGGCTCGGCGACGCTTGCGTGCGGCGGCACGAGCGACCAGTTGCTCAACATTGCCCTGCAGGGCCTGCTGGGCGTTGACCCGCCGTACCACCCGACCCGGTTCGAGTACACGATCTCGCCCGACATCGGCTACGTGCCGATCGTGGGCCAGGCGATGGCGATCGCGCGGAACGAGTACCTGACCCATTTCGGCAATCCCGACGGCTGGAACGTCAAGGAGTGCATGATGCAGTACAACCTCCTCGGCGATCCGGCTCTCGTGACCGACTTCCGCTCACCGCCCGAGATCACGGCGTTTGACATCGTGGGCTCGAGCGTCTCGCTCGAGTGGACGCCGATCTATCCGCGCTACACGGTCGAGTACCGCAACCTGGGCGAGACGGACTGGCAGTCCGTGCCGGGAACGGTGTGGCCCATCAAGGCCAACACGTGGACGGGCGACGACATCACCGCCGGCACCGTCCGCTTTTACCGCGTCATCGGCAACGCGGCCCCGTAGCGCGCCCTCCGGCCCGGCCGGGAGATTTCACCGCAGAGAGCGCAGAGAACGCGGAGCACTGCGTCAGGGGCCCAGGGCGAGGGGCGGCAGGGCGAACATGTCTCTGTAGGCGCGGACGACTTCGAGGTAGTTGTCCAGCGGGACGCTTGCCGTGATGGCGTTGGAGGCGCAGAGGATGTGGCCGCCGTCGCCCATGCCGGCCTCGAGGCATGAGATCGTGTGCCGGCGCACGTCCTCCTTTGAGCCGAAGCTCAGGATGGTGCCGCAATCAAGGGCGCCATAGAGCGTGATCCGTCCCCGGCAACGCTTCTTCAATTGCCGCATGTCCATCCCGGCGCTGACGTCAATCTCGAGGTAGCCGTCCACCTCGCAGCCGAAGAGGAAATCGTCAATCACGGGCCAGAGGTCACCGTCGCTGGCGTTGACGGCGAACGCGCCCGCTTCGTGGATGCGGCGCGAGACGGTTCGCACCTCGGGGACGATGAAGTCGCGGTAGGTTTTTGGGGAGATCAGCGGCCGGGTACCGGAGAAATCGCCGCCCACGCCGATCTGGTCAATGCCGAGGGTAAGGTATTTGTCGACAAGAGCCAGGGCGTGTTGGGTGGCGAGGGAGAAGTGCCGTCGCGCGACGCCGGGGTCAACGAGCATTGTCTGCATCAGGTCTACGTCGGTCCAGACGCCGTGCACGTAGGCGGGCGCAAGGATGGGAAGGTCAACGCCGCGCGCCTGCATCTCTTCCTCGAGGCAGCGATAAATCAGAAACGCATCGTCGGACGGCGGCGGCGAGGAGGCGTCCCTGTCGTTCCGGAGGCGGACCCGCTCGACGGGGTCCGTGACGTTGGACACATCCTCAGGCGCAGGTTCGTGGCTTTCCCCGGCAGGCGGAGGGTTCGGCGTGACGTACAGCATGTCGTGGCCGAGCAGGAGGGCGAGGTTCAGCCTGTCCACGGCTGCCTGGCGGACGGCGCGTTCCCAGCCCTTCTCTTGGACAAACTGCGTCCAATTGTCGGCGGCGTAGGGCCGGCCCAGGAGCGTGTCGGCTATGGGCGAACGCAGGACGTACTCGAAAACAGGGGTGCGGTCGGGTTCCCGATGCTTCAGTGCGGCTTCGATTCTGGCACGCGGCGTCATGGGGATCCAGTTCCCGCGTGTGCGGCGGGCTACTTGATGATGACGCCGGCGTAGCCGACGACGTAGGAGTAGTCGCCGGTGACGTCGTAGCTGGTGCGGTAGTCGACGAGCTCGCCGCCGGTGGCACCGAGCTTTTTCGCGGCGGCACATGCGGCGGCCGTGGGCGCGTAGCCGCACATGGTGATCTCCTCGTGGTGCACAACGCGGATGAGGCCTTTGGCGTCGAGGGCGCGGACGGCGTCGAGGGCCATCATGTCGAGGGCCCGGACCTGCTCCTGGCGCTCGGGGCCCGAGTCGGTCGTGTGCGACATGTCGGTGCTGGCGACGATAAGGACGTCGCCGTCGAACTTCTTGATGGCGGCGGCAATGGCCTGGCCCACGGCGATGACGGCCTTTTCGCTCGATGAGCCGAAGGCGATGGGCACGATGCGCACGTTCGGGTTGAAGGCCTGGAGGAACGGCACCTGGACCTCGAGGGAGTGCTCGTAGCGGTGGGCGCGCGCGTCGTCCTTGACGTTCTGGCTCGTCTTGAGGATGGCCTTGGCGAGCTTCGACTCGACCGGCACGTCGCCGAGCGGGGTGCGCCACGCGCCGCCGGGCATGATGGCGAAGTCGGCGCCGCCGGGCCGGTGGTTGACGCCGAGGACCACGACGACGTCGGGCACGACGACCCTCGAGAAGACGGCGCCCGCGACGGGCCCGGAGAACTGGTAGCCCGCGTGCGGGCAGACCACGGCGACGGCGGGCGCGCGCTCCGTCTCGACGACGCACTTGCGCACCTCGGCGAGCAAGGCGTCCCGCGTACCCGGGTAGAATCGCCCGGCAACGGCTGGTTCTCGGATCATGACCCAGCACCTCCTCAAGGCCGCGAGGGCAGCTAGAAGCTAAAGGATAGCGCGCGACCTCGCGCTGTGTCAAGGGCCCCCTGGCGTTGGGTCTTCGATCACCCGAGGACCCGGGTCTGCAAAGACCCCGGAAGTCAAGATAACCGTTGACTTCGCAAGCGTCTGGTGGTATAAGTTGCAGTCAGTTGGGAGTGCATATCTGTTTGTTTGCTTCTTGTTGACTGTGTGTCACTTCGCGTGAATACCATAAACGTCCGGGATTCTCTTAAGAGGAGGAACGCACGATGAGAAGGATTGTGGTTGCGGTGCTTCCGGCGGCTCTGGTCACGTTAACCTTGGCGGTGTGCGGGCCAGTGCACGGGGCACATATGATCGGTACCAAAGGACCGAGCGGCAACGCAGATATCGTCAACATTGACACGAGCGCCGGGTATGGGGGCGAGCACCCGTTCTGGCAGGACAGATTCACGCTCACGAAGAACGACGGGAGCGCGGTGGGCTTTGGCGTGACCGGCCTCGCCGTTGACGATGGGAGCGACATTCTCTACGCGTGCGGCGGCGCGGGCTGGGGGCAGATTTCGATTTTCGATCTCGCTACGGGCCAGGAGCTAGTGGACTCGGGGAGCCGTTTCACCACGGGCTACAGCGGGGTGTACGGGCTCGAGTTCCTGTATGACGAGACCAATACAGGCAGGCTCTTCAGCATCGGTGTCAGCGGCACGCCGTCGCAGTTGTACATCATCGAGTACAACCTGGCCGGGAACGGGCTCCCTACGGGCATCAAGGAGGCCCATCCAGTCATTGACCCGGTCGGCAAGCCGCCGGAGTGGCCGGGGCCGATCAACGCGGCCGGCGGCCAGGGCCTGGCCTATCACCTGGAAACGGGCATGTTCTACACCAACACCCACACGCCGATCGGCAACAGCTTCTGGGAGTTCGACGCCGAGGGCAACGGCACCTACATGTTCTCGCTGGGGATGAGCGGGACGAACGGGCTCGGCTACGAGGAGGGTCTGCTCTACGGCCTGTCCGCCGGACATGCGGCCAATCTGGTGTACTTCGATCTCGAGAACTCGCCCCATCAGATCCTCGTGGCCGATAACACCGAGGTGCCCAACGGCTGGGGGCTGACGAGCGCGACCACACCGCGGCTCGTGACGGAGCTGCCGGGCGACGTGGACGGCAACGGCGTGGTGGACGGCCTGGACCTGACGGCGGTCCTCACCGCGTGGGAGACGACGCCGGGTGACCCGCTCTGGAATGAGGCGGCCGACCTGGATGACAACAACGTTGTGGACGGTCTGGACTTGACCGAGGTGATCTCGAACTGGACCGTCACGTCTGCTGCAGCGCCCGACGGGGCGGCATCGGAGAGGGAGGCGAAGCCGGGCAGAGGCAAGGGCAACGGTGGGAAGAAGAAGTAGTAGTGGCGGCGGCGGTGCGTGATAGCAGGTGTGCAGAGCGCGGCCAGGCTGACGAGAAAGCGCCATTGGAGACATTCCTCTTGACGGTTACGGCGTGGGTCGTGTAGGCCACCGGAGGAGCGTACATGGAGGGAGCGTGTGAGCGTTTTAGCTCGGTGCGGGCCGCGGGGCCGGATGATGGTCGTCGGCGGCTCCGTCGTCATCGTTGTCGCTTCACTCTTCTGGATCGCGGCGCGGCTCAAAGGCAAGGGCGGCACATCGCCACACAAGGAAGTCTACACCCTCCAGTGCGCGGCGTGCGGCGAGACGTACAGGACAAAGATGGCGCTGGCGGACAAGCCACCGTGGGTGTGCGAGAAATGCGGCGAGCGGGCGGCGTATTTCGCGATGAAGTGCCAGGATTGCGGGAAGATTTTCCCGTTCGCCCTGCCGACGGATGAGAACGGGAACCCCATCCAGCAGAACCCGGTCTGTCCGAACTGCGGCAGCTACAACTACTCACGCTACAACCCGAAGAAGGATTAGCCCGTGGCGGGCCCGGCGAAGGAGGGGTGCGAGATGATGACCCAAGCGCCGCGTTGCAGGAGAAGAAGAGGGGCGAGCCGGCGTCGAGGTTTCACGCTGATCGAGCTTCTCGTCGTCATTGCGATCATCGCGATCCTTGCCGCGCTGCTGCTGCCGGCGCTGCAGAGCGCACGGGAGCGGGGCCGGCAATCCGTGTGCCTGAGCAACCTTCGTCAGATCGGTATCGCCATGAAGAACTACCTGAACGACTACGACGAGTATTATCCCCATTACGGGTGGTGGGGCACCTGGGAGACGGGCCCCTGGTACATCCTTCTGGGCAGGCACGCCTACCACGACAACACGGCGGTTTTCAACTGCCCCTCGGAGCTGGAGCAGAAATACCCCACGAATGCCACGA
>CAZJXV010000181.1:0-9009 GCA_964550015.1 uncultured Verrucomicrobiota bacterium
GCGCGAACGTGACCGCCTACAGCGACACGGGGCTGACGCCGGAGACGATCTACATCTGCAGCGGAATGGACTGGGACGTACCGGACCCGACCAGAGAGGGCAAGGTGTGGGCGTTCACCTACGATCCGGCCGGCAACGCGATCACCGAGAAGTGGTCACTGGCAATGGGCAACGGGCACCTCAACGGCGGCGTCGGGCCGATCCGCACGATGACGGTCGGTGAGAACGACGTGGTTCGGCTCTATGCAGTCCAGACTGCATACACCGGTACCGCGTGCCGGATCACGGCGCTTGACGACACGGCCGGCGGGCCGGTGGCGGCATGGTCGCAGGACCTGGGCGCGGGAATATGGGGCTACACGAACGCGGTCGCGCTCGAGGACGGCACCATATACGTCGTGGGTACGTCCGACGGGACGCTCTACGCGCTGCGGGACCAGGGAGCGACCGTGAGCGTGGCGTGGACGTTGGCGCTGACTGACCTGAACCCGGGGGCGCCGGCCGGCATGACGAATGCGAAAGGCCTGACGGTCGGGCGGACGGGGATCGTGTACTGGAACGCCGTTGACGGCGATCTGTACGCGATCGGCCAGCGCGGCGACGTGGACGGCAACGGCGTGGTGGACGGGCTGGACCTGACGGCGGTCATTACGGCGTGGATGACGGTCCCGGGTGACCCACTGTGGAATCCGGATGCCGATCTCGACGGCAACGGCCTCATCGACGGCCTGGACCTCACCGAGGTGATCTCGAACTGGACGCCGGCGGCGGTCACTGCGGCTGCCGAGTCGGAGACGGCGGCGAAGCCCGGGAAGCGCCTGGGCAATGTCCGCAAGGGGCGGTAACGGTCGGTCGGAGTAGGTTCGGTCGAAGTGACGCGCGCCGTGCGGCGATGCGGCAGCGGCGTCTGAGCCGAGTTGTATGTCTTGAGGGGGCGGGCCCTCGGAGTGCGTTGAGGGCCTGCCCTTTTCTATGTCAAGGCGTGCCGGGGTGGTGCCTGCCGCTGCGGATAATCTGCTTGACCGGGCGAATCGCAGGACAACAGTATGAACCTGTCGAGGACCTGCGGGAGGGGCGGTGCTCAAGGCAGGGATTGTCTGGCATGTCCGTGGATGCGGATTGTGGGCGTGGGGGTGAGATGGCGGCTTCATCGGGCGGGCCTGCGATGGGGAAGGCGAGCGATGCGTATCTGGCGCTGATGGGGCGAGCACCGGAGCGCATTCCGCATTACGAGCATTTGTCGAATCCCGCGTTCGAGGCGCTGGTGACGGGGATGGACCCGTACGAGCGTCCTCGCTCGACGAGAATGCGGCTCCTCGAGGTTTATCCGATCGATCTTGGCGCTTGGCTGCCGGCGGACGATACGCCCATTCCGCGGCTGGATTACTCGAGCGGCGCAGCCGTTGACGCGGATGGCCACGAGACGGTGCGGTGGGGCGCCGGGGCGAGCAGCCATTGGGACTGGGGGAAGAGTTTTGGGTCGATTGAGGAGGTCCTGGCGTACGAGCCGTTGAAGCACCTGGACCTTCGGGACGAAGAGCGGATGCCGGTGGTGGAGAACCGGGACTACTCGCTGGATGACGAGCGGTTCTACGAGGAATACGCGCGCGATTTCCCCGGCACCGAGGTCCCTGCGGACAGCGTGTCAATGGCGGTGTTCTACAACACGCTGTTCATGTGGCCGCTGCTGACGTTCGGGTGGGAACTCTTTCTGGAGCTGGCCGGGGCGCACCACGACGAGCTCAAGCGGCTACTGGGGGATTTCGCCGTCATCAACCGGAAGGTGTTTCGCACGTTTGCGCGGCTGCCTGTCAATGCGGTGCTCTGCCACGATGATATCTGCATGGCGTCGGGGCCGGTGTGCTCGCCGGGGTGGCTGCGCGAGTTCATCTACCCGTACCACGAGGAGTTCTGGGGGGTGCTTCACGACGCGGGCAAGAAGGTGATCTTCATGTGCGACGGCAACATTGACAAGGTCGCCGACGACGTGGTGGCCTGCGGCGCCGATGGGCTGATCAGCGAGCCGTTTACGGACTGGAAGGCGATCGCGCGGAAGTACCCGGACAAAGTCGTGGCCGGCGAGGGGGACAACCGCGTTCTCACGGGTGGGGGCCGCGCCGAGATCGAGGCCATGGTGCGGAGCATGGTCGAGACGGCGCAGGCCTGCGGCGGCTATTTCATGTGCGTCGGGAACCACATCCCGTGGAACGTCCCGGCGGAGAATGTGAAGGTGTACTTCGACCTGTGCGCGGAGCTGGCGCACAGGCGACCTTCCTGAGAAAACGCCCGCCGCGCCTGTTTTTCTGTTGCGGCTTTGGGGCGATTTGCCGAAGATGTCCAGAATTGCCTCACGAATGGAGGGGAGGAGCGATGGGTCTGAATCTTGTCGGAGTTCTAGGCCGGACGAATTTCTCCGCTTTCGATTGGGGGATCGTCGTTGTCTACCTCGCGATCTCGCTCGTGATCGGGCTGACGGTGCGGAAGTACGTCAAGAACATGACCGACTACGTGGCGGCGGGCCGCGGGTTGTGCACGGCGCTCGGCGTGGCGACGATCACGGGCACGGAGATGGGCCTGGTGACGATCATGTACAACGCGGAGATGGGCTTCAAGGCCGGGTTCGCGGCGTTCCACATCGCGCTGATCGCGTGCGTCGTCACGTTCATCGTCGGGGTGACGGGTTTCTTCATCTACAAGCTGCGCGCGATGAAGGTGTTGACAATCCCCGAGTTCTACGGGCGGCGTTTCGGGCCGAAAGTGCGCGTTCTGGGCGGGATCATGTTGACGTTCGGCGGCGTGCTGAACATGGGGCTTTTCCTGCGGGTGGGGTCGCAGTTCATCGTCGGGGTGACGGGGATGCCGGAACAGGGGTGGGCACTGCCGGTCGTGATGAGCAGCCTGCTTGCGCTGGTGTTGGTGTACACGATCCTGGGTGGCATGATCTCGGTTGTCATCACGGATTACATGCAGTTTGTCGTGCTTTCGTTGGGCATTCTGCTGGGCACCGGCTTGGTCATCCACCACCTGGGGTGGAATAACATCTTTCAGACGGTGGCGAATCTGAAAGGCAGCGAAGGCTACAATCCGACGAACCCGGCGAGCGGCTTCGGTGTCGAATACATCCTCTGGCAGGTGTTTGTGGCAGGGCTTGTCGGTTGCGCCATCTGGCCCACGGCGGTGGCGCGTGCTCTTGCGGCAGACAGTCCCAGGACGGTGAAGAAGCAGTTTGCGTGGGCGTCTGTGTCTTACATGATCCGCGTGATGGTCCCGTGTTTTCTGGGCATCTGCGCGTTCGTGTTCATAATGACGATGGCCCCCGACCTAAAGGAGCAGTTCACTCCGGCGGCCGAGGGGGCAAAGGCGGACAAGACCGCGCTTGAGGCCATGCCGGTGTTTCTCGGCCGGATCCTGCCGATAGGGCTGATCGGGGTCCTGACCGCCGCGATGATCGCGGCGTTCATGTCGACGCATGACAGTTACCTGCTCTGCTGGAGTGCCGTCATAACGCAGGACATCGTTGCGCCGTTGGCGCGCAATCGGATGAGCACAAAGGCGCGGATCCGGCTCACCCGGGTGCTGATCGTCGTCATTGGTCTGTACATCCTGTACTGGGGACTTGCCTACACAGGCAGCGAGGCCATCTGGAACTACATGGGTGTGTCCGGAGGGATCTACTATGTGGGGGCTTTTGTGCTGCTGCTGGCCGGGCTCTATTGGAGGCGGGCCAGTTCGACCGGCGCGGTCGCTGCCCTGCTTACCTCATGCTTGATGGTTCTTGGACTGACTCCTGTGCAGAAAGCCGTGACAGCCCTTTTCGGTTGGACGGTCAACGGGAAGGCCGTGACGTTTGAGGCGCTGGCCAAGGCCCATGGATATACGACAATAAGCAACCAGCGCGTGAGTGCGTGGCTCTGCCTGGGGTGTGCGGCGTTGGCGACGGTGCTTATGGTTGTCTGCTCGCTGCTGTTTCCGGACAAGAAGAAGATTCCCGGCGACGGGGTCGCGAGCGGGACGCCCGAGGGGGAAGGAGGCGCGAAATGAGCGGCTGGATGCTGTTGTGGAAGATCGTGTTCGTGGTGGGCGTGGTCGTGTTCGCGGGCATAACGGTGTGGGTGATCGTGGCGGGGTTTCGCGACATCAAGCGGCTCCTCCAGAGTATCAAGAAGAGCCACGAGGAGGAGGTGCAGACGCCGACGGAAGAGGGCTGACGCTTTCGGCTAACGCTTTCGGCTGACGCTTTCGGCTAACGCTTTCGGCTAACGCTTTCGGCTAACGCCTTCGGCTAACGCTTTCGGCTAACGCCTTCGGCTAACGCTTTCGGCTGACGCTTTCGGCTAACGCTTTCGGCTAAAGCTTTCTCCCGCAGGCCCGATGCTGCCTAACGGGACCCGTGTCCCTGCAGAGGAAGGCGCCGGCGGCGCTTGGCAATTCGGGCATTCTGGAGGGAGCTCAGCGATGCAACGACACCGGAGGAAGCGCGGCTTTACGCTCGTCGAGATCATCCTGGTGATCATTCTGATCGGGATCCTGGCGGCGATCGTTATTCCGAAGTTCGGGGGGCAGGCGGAGCAGGCGAAGATCGCCCGGATCCAGGCGAATCTAATGGCGCTTCGCTCGGCGATCCGGCTGTGGCAGGCCGATCACGCCGGCGAGTCGCCGGCGAAGCTTTCGGACCTCGTCCCCGACTACCTGCCCAGGCTGCCCAAGGAGGCGTTCACCGAGACCGCCAAGGAGGTGGCCGTCTACGACGATACGGGCGGCTGGGTCTACAAGAGCGGCGAGGTGTGGGTGAACCTCTCGCCGGTGAAGCTCACGGCGGAGCTGGCGAACGAGTCGCCCGGGGGGTGAGCCGGGCGGCGAGCGGACGCACGCTGCGTTGCGGACCGGCGGCGCGCTACATGAGCATGGACTTGATCTTCAGGACGATGCGATTGAGCTCGTTGGTGACTTTCGACTTGCCGATGAGGCCGCCCCACATGCCCGACATGCCCTTGGTGACTATGAGGCGGACCTTGTCGCCCTCCTGCAGGACCTGGGCTTTGAATTTCATTCTGCTCGAGAAGGCGCCGACGACGGCGAACGCGCCGCCGCTTCCCCTGGCGTAGAGTCCGTCCTGCGGCGCGCCCTTTTCGAGCTTGTAGCCCTCGGAGGCGAAGAAGCGTTCCACCTCGCCGGCGAGCTTGGCGGCGTCGGTGTTCTCGATGATCAAGGTCGCGCCTCTCTTGGTCTCTTCGTAGGAGCTCATTTTCCCTTCCAGCATGGCAAGACCTCCTGGGGTGTGGGTCAGATTCTTTCGCCTGACAGGACCCGTTCCCGATACGGGTGCATGGTAGGGCGCTGGGGG
Organism: uncultured Verrucomicrobiota bacterium; assembly: GCA_964550015.1. Classification (GTDB taxonomy): domain Bacteria; phylum Auribacterota; class JABMQX01; order JAFGEW01; family JAFGEW01; genus CAZJXV01. The sequence goes on from CAZJXV010000181.1 coordinate 5,345, forward strand.
TTGGGTGTCCAGTGAATCTGTCGGTCTTGAGGGGGAGCGGCGCGGCCCTGGCACGGGTTCTCACGGCGATTAGGAGTTGACGCTAGGAGCGGAATGCGCTACGAGGGAGAGGCCGACTCCGGTCATGTTACGAGGGCCGCACCCCTCGCCGATTCTGAGCCGCGGAGGAGGACGAGATGGCGCAGATTATCGTTGTGATGACCTACGACGTGAAGCCGAGCAAGCGCCGGGAGTTCCTCGTGTGGATCAAGAAGGTGCGCCGCCACATCCGCCGGCTGCACGGGCCGAACTACACCATCCTCGAGGACAGGGACATCGCCAACCGGTTCACTGAAGTGTTCATCTGTCCGAACAAGACGGCGTACAAGAAGCTCGAGGAGCTGCACGACGTGAGGCTCGACAAGTACATGTGGGAGATGGACCGGTTCGTGGGCAACCGCGAGGCGGCCGTGTTCCACACGCTCGTCGAGATTTAGCCGAGTACTGATTCACCTCAGGTTTTTACGGATCGGCGCTGATTCGGTTCGTGGCCGTTGTGCCGATCCGTGGTCCCTTCCTGTTCGGTTACTTCCACACGCCCACGCGGCGCAGCCGGTCGTGGAGGCGCTGCGCCTGGAGGCAGAAGGCTTCGAGGCGGGCCTCGACGAGCTGCGGGAAGGCGGCGCCGTCGGTCTCGATGGCGAGGAACGGCAGGTGAGCGAGCTCGCCGAGCCGGGCGATGATCCGGCCGGTGTGGTTGGTTTCGGGCAGGCGCTCGGCGTGCATGGTTTCGGACAGGATGGCCTCGGCCACGCGCGAGGGCATGCAGCCGAAGGGGCCGATGGAGATGACGCCGGAGACGGTGTGGAGGATCTCGCGGACGGCGCTCCCGACGGTGAGGACGGCCTCGCCGAGGAAGCGGGGGTCCATGAGCATGCCGCCGGCCTGCATCACGCGGCCGATGTCGACTGCCTCGGGCCGGTAGAGGCCGCTGCGGCCGAGGATGCGCTTGACGCGGGCCTCGATGCCGCGCTGCACGGCGGGGCGAACGGCAAGGCGCAGTCGGCCGCGCAGATCCATGCGGTCCTTCGAGAGCTTGTGCTTGAAGATGTAGTCCACGTAGTAAAGGAACTCGCCGATGGGCGAGACGCGGGTGATGAAGCCCTTGTCGGCGAGGCGGTCGGTGAGGCCGCGGCACGAGAGCTCGTCGTGACGCACGAAGATCTCGCCGGTCAGCAGCACGGCGGGCGCTTCGTGGATCGGCCGCTTGAGGGGGATCGTGGCGAGCTTCTCCGACGCGGCCCGGAGCGCCTGCATCACCGAGGCGTCGTTCTCGTGCGCGAGCGCTTCGAGCACGAGGCGCCACGCCTCGTCGAAGACGGCTAAACCCGCCTCACGGTCCACGGCGAGGGCCGTCACGGCGGAGCGGACCTCGTTCATCGTGTCGGAGACGGTAACGGCCTGCCACGCGCGGTAGGTGAACTTCGGGCCGAGGCTCGAGTAGCTGTTCGCATCGCCGAGCGGGATGACGCACAGGTCGGGGACGTGGCGCTGCTTGATGAGGCGCTTGACGAAGACGTTGTACTGGCCAAAGCGGCACGGGCCGATGGACTCGGGCATGAAGAAGATGAGGACCTCGTCGGCGCGGCGTGTGTCGGCGAGGTAGGCGAGCAGGCTGCCGACGGTGAGCTGCAGGGGCAAGCATTCCTTGCAGTTGGTGGCGCCGCGGCCCAGTTTGAGCATGGCGGCGTCGGCGGGCGGCAAGGCCGTGGCGCGAATGCCGAGGCTGCGGACGGCGGCGGCAAGCGCCTGGGTACCGAGCTCGCCCATGGATGGCACAAGCATGTGCACGCGGGGGTGGCGGGCGTCGAGGCGCTCACGCGAGGAGGTGTACACGACGAGGGCGCCGTTCTCGACGACGGCGCGGGCGGGCACGAAGCGCGTCGAGCGTGGGCGGGGCGTGCGGCCCCGCGCGAGGTCGCGGTGGCGGGCCACCACGTCGAGGAACGCTTCGATGCGGGTGTTGAGGCCGGCGTCGGCGGTGTGGCTGTCGAGCTCGAGTGTGAGCGAGGGCTTGCCGGCCATGAGGTCGCGGAAATACGTCAGGAGGAACGAGTCGGGGCCGCAACTGAAGTTGGTGATGAACGCGCCGACAAGCTGCGGGTGGCGGGCGACGGCCTTGGCGACCTTGAGGTTCAGGCGCCCCATCGCCCAGTACATGGTATCGGGGCAGTCCTCGTCGAGGAAAGCGAGGAATTCGAACGGCACGATACGCACGCCGCGCGAGGCGAACTTGTGGGGGATGCCCATGTTGGCCTCGCCGGCGAACGCGTTGTAGGGGCGGCCGAAGAGCACGACGGCGGTGGCGTCCGGATCGGCCTCGATCTCGGCAAGGACGCGGCGGCCGGCCGCGTGCATGGCGGCCTGGCACGCCTCCATGCGGTCGCACGCGGCGTCGTAGGCGTCGAGGGCGCGCCGGCGCGTGCAACCGAGCTGCATGCCGAGGCGTGCGAACGCCTGGCGCTGTGAGCGGAAGCCGTCGGCGAAGTCGAGCGTCGGCGAGAGCACCCTGGGTGCGTCGCCGTTGAGGCGGAAGGCGGTGCCGAGATAGAAGGGCTCGCCCTGCGCGAAGGGGCAGAGCTTCTTGTACGGCGCGTCGTCGGCGACGTGCATCTCGGTGACGAGGGGCATGAAGACGTAGTCGGGCCGCTTTTCCAGGAGGTCCTTGAACATGCCGTGGGCGAGCTCGGCGGGATAGCAGAACGCGGCGCCGCGACGGTCGCAACCTTCCTCGCGCGGCTCGTCGGGCAGGACGACGCGGAAGCCAAGGTTGGTGAAGAAATGCGAGTAGAGCGGGAAGAGCGAGTGCGTCAGGAACGAGCGGTTGATGCCGACGGTTTTTGCGCGGTTCGTTGACGGGCCGGCGGCGTACTCGTCGAGGACGAGGCGCTGGCGCTCGGCGACGAGGTCGAGCGAGGCGGCGTCGGTGCGGATGTTGAACCGCAGGTTGTAGTAGCGGTTGCAGGCGCCGCCGAAGGGATACGTCTTGCCCTCGATGACGATGCGGCTGATCTCGCAGCGGCGGTCGCACTTCTCCGCGCCACCTCGGCACGTGAACGGTTTCTTGTGCGTGACCTCGCGTGCGGCGAGCGCTCTGAGGTCGAAGCGCTGCCGGTTAGCAAGGCCTGCGCGTTGGCGGTTTTTCAGCTCGAGGGCGACGCCGAAGGCACCCATAAGACCGGGATCGGGCGGGACGACGATGGGTTTCGCGACGAGCGCGGCCATCGCCACGGGCACAGCGCGGTTGTAGCAGACGCCGCCCTGCATGAAGATCTTCTGGCCGACGGGGCGGTTGCCCTTGACGCGGTTGGCGTAGTTCATGCAGATGGAGTACACGAGGCCGGCGACGATGTTGTCGCGCTCGATGCCCTCGTGCGCGGCGTTCTTGATGTCGCTCGAGATGAAGGCCGCGCACTGGTCGTTGAAGTTCGGCGGGCGGCCGGCAGCGAGGGCGATGTCGGCGATCTCGGTCACGTCGAGGCCGAGGGATTCCTTGGCCGCCTCTTCGAGGAACGAGCCGGTGCCGGCCGAGCAGGCCTCGTTCATCGCGTAGTCCGACGGGACGCCGTCGGTGAGGTAGGTGTACTTGGCGTCCTGGCCGCCGATCTCGAAGATGGTGTCCACGG
>CAZJXV010000182.1:0-8963 GCA_964550015.1 uncultured Verrucomicrobiota bacterium
TTGACCCCGAGACCCTCTACACCCTCGAGGAGCGCGACCTCCGCGCCGGCCTCGCCGAGATCGTCAAGCACGCCGCCATCCGCGACGCCGTCCACTTCGCCTGGCTCGAGGTCCACGTCGCCGCCTTCATGGGCCTCGATTTGCCCGCCCTCGAGGAGGCCATCGCCCAGTCTTGCATCATCAAGGCCGCCGTGGTCGCCGCCGACGAACGCGAGGCCGGCCTGCGCGCCATCCTCAACTTCGGCCACACCGTGGGCCACGCGCTCGAGGCCCTCACCGGCTACGGCGCCCTGCGCCACGGCGAGGCCGTCGCCATCGGCATGGCGTGCGCGGCGGCGCTGTCGATCGCGGTCAACGACTGCCCGGCCGACGACGTGCGCCGCCTGATCGCCCTGCTCGAGCGCGCCGGCCTGCCCACCACCTTCAGCGGCCTCGAGACCGCCGCCCTCCTCGAACAGGTCCGGCGCGACAAGAAGGTCGAGGAGCAGCGCCTGCGCCTCGTGCTCATGGACCGTATCGGCCAGGTCTCCATCGCCCCCGACGTGGCCCCCGACGCCCTCGCCGCCGCGATCGAATCGCGCCGCGCCGACACGGCGCAGAAGCGAGGCGGCCCGTGACCCCGCTTGAGAGCCTTATCATATTGAACGCCCTCCCCAATGTCGGCTCCGTCAGGATCCGGCTCCTGATCGAGCACTTCGGCTCGGCCGACGCCGCGCTGACCGCTTCAGAAACCGCCCTGGGCCGGGTCCCGGGCATCGGCGAGCAGATCGCCCGCACCATCACCCGCTGGCGCGACCACCTCGACGATCCCGCCCACGAGCTCGAAGCCGCCGCCGCCGCCGGCCTCCAGATCATCGCCTACTCCGACCACGCCTACCCCGAGAACCTCAAGCAGATCTACGACCCCCCGATGCTCCTCTACCTCAAGGGTACTCTGGAAGAATGCGACAAGCACGCCATCGCCATCGTCGGCTCCCGCCGCGCGACCCAGTACGGCCGCACCAGCGCCTCGCGCCTGGCCCGCGAGCTTGTCGCCAATGGATTCACCATTGTGAGCGGCCTCGCCCTCGGGATTGACTCCGCCGCCCACATGGGGGCGATCGAGGGCGGCGGCCGCACGATCGCCGTGCTTGGCAGCGGATTTGCTGACCTCTACCCGCCTGAGAACCACGAACTGGCCGAGCAGATCGCCGCCACGGGAGCCGTTGTCAGCGAGTTCCATATGAAGTGCGCCCCGTCAAAAGCCAACTTCCCGATGCGAAATCGCGTCATCAGCGGCCTCGCCCTGGGCACCGTCGTCGCCGAGGCGCCCACCAACAGCGGCGCCCTCATCACCGCCACCCACGCCCTCAACCAGAATCGCCTCGTCTTCGCCGTGCCGGGCCGCACCGACGCCCCCACCTTCAAGGGCAACCACCGGCTCATCAAGGAGGGCGCCAAGCTCGTCGAGAACGCCGAGGACGTCCTCTCCGAGTTCGACTACCTCTTCCCACGCGGCCCTCTGGACGCAGGCCCCCCGCCGCCGGCGCCCCACCTTGACGGCGCCGAGGCAGCCGTGTACAAGGTGCTCGGCCGCGAGCAGCGCCATATCGAGGAAGTTATCCAGAGCTGCGAGCTCGCCCCGGGCGAAGCGTCCGTCGCTCTCTTGTCCTTGGAAATGAAACGCTTAGTGAAACAGCTCCCGGGCAAGTACTTCGTCAGGCTCGGCCCCTGACGGAACACACCGGCCCACTCGCCCGTCATAACCCGACGGGCCGGCCGGCACGACCGGGCCAGTAGACACACCGCTGGAGAACATGATGGGCAAATCGCTGGTGATCGTCGAGTCGCCCGCCAAGGCGCGCACGATCAACAAGTTCCTGGGCCGGAACTACACGGTGATGTCGAGCCTCGGCCACGTCAAGGACCTCCCCGAACGCAAGCTCGGCGTGGACGTCAAGAACGGCTTCAAGCCCACCTACGTCGTCAAGAAGGGCAAAGAGAACTTCATCAAGTCCCTGCGCAACGAGGCGAGCAAGGCCGACGCCGTCTACCTCGCCCCCGACCCCGACCGCGAGGGCGAGGCCATCGCCTGGCATCTCGCCGAGGAGATCGAGCGCCGCGCGCCCGTCCACCGCGTCACCTTCAACGAGATCACACGCGACGCCGTCCGCCGCGCGTTCGAACACCCGGGCGAGATCGACCTGGACCTCGTCAACGCCCAGCAGACGCGCCGCATCCTCGACCGCCTCGTCGGCTACAAGATCAGCCCCCTGCTCTGGAAAACCATCAAGCGCGGCCTCAGCGCCGGGCGCGTCCAGTCCGTCGCCCTGCGCCTCATCTGCGAACGCGAGCGCGAGATCCAGGCCTTCAAGGTCGAGGAGTACTGGTCCGTCACCGCCCGCCTCAAGGCGAAACAGCCCCCGACCTTCGAGGCGACTCTGCGCAAGCTCGACGGCAAGAAACCGATGCTTCCCAGGGAGCCGGAGGCCCGCCGCATCGTCGAGGAGCTCCAGGCCGAGACCTTCGTCGTCTCCGCCGTCGAGCGCGCAGAGAAGAGGCGCCACCCTGTCCCGCCCTTCATCACCAGCACCCTGCAGCAGGAGGCCTTCCACCACTTCGGCCTCAGCGGCAGGCGCACCATGGCGCTCGCCCAGCAACTCTACGAAGGCGTGCCGGTGGCCGACATGGGCGAGGTCGGCCTCATCACCTACATGCGCACCGACTCGACCCGCGTGGCCGCCGAAGCCATCGCCGCCGTGCGCGAGCTCATCCCCGCCGAGTTCGGCCCCGAGCACCTGCCCGACACCCCGAACGCCTACGCCCCGCGCAAGGGCGCGCAGGAAGCCCACGAGGCCATCCGCCCCACCATGGTCGAGCTCACCCCCCGGAAGCTCGCCGCCAGCCTCGACAAGAACCAGCTCAAACTCTACACGCTCATCTGGCGCCGGTTCGTCGCCAGCCAGATGAAACCCGCCGTCTTCGACACCGTCACCGCCGACATCACTGCCGGCGGCGGCGAAGACGCCCCGCGGGCCGAGTTCCGCGCCACCGGCTCGGTCATGAAGTTCCCCGGCTGGCTGCGCGCCTACATCGAGATCGCCGACGAGGAGCTCGAAGACAAGACCGCCGCCAGGCTCGAGAAAGGGCCCGAGGACGTGCGGCTGCCGCCCCTCGAGCAAGGCCGGAAACTCACACTGCTCGAACTCGTGCCCGCCCAGCACTTCACCAAGCCGCCCCGGCGCTACACCGAGGCCTCGCTCGTGCGCGAGCTCGAACGCCTCGGCATCGGCCGGCCGAGCACCTACGCCGTCATCACCGCCAAGATCGAATCGCGCACCTACACCCGCCGTGAAAAGCGCCACTTCATCCCCACCGAGCTCGGCCTCGCCGTCACCGACATGCTCGTCGCCAGCTTCCCCGATATCCTCAACGTCACCTTCACCGCCGAGATGGAGGAACGGCTCGACAAAATCGAGGAGGGCCGGGCCGATTGGACCGAGACGCTCCAGGCCTTCTACGCCCCCTTTGCCGCCGCGCTCAAGCAGGCCCCCGAGAGGATGCAGACCCCCGTGGACGAGAAATGCCCCGCCTGCGGCGCCCCCATGGTCAAACGATGGGGCCGGCGCGGCTTCTTCCTCGCCTGCTCCAACTACCCCGAGTGCACCGGGACCCGCAACCTCGAAGGCGACGAGGAGCGAAAGCCCTCCGAGGAAACCGACGTCGTCTGCGACAAATGCGGCAGCAAGATGATCGTGCGCACCGGCCGCTACGGCGAATTCCTCGCCTGCCCCGGCTACCCCAAGTGCCGCAACGTCAAATCCTTCACCCGGCGCCCCGACGGCACCATCGAGCCGCTCGAGCAGCCCACAACCGACGAAACCTGCGACAAGTGCGGCAAGCCGCTCACGATCAAAGTGGGCCGCTACGGCAAGTTCTACGCCTGCACGGGCTACCCCAAGTGCCGCTTTACCAAGCCGATCGCCACCAATGTCGCCTGCCCCCGCGACGGCTGCGACGGCACGCTCGTCGGGCGCCCCAGCAGGAAAGGCTTCTTCTACGGCTGCACCAACTACCCCGAATGCGACTTCACCACCACCAACCTCGACGCGCTCGACGAGAAGCCCGACGCAGCCAAGCCGAAGCCCACACCGAAGGCCCGGGCCGCAAAGAAACCCCGCTCGAAGCGCGCCGCAGGCAAACGGCCCGCGCGCAAGCCGTCCGCGCGCAAGCCGTCCGCGCGCAAGCCGTCCGGCGCCAAGACCAAAAAGGCCGCCGACCCCTCGGACCCGGTGGCCGCACACGCGGCGGAGACCGACGATGGAGGCGCTCCTCGATAAGTTCCGCCGCCACCTCGGCGACGAGCGCAACCTCTCGCCCCACACGGTGCGCAACTACATCGGCGACGTCACCGCCTTCGACCAGTTCCTGCGCCGCTTCGGCCCCGACTACGAGCTCAAGCACGTGGACCCGCCCCTGATCCGCAGCTTCTTCGCCTCGCTCTACACCGGCCGGCGCGCCAAGGCCACCATCGCGCGCAAGATCGCCTCGCTGCGCGCCTTCTTCGAGTTCCTCCGACGCCGGGGCCTCATCCAACGCAACCCCGTCCGCAGCGTGCGCAACCCGCGCGAACGCAAGCTGCCCCGATGGCTCGCCTACGACGAGGTCCGCGCCCTCATCGAAGCCCCCCGGAGCGACTCCCTCGCCGGCCTCCGCGACCGCGCCATCCTCGAGGTCCTCTACAGCACCGGCATGCGCGTGGGCGAGCTCGTCTCACTCGACCGCCGCCGGCTCGACCCCGCCGCCGGCCTTATCAAGGTCCGCGGCAAAGGACGCAAGGAGCGCCTCACCGTCCTCGGCGACCCCGCCCAAGCCGCCCTGCGCGCCTACCTCCAGCACCCCGCACGCCGAGCAGCCGCCCCTGACGCCGACCCCCAGGCCGCCCCCCAGGCCGCCCCCGAGCCCGTCTTCCTCAACCTCCGAGGCGGCCGGCTCACCGCCCGGAGCGTGGCGCGCATCGTGGCCAAATACGTCAAGCAGGCCGCCGTCGCCACCGGCGTCTCGCCCCACACGCTGCGCCACACCTTCGCCACCCACCTGCTCCAGGCCGGCGCCGGACTGCGCGACATCCAGGAGCTGCTCGGCCACGCCGCCCTCGCCACCACCGGCCTCTACGCCCACCTCTCCGACGCCACCGTGCACGAAGCCTACCGCCGCGCCCACCCCAGAGCTTGACTCACGGCCCACGCATGCTAGACTGCCCCGCCGGACACGGACTCGCGCGTCGCGCGCGGGCCCGCCTGGCGCGCCGAAAGGGTACATCCTGGGCCGGGGCGAACGTTTCATGGTCTTCCTGTACAACGCGACGATTCTCATCCTGTCCTTTCTGCTGTCCAGCTTCCTCACCTACCGGCTGCTGACCGGCGAGAAGTACCGCTTCGGCATCCGCCAGAAACTCGGCTGGATCCCCAGGCACGTCCTCGACGGCCGCACCGGCAAGCCCATCATCTGGATCCAGGCCGTCTCGGTCGGCGAAGTGCTCGCCGCACGACCCCTGATCGAGCGCATGCGCCACGTCTTCCCCAACCACCAGCTCCTCATCTCCACCACCACCAAGACCGGCTACGAGGTGCTGCGCCGCAGGGTCATCAGCAGCGACGACCTCTGCATCTTCTTCCCCCTCGACTACCCCTGGATCGTGCGCCGCGTCTTCCGCCTCTTCCGGCCCGTCCTCGTCTGTCTGATCGAGACCGAGCTCTGGCCCAACTTCGTCTGGACCGCCGCCCGATTAGGCATCCCCATTACCCTCATCAACGGGCGCATCTCGCGCCATTCCTACCGCGGCTACCGGCGCTTCCGGTTCCTCATGCGACGCGTCCTGCGCTGCTTCGCCTCCCTCGGCATGCAAACCCCCGACGACGCCCGGCGTATCATCGAGATCGGCGCCCCGCCCGAGCGCGTCTCCGTCACCCACTCGCTCAAGTACGACGGCGCCTCCCAGATCGACACCGACTCACTCGACGAAACCGCCATCCGCGCCGAGCTCAAGCTGCCGCCCGCCGCGCGCATCCTCACCGCCGGCAGCACCCACTACTACGAGGAAGAAGTCCTCACCGACATCTTCACCCACATCCGAACGCAGTGCGACGACCTCGTGCTCATCCTCGCCCCCCGCCACCCCGACCGCGTCCCGCGCATCAAGGCCTACCTCGAAAAACACGGCCTGCGCTACAACCTCAAGTCCGCGCTCGCCAACGGCGACCGGCCCTTCGCCCCCATCGTCGTCATCGACACCCTCGGCGAACTCGTCAAATTCTACAAGGTCGCCTCCGTCGTCTTCGTCGGCAAGAGCCTCACCCAGAAGGGCGGCCACAACCCCATCGAGCCCGCCGTGTTCGCCCGACCCATCATCTTCGGCCCCCATATGGACAACTTCGAGGAAGCCGCCAGACTCCTCGTCGCCTCCGGCGGCGCCCTCGTCGTGCACAGCGCAGACGAGCTCAGCCGCACCATCCTCGAGCTGCTCCTCGACCCCGAACGCGCCCGCACCATGGGCCGGCGCGCCCGCGACGCCGTCATGAGCCGCACGGGCGCCGCCGAGAACAGCATCCGCCAGATGAAACTCGCCCTTGACACACGCGGCACCGCCCCCCACCATTCGACCCAGTCCGGACACCAGCGGTAGGAGTCATCCCAGTGTGGACGCGTCGTACGCGGATCGCCGCGTTGCCCCGGCAGGCCGCGTTGCCCCGGCACGCCGCGTTGGCCCGGCTCGGCGCGTTGGCCCGGCTCGCCGCGTTGGCCCGGCTCGCCGCGTTGGCTCGGGTCGCCGCGTTGCTCGCGCTGACCGCCGCGATGCTCAGCGGGTGCCTCCTCAACACGCCGTCGAACGTGGCCAAGCGCTTCGTCGCCTCGGTCAAGCACCTGCAATGGGACAAAATGGAGTCCCTCGTCCACTGGCCCTCGAGCGAGCGCGCCCTCGGCCGCCCGCTGCGGGGCAACCGCCGCGAGATCCTCACCGACGTCGCCGAGAGCATCTCGGCCTACGAAATCCGCCACTACGGCGAGGAACGCGCCAAGAGCAACTTCCTCTTCTTCAAGGTCGCCAAGGTGGACACCCTCGAGCGGACCGACACCCTGGCCCGGCTCCAACTCGAGCTCAGGCTCAGCAGCGAAAAGTCCAAGTCCTTCGAAATGACCACCACGAAGGTCGGCAGGACGTGGCGGGTCGTGCTCACCCCCAACCTGCTCGAGAAGAAATACAGGAAGTACTGAGCGCCGAATACTCACACCCCTACACACCGAAAGGACAAGGAGGATAGGAGAATGAGAAAGCTGTGGATTCTGGCCCTGGCGGGCGCGCTGGCGATCACTCTCGGGTGTGGCGCCGGCGGCGGCGGGGGCGCCGAAAGCGCCGCCAAGGAAATCCTCGAGGGTGTCAAGAAGGGCGACGCCAACCCCATGCTCGACCGCCTCGACATCAAGGGCATGTACGACGCCATGTCCGAAGCCGAGCGCGGCGGCATGAGCTACGAGGACTTCGAGAAGATGGTCCGGGAAGGCGCCGAGCAGGCGCCAGAGGCACCTGAAGGCTTCGACTACAAGATCCTCAGCAGCGAGGTCAAGGGCGACGCGACCATCGTCAAGGTCAGCATCAAGGAAGACAAGGACGCCGAGTGGGAGGAGAGCGACGTCGAGTTCAAGAAAATCGACGGCAAGTGGAAAATCACCGCCGACGGCATGCAGAAGCTTATGGAGGCGCAGTAGCCCACCCGTCGCCCAAAACACCACGCTGAAACACTCCGGCGGGCGTCCCGGGTATGGGACGCCCGCCGCCTTTTCTTCACCGGCGCTCCACTCTCACCCCAAAGCTGCCCTTGACTCCTCAAACAACAATCACTATAATGCCTGCCGTTCTCCTTGGGACACCGTGCTCACGCGTCAAGATCCGGGAGGCGCATCATGCGAAAGACCACGGTCGCACTCCTGCCGGCCCTGGCCGCCATCGCCCTCGTCGCCCAGGCGATTGGTGGCCCCCGCGCGGACGACACGGCCCTGGACGTCTCAATGCCCCGCGTACACGTCGGCGCCGAGATGCAGGCCGCGGAACTCCTCGAGGCGATGAAACAGGGCGACGCCCACACCTTCCTCCGCCGGCTCGATCTCATCGCGCTCTACAAACAGCACCGCCTCGAGGGCGACGAGGAAACCACCTTCTGGGCGTTCGTCGCGAAGGCCCGCCGGGCCGTCAAGGCCGAGTTCGGCGACGCCCCCGCCGAAGGCTTCGACTACACCATCGTCGGCAGCCGGACAGAGGCCGCCGAGACCATCGTCACGGTCAAGGTCCGGCACGCCAAGGACGCCGAATGGCAGGAGCATCAGCTCCCCTTCGCCCGGAAAAACGACCGGTGGAAGATCACCGTCGAGGGCATGAAGGCCTTCGACTTCGGCTTCGGCGCCCCCGGCCCCATCCGCCGCGGCGCCGACACCGCCGTAGAAGCAATGAAGCACATCCTCGATGGCGTCAAGAGAGGCGACGCCACAGTCCTGCTCGACCACCTCGACCTCAAGGGCATGTACGAGCAGATGGTGCCCGAACAGGTACGCGAGCAGATCACGTTGGAGGAATTCGAGAAGCTGGTCCGCGAAGGCGCCCAGCGGGAGCAAGAGGCCCCCGAAGGCTTTGACTACGAGATCCTCGGCAGCCGGCTCAAAGGCGACGCCACCATTGTCCGCGTCAAGGTCAAGGAGGACACCGACGCCGAGTGGGAGGAGCACGAAGTCGAGTTCAAGAAAATCGACGGCAAGTGGAAAATCACCGCCGAGGGCATGGAGAGACTCATGATGCAAGAGGCGGTCGAATAAGCTCCGGCTTCCCCGCACACCGTCGAACCCGGACATTCCAGCGGACGCTTCCGGACCGAGGCGCCCACCTTCTTTCGTCCCGCTCCGCCACCCCGCAGCCGCGCTCCGTTAATCCGCAT
>CAZJXV010000183.1:0-8911 GCA_964550015.1 uncultured Verrucomicrobiota bacterium
GAGGACAAGCAGGTCCTTTTCGGCGAGTGCGAGGGCAACTACATTTCCGGCTGCTGGTTCGGCTGGGGACTCGACTCCTTCAAGTGGGTCTACGAGTACCAGTTCCCGTGGCGTCGCCACAACGGCGTGATTTCCTACGTGATGCTCGACGGCCACGCCAAAGCCATGAAGGTTCCAAGCTCCCTGGCCGCGAGCGACGCGGACTACAAGGCCGCAATCGTCGGCCAATTCCAGAAATGTAGCGGCCGGACGTCTCTCGGCCCGACGCCCGAAAGCAGTTGGAACGTCGAAGGCCACGGCCATGTATGCTTCTGGAACCGGTACAGCAACGGCCTCGGCGTCAGACCTTAGCCGTAACGAAGACCTACCCCGGTCAGGGACCGCGGCAACCGGGGGCCGGAGGCACATTCCCCGTTGCCCGACTCGTCTTGGACGCAAAATGAAAGGAGCGACGCGAATCAGATGCTGAAGAACTTCGTCGTACTCGTTCTCGTGGTTGGCGCGATCGTCGCTATCGTCGTCACGGTCGTCAACGAGAGGAAAAAGGCCCGCAGTCAGATCGACATCAAGGAAGCGTTCGAGGAGGGCCAGGTCAGCCAGGAGATCTACTGCGACAACTGCCGCGAAACCACCACCGGACTCGTCATCAAGAGGGCCTTCTCGCAGCGGTATCAGGATTGCCCCGCCTGCGGCCAGAAAAAGGGCCGCCCGATTGTCTACTACTACTGCCAGAACCCCGGGTGCAACAAGGCGCTCATCAAGGTGAGGAACGTAGTCGTCGAAGACGGGCGCGTCCTCAGCGGCGACAGGGGCGTGTGCCCGATCTGCGGCCGGGAAGACATGGTAACACCGATGGAGCTTGACCTCTCCTCGGTCCGCAAAATTGCCCAGGAAACAGACCAGGAATTCCCGTAGAAAAACACCGCCGCGCTCCGCCCGACACCGCCGGCGCAGCCGGCCCTGCCCGGCCGGGCCCTCGTGTGGGTCATTCCCGCGCCAGCCAAAGGAGACAGCCGCCACCCGTGAACAGCAAGCGCACCAGCCGCCGAACAAGCTCGCGAAGGGCCGCGGCCAAACGCGCCCGGCGAAGCGCCGGCTTCTTCGGCGTCCGCCACCCTCTCGGACGCTTCATCCTCAGCCTCCTGCTGCTTGCGGCCATCGGCATCGGCGGATACTTCGCCGTGGCCAAGCATCTGCTCCCCCTCACAGAAAACGAGGACGAGAGCAGCGATGCCCTCGACGACGGCTTTGACGAGCAGCAACAGGCCCTCCTGGAGTGGCAGCAGAGCGGACCCGAAGGGTGGGAACGCCTCTTCGAGAGCTCGTGCCAGAGCTGGCCCGGCTACGTCGTGGACGTCGGCCGCCCGGCACGCCTCAAGCTGGTGGAGCTCGGCCCAAAGATCCGGCCCATGATGCTGCGCAAGCTCAAGAGCCCCGACTACAACCAACGCATCTCGGCCATCTATGTCCTCGCCGAGATCGGCGAGCCGCGCATCAATATTACGCACTTCCTCGCCAGAGAGCTCTTCGCCGCCACGGAACGAAAACACCAGATCGGCGCGCTCAAGTGCGCCGCCGCCGTCGCCGACAACGACACCGTCGTGATTGACCTCAGCCTTGCCGCGCTCGAATCCGAACATCCCCAGACGCGCCAACTCGCATTCAGGTATCTCTTCATCCTGCGCAACAATCCCTTCGCCCCCCGCCACCTCACGCAGCGCCTCCTTGCGCTGCTCAACGACAGCGACCCCAAGGTCCGGGTGTTCGCCGCCGCCTGCCTGACCGAAGAAGACGCCCCACGAACTTACCGGATCCTGCTCGACGGTCTGGACAGCAACCGAAACGACGTCCTCCTGCTGGCCGCAAACCACGTGGCCACCCTGCGCGGCGGGGGACGCATCAACCCCGCCACCGCCACCCAGGACGACGTCGACAAGGCCCTCGAGGGCCACCGCCGCTGGCTCCGCGAGAAGCTCCGGCAATAGGCGCCTGAGCCGGCCCTGATTGCGCCCACCCGCCGAACGAGACAGTCGCGCATCATCCGCCCCTCCTCCTCTCTATCCATCCAAAGGGCGCGCCCATCGTGTTCTGTGGACGCGGCGGAAGCCCTAAGTCGCTGACAAAACGCGCACTACGGGAAAGAAGGCCCTTGGCCGGAATCTCCCTGAAATTGGCGAGAAAGCAAAAAAAGCCTTGACAAAACACTCTTATAGGAGTATAAGAGGAGTGTAATTGGAGTGCTCAAGGAGTGCCGACCGACACGGAGGACGAATCATGGGCGAGAACAAGCCAAAGGACAAGGCCACACTCAAGATCCCAAGGCAGCTCTACAACAACCTCAAGACCCTCATCGAAGGAACGGGATTCGATTCCGTCACCGACTTCGTCGTCTACGTCCTCCGGGACGTCGCCTCGTATCACATCGCACCCGACCAACACGTTCTCTCCAAGGACGAGGTCGACATGATCAGGCAAAGGCTCCGCAACCTCGGCTACATGTAGCGCGCATCCGGAGGCGGCCGCCTTTCAGGCACAACGGCATAGACCAACAAGGATTCAACAGATGAAAACGACCCTGACAGCTCTACTCGTCGCGGCCTCGCTCGTTGTTGCCGGCTGCGGGAGTCAGAACAGCGATACCCAAGGCGATTCGTTGAAAGGAACCATCACGATATCCGGCGCCTGGGCCCTGTACCCCATGGCGGTCAAGTGGGCCGAGGAATTCAAGAAAATCCATCCCCACGTCAGGTTCGATATCTCCGCCGGCGGCGCCGGCAAAGGAATGGCCGACGCGCTCTCGGGCGCCGCGGACATCGGCCTCGTCTCGAGGGACGTCTACCCGGCGGAGCGCGAAAAAGGCGCCGTCCCAATCGGCGTCGCCAAAGACGCCGTCATCCCCGTTGCGAACGCGGACAACCCGGTGATCGAGAAGTTGCTCAGGACCGGCATCACCAGGAAGAGGTTTGAGGACATCTGGATCAAGGGCGCGCTGACCGACTGGTCCGAGGTCGTGGCCCCGGCCACAGAGAGCGTACGGCCCGCGACCGCGGCCATCAACGTCTATACGCGGTCCGACGCCTGCGGCGCCGCTGCGACGTGGGCGAAGTTCCTCGGCTACAACCAGGAGGACCTGAACGGCACCGGCGTCTACGGCGATCCCGGCATCGCCGAAGCGGTGCGAAGGGACACGCAGGGAATCGGGTACAACAACATCAACTTCGCCTACGACGCGCACACCAAGAGGCCCGTCAAAGGCCTCGTGATTGTCCCCATAGACCTCGACGAGAACGGCCGCATTGACGAGGGCGAGGACTTCTACCGCACGCGCGACGAAATCGTTCGCGCCATCGTGGACGGCGTCTACCCGTCGCCGCCCGCTCGCCCGCTGTACTTCGTGACCAAGGGCGCGCCGGAAAGCGCCGCCACCGCGCGGTTCGTGCAATGGGTCCTCACCGACGGCCAGCAATACATTGACGAAGCCGGCTACGTGAGCCTTTCCGACGAGACCCTCAAGAACGAGCAAGAAAAGACCCGCACCTGGTAATACCCCATGCGCGCACGACTCCTCAAGGACACGGCCGCCCGACACCTCGGCAGGATCCTGGCCATCCTGCCGGGGCTCGTCCTGGCGCTGATCACCGTCGGGCTCCTGCTGCGGTCCAGGCCGATCCTCGACGTCAAGCCGCTGCCGGACCTGTTGTTCTCGACGTCCTGGCATCCCCTGCGCGGCGAGTTCGGCTTCCTGCCGTTCATCGCCGGCACGCTCTGGGTCACCATCGCGGCCACCGTCCTCGCCGTCCCCCTCTCGGTGCTGGCGGCCATCCATCTGTCGGAATACGCCCACAGAAGGGTCCGCGCCTTGATGCGGCCGCTTGTAGACCTGTTGGCCGGCATCCCCTCGGTCATCTACGGCATCTGGGGCATCCTCATCATCGTGCCGTTCATCAAGAGCTATCTCGCGCCCGCGTTCGGCGCGACCACGACCGGCTACTGCGTCCTTGCCGGCAGCGTCGTCCTGGCCGTGATGGTCTTCCCCATCCTCATCCACGTCACGATCGAGGTGTTCCAAGCCGTCCCGAGCGAGCTCCGCGAAGCCTCCCTCGCGCTCGGCGCCACGCAGTGGCAAACGATCAAGCACGTCGTGCTGCGCAAAGCCCGATCCGGCATCGTTGCCGCCGTGATCCTGGCGACCTCGCGCGTCTTCGGCGAGACAATGGCCGTGCTCATGGTGGTCGGCAACGTGGCGCGCGTGCCCGGGTCCGTCTTCGACCCCGCCTACCCGCTGCCCGCGCTCATTGCCAACAACTACGGCGAGATGATGTCCGTGCCCCTGTACGACTCGGCCCTCCTGCTCGCCGCGCTCGTCTTGCTCGTGTGCGTCGTGGGGTTCAATGCAGTCGCGCAACTGGTCCTGCTCAGACTCGAACGGAAGGCCCTCTAATGACCAGACGAACCCTCGAGGAAACGATCTTCAAGGCGCTGATGAGGCTGGCGACCGTGATCGTCATCGCCGCACTCGCCCTCATCCTGCTCTCCATTCTCATCAAGGGCCTCTCCTCGATGAGCCTGTCCATGATCACCCAAACGCCCAAGGGCGGCTACTACCTCGGCAAGGAAGGCGGCGTGCTCAATGCCATCCTCGGCTCGCTGTGCCTGGCGGGCGGCGCCACCGTGTTCGCCGCGCTGCTCGGGTTCCCCATCGTCCTCTACCTCAATTCCTACGCCGACAAACGGTCGAACCTGGCCACCTTCGCCCGGTTCTCCTTCGACGTGCTCTGGGGCATCCCCTCGATCGTCTACGGCGCCTTCGGCTTCACCCTGATGCTCTTCCTCGGCATGCGAACGTCCCTGCTCGCGGGCATCATTACGGTGGGGTTCCTCGAGCTGCCCATCATGGCGCGGGCCGCCGACGAGATCATGAGAACCATCCCCAGGGAGCTCAAGGAGGCGTCCTATTCCGTCGGCGCAACGCGGTTCGAGACCGGCGCCAAGGTCGCCATCAGGCAGGCGCTGCCCGGCATCCTCACTGCGATGCTGATCGCCTTCGGCCGCGGCATCGGCGACGCCGCCTCGGTCATGTTCACCGCCGGCTTCACCGACCAGCTCCCCACCTCGCTCGGCCGGCCCGTCGCCACGCTGCCGCTCGCCATCTTCTATCAGCTCGGCACCCCCGTGCCCGAGGTGCAGCAGCGCGCGTACGCCTCCGCATTCATACTGACCGTCCTGATCCTCATCATCAGCCTGTCCGCACGGTTCCTCAGCAAACGCTTCAGCAAACACGTTGTCAGATAGGAGACGGGAACAATGACGTTCACGACACATATCAGCGTCCGCGACCTCAGCGTATCGTACGACGGCCACAAGGCCCTGCACGACATCACCGTGGACATCCCCGACAAGAGAATCACGGCCATCATGGGTCCGTCGGGCTGCGGCAAGACCACCCTGCTCAAGTCCTTCAACCGCCTCCTCGACACGACCGACGACGTGACCCTGTCCGGTCAGGTCCTCGTGGACGGCGAGAACATCCTCGACCCACGCGTCGAGGTCACCCACATCCGAAAGAAGATGGGCCTGTTGGCACAGAAACCGTTCCCGCTGCCGATGTCCATCTACGACAACATCGCCTACGGCCCGCGGATTCACGGGATACGCCGAAGGCGCCAGCTCGACCAGATCGTCGAGCAGTGCCTCAGGCAGGCCGGCCTGTGGGACGAAGTCAAGGACCGCCTCAAGGGCCCCGCCTCCAAGCTCTCGCTCGGCCAGCAGCAGCGCCTCTGCCTGGCCCGCGGCCTCGCCGTCGGCCCCGAGATCATTCTGGGCGACGAGCCGACCTCGGCCCTCGATCCCGTGTCCTCCGAGCGGATCGAAAAACTCTTCCTCGAGCTCAAAAAGCAGTACACCGTCATCTTCGTCACCCACACCCTGAGGCAGGCCAGGCGCATCGCCGACTACGTCATCTTCATCTACCTCGGCCGGCTCATCGAGCACGGACCGGCGGCCGAGCTCTTCAACAACCCGAAACGCGCGGAGACCCGCGCCTACATCGAAGGCGGCATCAGTTGAACGCCGAGACCGGCGCCCGGGTGCGTGCAGGCTGGAAAGCGCAGTCGCAGGGGGAAAATGCGGAAGGTCCTGAGGCGCGTGCGGTCCTACTCGACCAGTTCCCGCTGCTTGATGATCCCGAGGATGTCCTCGGCCGTGGCCGCATTGATCAGCGCCGCCCGCGTCTCCGCGTCGCTCAACAGCCGGGCGAGCTTGGCAAGTGCCCGCACGTGCGGCCCCGGATTATTGAGCTCCGCAATCAGCAGGAACACGATCCGGGTGGGCTTGCCGTCCACGGACTCGAAGTCGAGCCCCTCGCGCTTGATGCCCAGCGCCGCCGTCAGGGCGCTGACCGCGCCGCTCTTGGCGTGCGGCACCGCGATGCCGTCCTCGAGCCCGGTGCTCATCGCCCGCTCGCGCTCAAACACGGCATCGAGCACCGCGTTGCGGTCACTCACCCGGCCCGCGCGGTCGAGCACGTCCACGAGTTCTTCGATAGCCGCGTCCTTGGTTTCGGCCGCGAGATTCGGTACTATTGAGTTTGCGTCGAGCAGCTCGTATAGGGCCATCCTCAGGTCCTCAGCACATGTTGCGCCACAGCAGGGCTGCCACGAACATAGACTCTAGGCCGATCCCGAAACAGAGTCAAGCGAATCCTCAACCGCCGAAGATCCGGGAGCCGAACATGAAAGGCGTCGCCAAAGGCGTCGTCCTCGCCGCCGGCAAGGGCGTCCGCATGCGTGAGCTCACCACGCACTTCTCCAAGCCCCTGCTGCCCGTGGCCAACAAGCCCGTCCTCGGCTGGACGCTCGAGGCCCTCCACGCCGCCGGCGTCCGAGACGTGCTGCTTGTCGTCGGCCATCGCCGCGAGCAGGTCCGCCGCGCCATCGGCGACGGCGCCGCCTTCGGCCTGCGTGTCCAATACGTCGAGCAACCCCGCATGCGGGGCACCGGCGAGGCCGCGATGTGCGCGCGAGACTTCACCGGCGACGAGCCCTTCATCCTTGCCTTCGGCGACATCCTCACGCCGCCGCTGAATTTCACTGTGCTCGTGCGCGAGTTCGATCGTCACCGCCCCGACGCCGTCCTCACCACCCGCCGTGTCAACGACCCGTGCGGCGGCGCCGCCGTCTACGTCAAGGACGGTGTGGTCACGCGCATCATCGAGAAGCCGCCGAAAGGCACCTCCACGACGCCGTTCGACAACGCCGGCATCTTCGTGTTTACGCCCGTCATCTACGAGCTGCTCGAGCGCGTCGGCGTCTCGCCCCGAGGCGAGTACGAGCTCACCGACGCGCTGCACACGCTCGCCCAGAAACGCGCCGCCCTGCGCGCCGTCGAGCTTACCGACTTCTGGTCCAACATCACCTCGCCCGAGGAACTGCTTCGCGCCAACCGCCGCATGCTCGCCCACCTGCGAGCGATGGGCCGCCTCCCCGACGTCATCGGGCTTCATCACCTGGCCGTCGCCGACGACACTGCGGCCTGGGGAGACTGTGTCACGGGTGAGAACGTATCCCTCGGTCCCGGCAGCGCAGTGGGTGACAACGCGGCCCTCACGTGGGCCGTGCTCTGCGAGGGGGCCTCGGTCGGCAGCCGCGCGATCGTCGAGTACGCCTTCCTCCTGCCCGGCGCCATCGTGCCCGACGGCGCTGCCGTCACCGGTTCACCGGAAGAGATCAAGATTGTGCCGCGCGCGGCCCGTTAGCGACCGGAATTCCGGGGCCGGCCCCGCTGACCTGGCGGCCCCTTCCGCTCGGAAGACGGGCGCCTGCCCTCAGGCGCCGGACTTGGCCGGGGAGGCGGGCGGCGCTCCTTCCCAGCGGAGGCGACAGGGGGCTTGACGAGCGCCTCGGTCGCCGACTCCTCCTCCTCTTCCTCCGCGATCCCCTCGTAGGTCTCGTAGATCTTCTGAAGGAATATGGAGTTGCGCTCCGAATTGATCGCCGTGGTGTAGAGCACGCGCAGCAGGTGGACCATCAGGCCGAACTGCAGGATCACCACCAGCAGAAGCGGGATCACCGACTCGAACGCGAGCCCCCTGGAAATGTACAGCTCGCCGTCCACCGTCTCGATCCGGACCTTTTCCGACGCCCGCCAGAAGCAGTACACCACCACGAGCCCGGTCACTGCGATGTCGAGCAGGATGAAATCCTGGATCCGCCGGAAGACCGTGTCCGTATTCGTCAGCCCGCGCTGGCGATGCCGTGCCTGCTCCTTGATGACCCGGAGCTTGTTGCACCGTACGCAGTAGGCGCTCTCTTCGTTATTGAACTCGCCGCATTCGCACTGCCACACGACCGGGCCTTTCCGCTTCAGGAAACCTGCGTCCGCATACTACGGTCGCCCCTTCGGGCCCGTCAACCCTTTTGCCGGCGGGCTGTCGCAGGCTTGCCGAAGGAAACCGCGCCCTGCGTAGCCTTGGCGAAGGAGGGCACGCGCTCCGTAGCCTTGCCGAAGGAAACCGCGCCCTGCGTAGCCTTGGCGAAGGAGGGCACGCCCTCCGTAGCCTTGGCGAAGGAGGGCACGCGCTCCGTAGCCTTGGCGAAGGAGGGTTGCGCTTGGCCCCGGCACGTAGCCAGGAGTATCCTCCCATGACCGTACGCGACATCGTTCCCGCTTCAGGCCGGATCGAGGGTCGCGGCGCACCCGACGTCCATCTCGAGCGGCGGCACGTCTCGCCTGGCACGAAAACACAGACAAAGGAGGCCCGATACAAATGAGAGCGTTCCGTTACCTTATCCTTCTCAGCGCCCTTGGCGCCCTGTGCGCCGCCTTCCTCTGGCAGGCCATCACCACCAACAGCGCCGCCCAGGTGGCAGAGCCCGACGAGTCTGCCGCCAAGCCGGCGGGCATCGCCCAGATC
>CAZJXV010000184.1:0-8874 GCA_964550015.1 uncultured Verrucomicrobiota bacterium
CTTGCGCTCGTCCTTGACCTGCTGCTTGGTCATCTTGAGCTTCTCCTCGCGCCGATGCCGCTTCCACAGGTAGTCGAGCACGCCAAGCACCATGAGCAGCAGCACGATCCGCAGCACGACGCGCAGCGCCACCCCGACGGTGAACGCCGCAATCTCCGCCACCGACTGGTCCATCAGCGGCAGGAACCGGGGCAGGTACGCGCTGAGCGACCAGTACGCCACGAGGCTGATCAGCGTGATCTTGCCCACCGCGACCGCCAGATCGACCAGCTTGTCCTTGCTCAACAGGTTCAACTTGCTCAGCTTCGGCCGGATCTGGCTCCACTTCGGCTTGAGCGCCTGCGGCGACCACAGGAAGCCGAACTGCACGAACGACGACCCGAACGCCGCCACGAGCAGCACCAGCATCAGCGGCGCAATCATCACGGCGACCCGCGTCGTCGTCCTCACGAGCATCTGCTGCACACTCGACGGCGTGATCTCGACGCTCGCGTAACCCGTGAACGTGGCCCGCATGAACTCGCGAAGCTGCCCCGTCATGAACGAGCCGCCCAGCCACAGGCACATCAGGCCGAGCAGCAGCACGACGCTCGTGCCCACCTCGGGGCTCTGGGCGACGTTGCCCTTCTCGCGCGCCTCCGTGCGCCGCTTGGGCGTCGCTTTCTCCGTGCGTGCCTCTTTGTCCTCGTCGGCCATCATTCAGCCTGCGCGTCAGTGCATCTGCTCGAGCATCGTGTACACGTCCGCGTGCGCGACCCGCAGCATCTTCTCGAACACGTACGAAAACATCGGCACGCACGCCGCCAGCCCGATGAGCCCCACGGCCACCTTGAGCGGCAGCCCGACGATGAGCACGTTCATCTGCGGCACGCACCGCGCCACCAGCCCCACCACCACCGTCGTCACCATCAGGATCACGAACGCCGGCGCCGTGATCTTGATCGCCACCGGGAAAATCCGCCCCGTGATCCGCACCAGCTCCATCGCCATCGCCGACTCGCACCGCACCCCGCCCAGCGGCACGATCTCGAAACTGTCGCACAGCGCCAGCACCAGCAAGTGGTGCCCGCTGATGGCCAGGAACAGCATCAGCGCCACCAGGTTCTCGAACTGCGCCACCACCGACGTCTGGTTCCCGAACTCCGGGTCGATCAGACGCGCCAGGCCGAACCCCATGTGCCGCCCCAGGATCTCGCCCGAGAGGTGCGTCGCCGCGAAGAGCAGGCTCGAGATCAGCCCGATCATGAACCCGACCGAGCACTCGCCGATGATGAGCAAAGGCAGCGCCGACCACGCCCGCACCGGCGGCGGCTCCGCCCGCATGAGCAGCGGCATCAAGATCAACGCGACGAAGAACCCGAGGCCGACCTTGATCCGCGGGCCTACGGACCGGTTGCCGAAAATCGGCGCGATCAGGCACAGGCTCATCACCCGGAAAAACACCAGCATGAACATCTGCACGTGCGCTGTCAGCCACCCGTCGAGCTGCATGCATCATCGAGCCCTTGAAGTCCCTCGTCGCCCCGCGCCTAGTGCACGAACCGGGGCATGTGCCGAAACAGGCTTATCGTGAAGTTGATGAGCGTCGCGCCCATCCACGGCGCGAAGATCAGGAGCACGACCATCACGCCGATGATCTTCGGCACGAACGTCAGGCTCATCTCGCGGATCTGCGTCACCGTCTGAAAAATGCTCACCACGACGCCGATGATCAGCCCCGCCGCCAGCAGCGGGCCCGCCACCAGCAGCACGGTGTACAGCGTCTGCTTCATCAACGTCACTATCAGCTCGGGCGTCATCGTCTTCTCGTGCCTCCGTGTCGCTTGAAGTCGCTACCCCGTGCCGAAACTCGCCACCAGCGAGCTCACCAGCAGGTACCACCCGTCCACCAGAATGAAGAGCAGGATCTTGAACGGCAGCGAGACCATCACCGGCGGGAGCATCATCATGCCCATCGAAAGCAGCACGCTCGCCACCACCATGTCGATCACCAGGAACGGCAGGAACAGCACGAACCCCATCGTGAACGCCGTGCGCAGCTCGCTGAGCACGAACGCCGGGATGAGCACATGCGTCGGCACGTCGTCTATCTTCTCCGGCCGCTCCATGGCCGAGACGTGGACAAACAGCGCCAGGTCCTTCTCGCGCGTCTGGCTCCACATGAAATCCCGAACGGGCTTGAGCCCCTTCTCAAGCGCCTCCTGCGCGCCGATCTCCTCCGCCATGTACGGCCGCACGCCCTCGGCATGCACCTTCTGCCATACCGGCGCCATGATGAAAAACGTCAGGAACAACGCCAGCCCCACGATGATCTGGTTCGACGGCTGCGAGCCCGTGCCGAGCGAGCGCCTCAGAAACGAAAGCACGATGACGATGCGCGTAAACGAGGTGAGCAGCATCAGCAGCGCCGGCGCGATCGACAGCACGGTCAGCAACGCCACGAGCTGCAGCCCGGTGCTCACCTGCGCCCGGCCCCCGTCCTCGCCAAGGTCAACGGTCACCTTCACGGGCGAGGCGGCGTGCGCGGGGGCCGCCGCGAGCACGCTCAGCCCGAGCGCTACCACCACAGCCCATGTCTTCAGCGTTCGTGTCATGTCACGGGCACGCCTCAGCTCTGGCGTCCGGCCAGCCGCCCGATGAGCGACTGCAGATGGCCGGTGAACTCCACGTCCTGCACGTTCTCGACCACCGTCTCGTCGTGGATCTCGGCCAGCGTGCGGACGTCGTTCGTCCCGACACCGACCACCAGCAGGCGATCAACCACCTTGACGAGATAGATGGCGCGTTTCTGGTCGAGCATCGCGCGGTCCACGATGCGCACGAGCTTCTCGGCCTTGGGCGCCGCCTTGGTCTTGCGCGCCAGGACCCGCACGAGCATCAACCCCCCGTAGATCAGACCGAGGATGACGGCCATCGAGAGCACGAGCCGAACCATCAGACTCCCGAAGCTCCGCCGGGGATACGGCGCCGCCTCCTTGTAGGAGAGAAAGTCCCCCGTCTCCTTGGCCGTCTCCTCAGCCGTCTCCTCGGCCGTGTCCTCGGCCGTGTCCTTGGCCCCCGCCGCCTCACCCGCCTCAGCGGAAGCAGCCCCCCCGTCGTCCCCGGCGACAGCCTCGCCGTCCGCGGCAACAGCCTCGCTATCGGCGGCGACGGCCTCGCTGTCCCCAGCGCCGACGCCTTCCGGCGCAGACGCGACCGGCACGACGACCAGGACGGCAACCAGCCATGACAGCGTGTGCAGCATCTCGGCCTCCTTCCCTTCGCAGCAGCGGACGTTTTTGCCCCTCCACCGGCAGGAATGAGCAAGTCCTGTACCAACGGAGGAAAGTCCGGGGAACGGAAAGCCGGAGTGGAACGGGAAGATTTTGCCGTCGGGAAATGCGATAAGGCAGGGGTGTTTGTCGGGTTTCTCGACGCGAGAACACCCGCCCTATCGGAGGTAGCGCAGGCGCTCCTCGGGCGAGACGATGTCGATGACCTTGACGCCGAAGTTCTCGTTCACCACCACGACCTCGCCCCGCGCCACCAGCTTGTTGTTGATCAGCAGGTCCACCGGCTCACCGGCGAGCTTGTTCAGCTCCACCACCGAGCCGCTGCCGAGGCTGAGCGCGTCGCGGATCACCATTGCCGTGCGCCCGAGCTCGACGGTGACCGTCACCGGCACGTCGAGCAGAAAGTCTATCTTCCGGACTTCGCCCGGCTCACCCGACGGGGCAAGCTGCGAGAACTCCACCGGCCGCGCCTCCACCGGTTCCTTCTCAACAGGCGGCGACATCACGCTGACTGAGGCGTCCGCCGCCGCCGGCCGGCGGACCCGTGCCGGGTCGCTCGGCTGGGCGGGCGTGGGCCCGGCAGGTCCCGCGGCCCCGGTCTGCGGCGGCGTCTCGGCGTTGTTGAACAGTGCGTCAATGTCGTCCTGGGACAATTCGTTGTCGCCCATGGTCCCTTCTCCTTTGCTATCGGCCGACTCGCCCGCCGAGTGCACGAACAACCTCGACGCCGCGCCGCCCGGCCACAAGCCCGGGTTTCGCGCGGAACTTCGGCGCGTTCTCGATATTGAGCACCACGTCTTCGCCCACGTGCCTGTTCAGCACCACCACGTCGCCCTGCTGCAGGCTGACCAGCTCGCTCAGCGTCATCCCCGAGGCGCCAAGCACCGCCTGCAGCTCCACCTCCGTGTCCTCCAGAAACTCCTCGCACTGCGTCCCCGTCGCGTCCTTGCCCGTGCCGGCCCCGATCCACTTCTGCGCGCTGAGCTGCCCGAGCACCGGCGCCAGCGTCGCAATCGGAATGCACAGGCTCACCATGCCGGTGTTCTCGCCGATCTCCACGTTGAGCGTGATCAAAAGCACGTTCTCCGTCAGCGTCGTGATCTGCGCGAACTGCGGGTTCGACTCGCGGCCCTCGAGCCTGCAGTGCAGCTCCGTCACGTGCTTCCACGTCTCCTGGAACTTCTCGAGCGCCATGTTGATCACCGTCAGGATGATCTCATTCTCGATCTCGGTCAGCTCGCGGATCTCCTTCGGCGGCTGGCCGCTCCCGCCGAGCAGACGGTCAACAATGACGAACACGAGCACCGGGTTGATCTCCAGGATCGACAGGCCCTCGAGCGGCTCCATGCTGAAGATCGACACGCACGTCGGGTTCGGCAGGCTCATGATGAACTCGCCGTACGTGAACTGCTCGACGAGCGCCAGGTTCGCGTTGACGATCGTCCGCAGGTACAGCGACAGCGTGTTGCCGAACGACTTGGCGAACGTGTCGTTCACCATCTGCAGCGTGCGCATCTGCTCCTTGCTGATGAGCTTCGGCCGGCGAAAGTCGTAGGGCGCCACCGCGGCCTTGTCGAGCACGATGCGCTCCTGCTCGTTGACCTTCACCTGGCCGGTCGCCACCGCGCCCAGCAAGGCATCAATCTCTTCCTGTGACAGAATGTCCGACACGCCCCTCGAACCCTTGCCCGTCGTTAGTGGACCAAAAACTCCTTGAAATACACTTCGACCACGGTTCCCCGGGTCAACATCCGGTTGAAACGGTCGCGGATCTGGCGCTTGATCGCGTTCTCGCCCGGATACTTGAGATCATCGAGCGTCTTCGACCGCAGGATGTTGAGGATCACGTCGCGGAAAGCCACCTCGCGCAGCTTCAGCTCCTCGATCGCCTTGGGATCGTCCACTTCGACGTGAATCACGCAGTGCAACACGCGCGTCAAGCCCGGGACGTCAATGTTCACCACGAGTTCCGAGAACTCCATCGTGAGCGGCGCGACCACCTTCTTCGGATGCGTCCCGCCGCGCTGCCCGAGAAACTTCGCCGCGCCGATCCCGCCGCCGGCAAGCGCCAGCCCGACGACGAGCACCACGAGCAGCTTCTTCGGCAAGAGCGCGCCGAGACCGGCGCCCGACGTCTCGTCTGCGCCGTACGCATCGGGCGGCTCGGCGCCGACGCTCTCGCGCAGGTTACGGTGTGTCGTCTTCCACATGGTCCGTTCTATAATAGAAACGCGTGAAGTGTACGTTCGCTATGTGCGCATCATCCGCGACGTCCGCATCGTTCGAGCCCAGGTACCGGTACCGGCCGGCGGCGTCCGCCAGCTCCCGCTTCAACCGGTTCCGCTCCACATCAGTATCGAGGTCCTCGATCGTCTTGCCGTTAATGACCGTGATGGCGATGTCGGCCAGTTGCGCCGTGCGCGTCCGCAGCACGGCCGCGAACCGGGGCGACGACGCCTCGAACACGATCCGCACGTCAAGGCTCGTGCCGGGCTCAGCAAGGTTGACCCGCTGCGGATCGAGCACCACCATGGTGCCGGTGCCCTGGGGCGGGCTGGTGCCCGGCCGGCCCCGGTGCTCGGTGAGCAAGAACCATGCTAGGATCAGGGCAGCCACAGCGACCCCGACGCCGGCAGGAAACTTCAGCCGTTCAGCCAACCCTCGACTCGGGCGGGTGTTGAGAACTCCCTCATCCGTCCGGACCGACGGCCCCCCGCTGCTCCTCGTTTCCTCCTCTGCGCTGAATCTCTCAACCGGCATTGTCTACCTCCCGCGGCCCCGGCCGGACCGCTGTTGAACGTCTCCTGGCGTTATATCCCTGACCACGATTTCAACCCGGCGGTTGAGCGCCCGGCCCGAAAACGTGCCGTTGTCCCCGACCGGGCGGTTCGGCCCACAACCGATCGCGGAGAGCCGCGCGGGCGCGATCCCGTTCTCCTCGAAGTAACGCAGCACCGTGAGCGCCCGCTCAGTCGAGAGCTCCCACAGGTCCTTGAACTCGTCGCCCACGACGTCCCGGTCCGCCGTGTGTCCCTCGATATTGATGCAGTAGTCCATCTCGCCCAGCACCTGCACGATCCCGTAGAGCACCTCGAACGCATACAGGTCCTCGATCTGGGCCGAATCCACGCCGAACAGCACCCGGTCCGGAATCCGGATCCGCACCTCCCGGGCATTCATACTCGTGGTGACCAGGCCGCCCAGGCCCATCTCGTCCAACCGCGAATCAATCTGCTGCTGGATACGCTGCACCGCCGCCAGATCGGTGACGTCGGGGCCGCGGTCCCCGAAGTCGCGGCTCGTCCGGTCCGGATCGAGCGACTCCCGGCGCGACTCGATCGGCGTTCGGGTCGGCCGCCAGTAGCCGTACAGAAACACTTCCCTGAGCGACTTCTTGGCCGCCTCGAATTGCTCCTCGCGAATCACCGACATGGACACCAGCACCACAAAGAACGTCAGCAGCAGGGTCATCATGTCGCCGAACGTGACCATCCACGCCGGGGCGCCCCGCGCCAGTTCGTCCTCCTTGTTCGCCCTAAGCCTGGGCCCGCCGCTCAGCACGGGAGACCTCCTCCAGCGCGTTCGTCCGCGCCCTCGGCGAGACGTACACCTGCAGCTTCTGCTCGACGATGCGCGGGTTGTCGCCGGACTGAATCGAGAGGATGCCGGCGATGATGACTTCCTTGACCAACACCTCCTGCTCCGACCGCATCTTGAGCTTCGCCGCGATCGGCAGGAACACCAGGTTCGCCGCCAGCGCCCCGTAAAACGTCGTAATCAGCGCCACCGCCATCCCCGGCCCGAGCGTGGACGGATCGTTCATGCTCTGCAGCATCTTGACCAGTCCGATGAGCGTGCCGATCATGCCGAACGCCGGCGCAAACAGCCCCATCGTCCGGTGCAGGCGCTGGCCCAGCGCGTGCCGCTCCTCGATCCGCCGCACCTCCGTGCGCAGCACCCCCTCCATGATCTCGGGCGACGTGCCGTCTATGGCAAGCTGCAGGCTCTTGACGATGAACGGGTCTCTCACGGTGTCCATCTCGCTCTCGAGCGCCAGGATCCCCTCGCGCCGCGCCTTGAGCGCGAACCGAAGCATCGTCTTGATGATCCCCGGGATGTTGTCCCGCCGGTGGAAGAACGCCTTGCGCGTCACCGCGATCACGCTCCTGATCTCCCGGAGCGAGAACGCAATCAGCGTCGCCGCGAGCGTGCCCCCCATCGTGATAAGCATGGCGGGAAAATTCAGGAACCCCGCCGCGCCGGTGCCCATCGCGATGGCGCCGCCCACCAGGACGAAACCCAGCACGATGCCGATGAAGGTCGTGATGTCCATGGCCTAGCTCGCCCCGTGCTGTTGCCGCCCGCCCGGCGCCGCCCGCTCCGCCGTCGCCCCGTCGCGTGCCAGCGGCACCGACGCCGCGATCACGTCCTGCACCGCCTGCCGGTGGATCGCACGCTGGTACGCCACGAACCGCGCCCGCACCTCCTCGAGGCTCTCGGACACGTAGAGCCGCTCACCCGTCGTGAGCGTGATCATCGTGTCCGGGACCGCCTCCGCGCTCCGCAGCAGGTCCGGGTTGATGCACAGTTCCGTCTTGTCCAGCCGCGTCAGTCGAATCATGCCGGCGTCTATCCTTTACGCAGGATGCGTCCCATCCCGCGCCTATCGCTTCAGGTTCATCAGCTCAGTCAAGAGATCCTCGGCGGTCGAGATCACGCGCGCGTTCGCCTGGTAGGCCCGCTGCGTGACGATCATGTTCGTGAACTCCTCGGCCAGGTCCACGTTCGACATCTCGAGCGTGCCCTGCAGGATCGCGCCGTTGGCCCCGGCGCCGGCCGGGCCAATAACGGCAAGCCCGGAATTGGCCGACTCGAGGAACAGCCCGCCGCCGAGGTCATCGAGCCCCGCCGGATTGTTGAAGTTCGCCAGATACACCTGGGCAAGCGCCCGCTGCTCGCCGTTCGAGAAAATGCCGGTGAACACCCCGTCTTCAGCCACGGCGAACCGCTGCAGGCTCGCCGAGGTGTAGCCGTCCCGGTCGCTCACCGTCGCCGACGCGGTCGTGCTGAACTGCGTAATCCCGTCCGCCTGGCCTGCGGTGCCGAAGTCGAGTGCAAGCGTAAGCGGCGTGCTCGCGCCGTACGGCGTCCAGTTGAAGTTGAACGAGCTGGTCCCCGAGATCAGGCCCGTGTCGGCATTGAAGCGAAGCGTCTCGAAACCGGTCGGGTCGGTCCCCGTGGCCACGTCGAGCGAGACGTCCCACATGTCGCTGTCGGTCTTGAGAAACGTGACCGTCAGCGCCGTGCTGCCGCCCTTGTCATCGTAGATGTCCACGCCCGTCTCGTAGGTGTCGCCCACCCCGGCGCCCGCGTTCAGGTTGCCGCCGAACTCGAGCTGGGTCGTGGCGCTGGGCGCCAGCACCGTGTCGTACGGGATGCGAATGTCGGCGAGCGCCGCCGCGGCGGGAATCGAGCCGTCGACCGCCATCACGCCCTGCACCCGGTAGCCGTTGAACGCCGAGACGAGGTAGCCGCTGTTGTCCACGTCGAAGTTGCCCGCACGCGAATAATAGCGGCCCGACCCATCGCTCAGGATGAACAG
>CAZJXV010000185.1:0-8859 GCA_964550015.1 uncultured Verrucomicrobiota bacterium
GCGGTGGCGAAGAGGCCGCGGACCTTGATGTCGGCGATTGTGTCGGCGAGACCGTCGTAGCGGTAGTCGTCCATGATGTCGGGCATCGGGTAGGCCTCGAACTCGCGGATCGAGGTGAAGTGCTGCATCGGGGCGACGGTGTGGGTGAAGTGGTAGAAGTCGCCGGGCTCCTCGGCGATGCCGTACTCGTCGAGCGTGGCGCCGTCCTTGAGCCCGGTGTGGTAGCGGCGGTAGATCTCGAGGTCGCGCGTGGTGTGGCGCTGCGCGACGCCGCGGAACTCGAGTTCGAAGTAGTCGTACAGGTCGTCGGCGCCGGTCTTTTCCTTGAGCATTTTTTCGACCGGCGGGGTGAAGCCCATGTCGCGGGGCACCTTGTCGGGCTCGGTGTGGCTGAGGGCGGCGATCATCCGCTGGCGTGGTGTCTGGGTCGTTGGCATTACCGGTTCCTTGCTGCTTCCGTTGGCCCGCGCTCTTCGTCCTGATCTGATCGCCTTTCTTGCAGCTTCTCAAGGAAGAAACGCTTCAGTTCTTCTCGAGCTTCTTCATTCGACAGAAGAAGTCTTACGATTGCCTGGCTTCCCCCTCGGATCGGGCGGTCCGAATGATGTGCCGCGAGTCCTACGCTCATCGCCGTGCAGTAATTGCTGCGATCGTCGTACTCAGACCAGTTCACTTTGAGAAGGTGCTGGACCGTGTAGAGCGCCATTTCGCCTTCGGTCGCCCGGGCAAACGGGCAGACATGCATGGACGTCATACGGGTTGAATCAAGACGGTCGAGCAGCAGGGGGACTAGTTCCGGCGAAGTCTCGTCGAGGAAAGAGCGCCAGGGATCATCTCTCAGCGCAGAGCCCTCGCTTGGGCCGTCGGGGCTCCAGTCCTGCGATCCGCAGAAACAGCTATCTCTGTTGCAGAGCTGTTGCCACTGGGCGAGAGAGGCTGTGACTGGCGGGGAAGGCGACGCCGGGCCTGAGGGCGTGACGCACCCCGTCGAAAGCACGAGGGCCGGGATCAGCAGAACGAAAAGGAGAAATGTTTTCGCGTTCATAGTCCCCTCCAGTCCTTGTCTCGATACGCGTTTCCGGCAGCCACGAGGCATTATAAGCAGCGAGCGATGCACGCGGAAGGTAAGTCTTCAGAGTTTCTTGATAACGGCGGCGAGGAGGGCGGCGATGCGGTCGGATTGTTCTGAGACGGTGCGGGTGACGTCGTCGTGGGTGAGGGGCTTGGCGGCGAGGCCGACGGCTTGGTTGGCGATGACGGAGAGGCCGAGGACGCGCAGGCCGAGGCTTTTTGAGTATATGACTTCGGGGACGGTGGACATGCCGACGGCGTCGGCGCCGAGGGTGCGGAAGGCGCGGACCTCGGCGGGGGTCTCGTAGCTGGGGCCGGTGACGGCGAGGTAGACGCCCTGCTTGAGCTCGATGCCGGTCTCGGCGGCGGCGTCGAGGGCGAGGGTGCGGAGGTCGAGGTCGTAGGCGCCGGACATGTCGGGGAAGCGCATGCCTTGTCGAACAAGGGGGCCTTGTCGGACAAGGGCGTCGTTGGGGCCGATGAGGGGGTTGGCGCCCATCATGTTGATGTGGTCGGTGATGAGCATGAGGTCGCCGGGCCTGAAGGTGGGATTGACGCCGCCGCCGGCGTTGGTGACGATGAGGGTGTGGATGCCGAGTTCTCGCATCACGCTGAGCGGCAGGAGGATGCGCTCGAAGCCGACGCCCTCGTAGAGGTGGGCGCGCCCCTGCTGGACGATGAGGCGCTTGCCGTGAAGGGAGCCGGAGACGAGGCGGCCGGCGTGTCCGGGCACGCTCGAGGCCGGGAAGTGCGGGATCTCAGAATAGGGGAGCGAGGCGGCGTCTTGGAGGCGGTCGGCGAAGGCGCCGAGACCCGAGCCGAGGATGACGCCAATCTCGGCCACGCGGCAGAGGCGGTCGCGCACGCAGTCGGTTGCCTCGCGTACCTCTTGCTGGCCCGGTCGCATCCGCATCCTCCCCGTCAAGGCGTCCTCGGGTCCGGGAGACGTTGGGCGGGCACTCATGGAGTGCCGTTGCCGTCTGAGTATACAGGAATCTGCCGGTGGGGAGGGGCGGAATGGGATTCCGGCCGGCGACGAGGCGCGCGGCGGGTAGCCAGCCGGTATGAGTTCGTATTTGCCGTGGCAAGCGCCTGTTAGGAATGTCCCGCTTTGTCAGTGGGGGTCGGCTTAGGTCTTGACAAAAGGCCGAAAATGTGGTATGAATATCAGAGAATAAGGGTATCAAGCAGTCAATCCGCGGGGGCGTTCCCGCGGTTTCCTGGGGGATAGGATGTTCCGGGCCGGAGCGTCTCTTTCGATTGCGCTTCTCTGTCTCCTGGGCGGCGCCGCTCTTGGGGTCGAGCCGCCGGCAAATCCGTACGCGACGGCGGGCGACGGCAAGGCCGAGGTGTATTGGGACGCGGTGCCGGGCGCGGACGGCTACAAGGTGTATCGCTCGGAGCAGTCCGGCAGCGGCTATGCCGAGATCGCCGAGGTCGGCACCCTCTACTACCTCGACAACGGTCTGACGAACGGCGCGCCGTACTACTACGTGGTCACGACCCTCGATGACGGGGAGGAGAGCGGCACCTCGGACGAGGTGGCGGTCACGCCGGCCACAACGTTCAGCGTGCTGACGTACACGCGCCGGAGCGACGAGTTCTACTGGCTGAACGTGTGGATGATAGAGAGCAGCTATGCCATCGGCGGGGGCGATCCGGAGCAGGAGGTGATGCTGGTCGAGGGCGAGACGACGATCCCCGAGGACGGGTCGCCGCCACGAGTGACGGCCGACGGCCGGTACATGGTTTTTGTCACGGACGGCATGGTGCGCCGGCTCGACATGGCGAGTCGCGCGGTGGTGACGTTGCGGGCGCAGAACGTGTACGACCGGGGACTGGCGGTGTCGCCTGCCACCGGCGAGATCGCCTACGTCCATGAGGAGTCCGGGCAGTGGGACATCCACATCATGGACCTCGACGGCGGCAATGACCGCGCGGTGACCGACGACAGCGCCTTCGACCGGTGGCCGGAGTTCGCGCCCGACGGCAGCCACCTGATCTTCGTGACGGACCTTCCGGGCAAGGACGAGGTGTATCGCATCAACCTGGACGGGAGCGGGGCCACGCGGCTGACCAGCAATTCGCTCGATGAGCGCCGGCCGGTCTACTCGCCCGACGGGGCGATGATCGCGTTCCACGCGTACGATTCGTCCAGCCACAAGAACGAGATCTACACGGTTGATTCGAGCGGCGGCAGCCTGACGAACGAGAGCGGCGGGACGGGTGAGGACGAAATCTCGCCCGCGTTCGACCCGCGCAACCTGTGGCTTGCGTGGATCTGGGTCGAGGAGGTCTGGAACGCGGACCTGCACGCGTGGGAGTACCGCCACCACGTTCGGCGCAAGAGCCTTTCGAACGGCTCGATCGCGCCGGTGACGCAGAGCAACCTGCACGTTCACCGCAAGGCGATGGCGTGGCAGGGCAAGACGGATGGGATGCCGCCGAGGCGTATCGTGGACCTGGCCGCGGACAATGCGACCGGCGAGTCGCTCAGGCTCAAGTGGACGGCGCCGGGCGATGACGGCCGGGCGGGCAGGGCGACACGCTACGACATCCGGTATGCGACGTCGCCGATTGACGAGGCCACCTGGGAGCAGGCGTGGTGGGTGGCGCAGGCGCTTGTGCCGCGGTACTCCGGGGTGGGCGAGAACCTGATCGTGACCGGCCTCGAGGCAGAGACGACGTACTACTTCGCGGTGAAGGCCGCCGACGAGCAGGACAACTTCAGTGGGCTGTCGAACGTCGCGAGCGGTGCGACCCTGAGCTCCGGCGACGCAACGGCCCCGGACCCGCCGACCGGGCTGAGCGTGGAGCCGAGGGACTACCTGCGGAACGTGCTGACGTGGACGGCGAGCCCGTCGTCGGACGTGGCGTTCTACCGGGTCTTCCGGGACGGAGCGCCGGTGGGGGAGACGAACGAGACCACGTTCACCGACCAGCTCGACGCGGTGGCGAGCGTCGAGTACACCGTGCGCGCCTACGATGAGAACGCCAACGAGAGCGACGCGACGGCGCCAGAGCCCGCCACGTCGAAGGACGGTACGGTGCCCGCGGCCCCAACCACGCTTCGGGCGTTCAACACGTCGGGGTCCGTCAGGCTCGTGTGGGCGGCGAACACGGAGCCCGACGCGGCGAGCACCAAGATCTGGCGCAAGCCCGACGGCGGGTCGTGGTCGCTTCTCGACCAGGTATCGGGCCAGACGGAGTATGAGGACCTGAGTGGCGCGGCCGAGCAGAAATACTTCTACCGGGTGAGCACGGTGGACGCGGCGGGGAACGTGGGTGTGCAGTCGGCGGTGGTGGAGGGGATCCCCGGGTGGCCGGACAACGAGCGCGTGCTGATCGTGGTGAACTCGAACTCGGCGGACTCGCAGGAGATCGGTGAGTACTACCGGCAGATGCGCAACATCCCGGCCGGGCACGTGGTGACGATCACGGCGACGACGAACCAGTCCATTGCCGAGAGCGATTACTACACCGATGTCCGGGACCCCATTCGCGACCACATCCAGGCGAACGGCCTGCAGGAGAAGATCCTCTACATCGTGACGACGCGGGGCGTGCCTTTGAAGGTGACCGGGAGCGACCAGCGTGCTCTGGACAGCCTGCTCGCCGACCTGTACGGGACGGTGACGACCGGCTGGGGCGGTGAATACGGCAGCGACAACCCGTACTACCTGGACTCGTCGCGTTTCACGTCTTCGTACGGGACCGTGCTGGTGGCGCGGCTCAGCGGTCCGTCGGTGGAGCACGTCAAGGGGCTGGTGGACCGCGCGCTGTACGCCGAGCAGCATCTCGACGCGGGTACCGGCACGGCGTGGATAGACCTGCGCGGCCTGAAGCCGGACCTGAACAACTGGTACTATTCCCAGGCGGAGCGCTACATCGAGACGGCGGGCGGCCGGATTGCCGCCGAGGGGATCGAGACGGTCGTGGACCGAAACGAGGAGATGTTCCCGAACGGGACGTGCGACAACACGCTGTTCTACTACGGTTGGTACTCGCCCCACAGCTTCCAGCCGATCTTCGACGGCTACCTCAAGGTGGGTTCCGTTGCGTGGCACCTGGACTCGGCGAGCGCGGCGATATTGACTGATCTGAGCGACCCGAACTGGTCCGTGCAGATGATTGCGCGGGGCGCGACGAGCGTGGCGGGGGCCGTGCGGGAGCCGTACACACAGGCGCTGCAGGCCGGGGGGATTTTCTACGAGCGGTTCTTCCGCGGCTACACGGCGGCGGAGTCGTGGTACGCCTCGATCCCGAACACGCACTGGATGATGGTGTTCGTCGGCGATCCGCTCTACGCGCCGTTCCGCGAGCCGCCGGTCGCGGACGCCGTAGCGCCGGCGATCTCGAACGTCGCGGCCGGCGCGGAGATCGCGCACACCGTGCGCGTGACGTGGGAGACCGACGAGGTGGCCGAGCACCGGGTCGAGTACGGGACCGGCTATGCTCTCTCAACGGAGTACGACGGCTGGTTCACGAGGCGGGCGTCGGTCCTGGTCGAGTCGCTCGATCACAACGTCGTGTACCCCTACCGGGTCGTGTCGCGGGACCCGGCGGGCAACGAGCGGGTGGTCGAGGGCGGCACGTTCGTGATCGCTGACGATGACGATGACGGTCTTCCCAACCACGTCGAGACGAACACGGGCGTGTACGTGAGCGAGTGGGACACCGGCACGGACCCGGCCGACCCGGACAGCGACGGCGACCTGATGCTTGACGGTTGGGAGGTCGAGAACGAGCTCGACCCGAACGTGAACGACGCGGGCGGCGACCTCGACGGGGACGGGCTCTCGAACGGTGACGAGTACGGCCTCGGCACGAAGGCGAACGATCCGGACACCGACGACGACGGGATGGAGGACGGCTGGGAGGTCGTCAACGGCTTCGATCCGACCGATCCGGCGGACGCCACCGTGGACACCGACGGAGACGGTCTGCTCAACGTCGAGGAAGCGGCCTTCGGGTCGGACCCGCGGAATGAGGGCTCGCCGGTCTTCGTCTACGTGGACGCGGGCAACGCGGGCGATCCGGCGCAGGACGGCACGGCGGCCCATCCCTACGCGAGCATCCAGGCGGGGATTGATGCGGCGTCGGCGCCGGCGGTCGTCAAGGTGGTGGCGGGCGTATACGAGGAGGCCGTCGTGATGGCCGATGGCGTATGGGTCATCGGCCCGGGCGCAAGGAACGCGACGATTGACGCTCAGAACGCGGGGACAGGGGTTTTCTTCAACGGCGTGAGCGACGGGCTCCTGGCGGGGTTTACTATCACGACGAGCGGCGGGAATTACGACGGCGTGTCCGCAGCGGATTCCACCTTTACGATTCGGCACTGCGTCATTGAGAACAGCAAGAGCGGGATCGGCGTGACGTCGAGCGGTTCGGTGGAGGTCGTGGCGTGCGTGCTCGCGGGCAACGCGGAACACGGCCTGTTCGCGACGGCGTCGGCGGGTGTGTCTGTCGCGAACTGTACGATCGCGAATAACGTGCAGAGCGGCCTCGCGTGGTCGGCGACCGGCACGGCGGCGGTGACGAACTCGATCCTGTGGGGCAACGGCGACGACGTGAGCGGCGATCCTGTGTTGTTCACGGTCACGTACTCGAACATCGGCGACGGTGACTTTGCAGGCGGTGTCGGGAACCAGGCCGTGGACCCGCAGTTCGCCGGCGCTGGGGTCGGCAACTTCCGGCTGCGGGACCTGTCGCCATGTATTGATGCGGGCACGAGCGAGGGGGCGCCGTCGCTCGACGTGCTGGGCCATGCTCGGTACGACATCCTTATGGCGCCGAACGTGGGCGGCGGCTCGCGGCCCTGGTACGACATCGGCGCCTACGAGCGCCCGCTGCCGGGCGACGTGGACGCCAACGGGGTGGTGGACGGCGTGGACCTTACGGCCGTCATCAGCGCCTGGGCGACTACGCCGGGCGACCCGCTCTGGAGCCCGGACGCCGACCTCGACGGCACCGGGCTCGTGGACGGCTTCGATCTGACGAGCGTCATCAGCAACTGGACGAGCTCGCACTGGGCCCGGTGACGGGTCAGGCAGGGCGGCCGTTGTAGCGTTCCGCGAGGAATACGGTGGTTACTCGTTTTGTCCCCTTGTCATGATTTCTTTGAGTTTCTCTTGGGCGTCGTTTGCCTTCTCCGGTTTGTCGAGCTGCTGATAGATGTAGGACGCGAGGGATAAGGCCTGGAGGCTTTCGCCGAAGTGCTGAAGCTCGGTTTCAATGGCTTCTTCGGCCTCGCTCCATTGCTCGAGGCCGGCGTGGAGTTGGGCCGCAATCAGGTGGGCGTGCTCCTCGGGGATTCCGGCGTCCAGGACCGCGTTGATGGTCTCAAGGGCTTCCTCGAGCTTGTTTTCCCTCGCGAGCTGTATGGCCAAGCCGACGACTTTTCGAACGTCCGTAACCTTGGCCAGGCGCTCCACTTCGGCCGGTTCCATCATGGCCGCGCGAGCCAGGGCGACGCTCACCGTGGTCTTCATGCTCGTCTTGTCCCGCGGTCCGAACACCATCTTCCCCGTGACTGCCAGTTCGTTGCTGTCAAAGTGGCCCTTCGTGATATCGAAGGTCGCCGAGCCTGTGGCCTTCATGGAGACGCCGCCCCCTTCATCAGGGTCCTTGATGTCGCCCTTTGACCGGCATTTGACAAGCGCTACCTTCGATCCATCCTGATTCCGAACGCGTCTGAGCCTGGCAACGCTGCTCTCGTCTGAAGTACCGGGGCCGGTCAAGGACATCAACTGCATTTTCATAGGCCACTCGTCACCGAGTGCCACCTGCCGGTCTGGAAGCGGGAACAGCATCTCGAAGAGATTGCGTTGCCCTTGAGCCAGTGACTCGTAGGGGTCAAGACCTTCCTTTTCACTGAGGAGCGTGTGCAGGTCGAAGAATTGTGATGCGACTGACATGGGCGGACTTTCTACACCATCAAAGGTGATCGGATACTCGAGAAGCGATGTATCGACTAGTGCAAGCCCGGCGTGAGCCGCTCGGATTGTGATTCTGAATTTGATGGAACTACGCGTGGGCATCTCGTCCGTGACCTTCGTGGTGGTGCTGACGTCGTACTCCAGGATCCGGCCTTTAGGGAGCTTCCAGACGAGGTCGTAGGTCTCATCCTGCCTGCGGCCGCAGCCGGGCGGGGCCAAGATACAGAGGGCGAGGAAGATGAGGCTAAGGCGTTTCATGTGTCTTCTCCCGTGACGCAGGGTCGTTACGTTCTCCATCGGTGGCCGCAGGCGCGGCAGCGCCACTCCCTTTTCATGAACAGCAGGGGGATGAGGAGCAGGAGGGCGATCGCGAGCACAAGCAAGCGTCCGAGGCGGCGCGGGGCGACGTCGTAGGAGCCGCACTCGGGACATCGCGGCAGGCGGGGGACGCCGGCCTTGAGCTGTGGATGGCGGTCGGCGTTTTGGTTGAGGATCTGGATCGCGCGACGGGCCTCCGATCGAGGAACCTGGAGCCTGACGCTCTGCGCGAGGTGCGGGGCCCACATGCGGGTGTGCACGTCGGCAAGGAAAGCCGTGATGCCTCTGGTGGCGAGGACCGTCCTGGCGAGGTCGGCGTCCGCCACGTACCAGAACCGAGCGATGGTGACGATCCTGTCCGGTCTCTGCTCCTTCATTATTCCGGCCGGTAAGGTGTTGTGCTGACGATGAGTGTGTGCCTGCAGACGGCTGTTATTGTAGCACGTTCGTGAATTGGGGGTAAGGCGTCTGCTATGATGGGTGGAGTACCAAAGATTGTGTAATTTCGCGGGCCGGTATAGGAATGGGTGTG
>CAZJXV010000186.1:0-8690 GCA_964550015.1 uncultured Verrucomicrobiota bacterium
GATTGATGAGCTCGACCAGATCTACGTGGTGACGAACGAAAGGTTCGCGCACGACTTCGAGCGCTGGGCGGCCGAGGTGGAAAGCCCCAAGCCGATAACCGTGGTCAATGACGGCACGACGAGCGATGGTGACAAGCTTGGCGCCATCGGCGACATGCACCTGGTGATCGAGCAGTACGAGATCAATGAGCCGTTGCTGATCGTGGGCGGCGACAACATCTTCACGTTCGACTTCAGGGAGTTTGTGCGGTTCTACCGTGAGCACGGCTCGTCGGTCGGGCTGTACGAGCTCGACGATCTCGAAGCGGTCAAGCGCTACAATGAGACCGTGCTCGACAAGGGGGGGCGGATCGTTTCGTTTCGCGAGAAGCCGCCGGACCCCACGTCGAAGCTGTTCGCCGTGTGTCTGTACCTGTACACGGCCGAGGACGTGCGGCGGGTGGCCGACTACCTCGGCGAGGGCAACGATGCGGACGCACCGGGCCACTACGTTGAGTGGTTGCACCGGCGCAGCGACGTGTACGGGTTCGCGTTTCCGGGCACGTGGTACGATATCGGCGATCTGGACGCGTACAAGGAAGCCGATCGGCTGTTCAGCGCGCGTGCTCGCGGCGCGCGTGCTCGCGGCGGACCTGGTTGAACCGGGCGGTACTGAGCATCAGTTACAGACGTATTCACAACATCATACGGAGGCATCACAAGCAATATGGGTGCGAACGATTACCTTTTCACGTCGGAATCCGTTTCAATGGGACACCCGGACAAGGTCGCCGACCAGATTTCGGACGCGGTCCTCGACGGGATCATGGCCCAGGACCCAATGGGTCGCGTGGCGTGCGAGACGCTGGTCACGACGGGTCTGGCGTTTGTGGCGGGCGAGATCACGACGGAATGCTACGTGCACGTTCCCGACGTGGTGCGCGAGACGATCAAGGAGATCGGCTACACGGATCCCTCGATGGGGTTCGACTATGAGACGTGCGCCGTGGTGACGAGCATTGACAAGCAATCGCCCGACATCGCCCAGGGCGTGAACGATACGCCCGAGCACGAGCAGGGCGCGGGCGACCAGGGGCTCATGTTCGGCTACGCGTGCCGGGAGACCGAGGAGCTGATGCCGATGCCGATCATGATGGCGCACCGGCTCATGGAGCGCCAGGCCGAGGTGCGCCAAAAGGAGGTGCTTCCGTGGATCCGGCCCGACGGCAAGTGCCAGGTCACCATCGAGTACGTGGGTCGCAAGCCCAGGCGCGTGCACACCGTCGTCTTTTCCACGCAGACCGAGGACGTGGACATCAAGCAGGTCCGGGAAGGCGTCATGGAGGAAATCGTCAAGCCGGTGATCCCGGCGGGGATGCTCGACGCGAAGACCGTGTGCCACATCAACCCCACTGGCCGGTTCGTCTTCGGCGGGCCGAAGGCCGACTGCGGCCTCACGGGGCGCAAGATCATCGTGGACAGCTACGGGGGGAAGGGCAGCCACGGTGGCGGCGCCTTCAGCGGCAAGGACCCGTCCAAGGTGGACCGCTCCGCGTCGTATGCCGCGCGCCACGTGGCCAAGAATCTCGTTGCGGCCGGTATCGCCGACGAGTGTGAAGTGCAGGTCAGTTACGCCATTGGCGTGGCGAAGCCGCTGGCGATCAATGTGGTCATGTTCGGCACGGGGAAGCTGCCGCATGCCCGCGTCGTCGAGCTGATAAATAAACACTGGGACCTCCGCCCGGCCATGATCATCAAGGAGTTGGACCTGCGCCGGCCCATCTACAAGGAGACGGCGCGCCACGGCCACTTCGGGCGCCAGAACAACAACTTCACCTGGGAGCGGACGAACAAGGCCGACGCCCTCAAGGCCGACGCGGGCATCAAGTAGTCACGCCGCCGCGGCCGCGGGGGGAGCCCCGCATGACGAGGGAGGGTACGCATGGACAAGCAAAAGGAGCACGTACGAAAGAGCCACCAGTCGAGCCTGGCCGTGTGGGCTGTGACGCTGAAAGTGCTGGCTTGGCTCTGCTGGATCCTGGGTGTCGTCGTCGCGATTGTGCAAGTGAGTGCGATGAGCAGCATGTCCCGGAGTTTCGACGGCTTCGAGGAGATGGAAGTGCCAGGCAGATCGTTCCTTGGCGCCACAATGGCCATTTCACTCATTACCACGTTGCTTGCAGCGATTGTCGCCGGCGCGGTCCTGTGGGCGATTGCGCACGGCTTGACTTCTTTGGGCCAGATCGAGGAGAACACGCGCATCGCGGCGAAGGCGCTTGGTGCGGGGGGCGGCCCATCGGAGCCGACGTTTTCCCAGTGACATTGACGAAGGACTGACGGCGTCGCACAGAACAGGACCCCGAGAAGCCGGAGCTCCAAGGGGCCATTGAACAACGGTCCGGCCAGGTGGGGTGGGGCTGGGGGCCGGTCACGGCGCCCGCTAGTGGCACACGCCAGCGCGGAGTTATGAACATGCCGGAGGATTGGCGATTGATCAGGGAGCGCCGAAGGCAGCAGGCGCAGGTGAAGGCCTGGTCCGTCGTCTTGCGGATTTCGGCTTTCTTCTGCTGGGGCATCGGATGTCTGACGGCCATATCCCAGGCGGCGGTGCTTGCCCGACGGCTTCGCACCGGGAATCTTGACCCGTTGTTGAGCGAAGCCATCGGCCAGGGGGGACAATCCCTCGGCACATGGCAGGTGCTTCTGGTTTTGGCCGTCGCCCTGTTGGGGCTGCTTGTCGCGTTCGTGGTCGGCGCGGTTCTGATGGGGCTCGCGCATGCGTTGCTGAGTCTCGGCCGGATCGAGGTGCAGACGCGGCACCCCCCACGGGCTTGGGAATCAATCGGTTTTCCCGAGCTTGGGCCGGGTCCCTACAGCCAGAGAGGAAACGCCAATGGATAGCTCGTTCGAGACAGAGAGCGAGCAGTATCGTCCCAGGCTGGGCGCATACGTGACCGTACTGCGCGTTGGGGCCTGGGCGTTCTGGGCCGGCGGCATCCTCAGTCTGATCTGGCTCGAACCGCCCCTTGGCTTCCCCGTGGGCGTGAAGCTGATCGTTGCTTTCTACATTTTGTTCTGCGCCTTCATTGCCGGCGCGCTGCCGTGGACGATGGCGTTTGTGCTTGTGTTCATTGATCAGATCAGGGAGAACGTCTTCGTCGCCGCGGAGGCTTGGAGTGCCGCCAGCGCCGGATCGGGCCCAGGTGCAAGCCAGGATTGAGATTATTCCCCATCACATTGCGAAGGAGCTGACCGCGCTGCAAAGAGGAGGATTACGGAGAAGTCAGGGCACCGGAGGGGGACTGAGAACTTGGCATGGGAACACACCAACAAGGCCGGGGTCCTTGAGGCAGACGGGAGGACATGGAAGCGGGAAAGGAAACCATGGAGCGGGAGTCGCGGATCTGGGGGCCAAGTTGCGACGGGAGGCGGACCCAGATAACGGGTCCTGCGGGCTGCATGTAGGTCGTGGGCGTAGTGTTTGGCGTTGCGGGTCTCGTGGTGGCCTCGGCCTTCTTGGAACACCCCATTGTCGCCGTGGCGGTGCTTCTGGCCGGCGTGTTCATGGCCGTCGTCTGCTGGTGTCTCTCAGTTGCCCTGCACGCGCTCGCGGCGATCGAGAAGAATACGCGCAAGGACTCCGGCGAGGATGAGGCGCCTGGCCCGACCCGCTCGGAAGACTCTGATGGCCCTTGACGACCGAAGGCACGACGAGGCGGTTCAATCGCCCGTGGGGGTGCTCGCGGTGGGTCGCGGCCTGTTGGCCGCCCGAGGCTGCTACCAGTCGCGGCTGCGCGGCTCGGGAATCATAAGGAGGACGTTGAAGGGGATGCCCAAGGAGAAAAGCGATGGCTGAGCAGAATGAATTCGAGCACAAACCTATGCCCAGATACGTCGCGTGGTCGGCCGGGCTGCTGGTGCTAGCCTGCCTGTGCTGGATCGGGGGTGTGGTGATCGGCATCGTGTTCCTTGCACCTTCGGTGTTCCTCTTCTCGCTGGGTGTGGGCGGCCTCCTGTGGGGGGTCTCGAACATCGCGGTCCTGATTGGGCGCATTGAGGAGAAAACGCGCATGTTGGCCAAGATCGTGGGCCAGAAAGCCAGATCATTCGAGGAGAAGTTCAACGAATCACGGTAATGAGGAACAACGACGGATGGCGAAGAAAGCGACGAAGTACGATGTGGCGGACCTGACGCTTGCGGCGGGGGGCCGGAAGCGGATCGAGTGGGCGGACAATGACATGCCGGTGCTCCAGCTCGTGCGCGAGCGTTTTTCGAAGGAGAAGCCGCTCAACGGCAAGCGGATGAGCGCGTGCCTGCACGTCACCGCCGAGACGGCGAACCTGGCCCGGACGCTCACGGCGGGCGGCGCGGACCTGGTGCTGTGCGCGTCGAACCCGCTGAGCACGCAGAACGATGTGTGCGCCTCACTTGTGGTGGATTACGGTGTCTCCGTCTTTGCGCGGCACGGCGTGGACCGCACGGGCTACTATAAGCACGTGCACGCGGCCCTGGACCACAGCCCGAACATCACGATGGACGACGGGGCCGA
Organism: uncultured Verrucomicrobiota bacterium; assembly: GCA_964550015.1. Lineage (GTDB taxonomy): Bacteria > Auribacterota > JABMQX01 > JAFGEW01 > JAFGEW01 > CAZJXV01. Next base: position 4,530 of record CAZJXV010000186.1, read on the forward strand.
CCTCGTGAGCGCGCTCCACAACGAGTACGCGCACCTGGCGGGGCAGGTGATCGCCTCGATGGAGGAGACCACGACGGGCGTGATCCGGCTCAAGGCGATGGCCAAGGACGGCGCGCTCAAGATCCCCGTGATCGCGGTGAACGACGCCGACACGAAACACCTGTTCGACAACCGTTACGGGACGGGGCAGTCCACGGTGGACGGCATCATCCGCGCCACCGACATGCTGATGGCGGGCAAGACGGTGGTGGCGGCCGGCTACGGCTGGTGCGGCCGCGGCTTCGCGATGCGCGCGCGCGGCATGGGCGCCAACGTGATCATCACCGAGGTGGACGCGGTGCGGGCGCTCGAGGCGACGATGGACGGCTTCCGCGTGATGCCGCTGGCGCAGGCGGCCAAGGTAGGCGACCTGTTCTGCACGCTCACGGGCGACATTCACGTCATCCGCAAGGAGCATTTTTTGAAGATGAAGGACGCCGCGATCGTGGCGAACTCCGGCCACTTCGACGTCGAGATAGATATTCCGGCGCTGAAATCGCTCGCCACGCGGGTCAACAAGAACGTGCGCCACTGCGTGGACGAGTACGTCTTGAAGGACGGGCGGCGCATCTTCCTGCTCGCCGAGGGGCGCCTGATCAACCTGGCCGCCGCCGAGGGCCATCCGGCGAGCGTGATGGACATGAGCTTCTCGGTTCAGGCGCTTACGACCGAGTACGCGATCAAGAAGGCCGGGACGCTCAAGCCGCAGGTGTACGAGGTGCCGAAAGCGGTGGACGCGTGGGTCGCGCGGCTCAAGCTCAAGAGCATGGGCATCTCGATAGACCGGCTGACGGCCGAACAGAAACAGTACCTTGCCTCGTGGGAGATGGGGACTTGAGCGACGCGCCGCCGGAGATTTCGACCGACACGCTGCTGGCGAAGATCGAGCGCTACCGCGCGCTGGTCAACGCGGGACATCGCGAGCTGATCACCGCGAGCCCTTACGGGCCGCGGGTGGGCACGATGCTCGAGGCGGCGAACCGCATCCTGCTCAGCACGGCGGCCAAGCGGATCCGCGGCGTCATTCCCCTGCTGCTCGCGGAGCAGGGCCGCTGCGAGCAGGACTACGCCGTGCGGTGCGGCGTGCTGGTGGAGCTGCTGCACTTCGCCTCGCTCATCCACGACGACGTGATTGACGGGGCGCTCGAGCGTCGCCACGTGCCGGCGGTCAACGCGCTGTTTGACGACGCGGACGCCATCCTGATCGGCGATCACTTCGTCTGCGAGGCGATCGAGTACGCGCTTCGCACCCCGCGCAGTGGGGAGGTGATTGCCGCGTGCGTGCGTGCGATCAAGTCGCTCATTCACGGCATCTTCATCGAGCGGCGGCTCGAGACGGAGGACCTCGGGTTCGATGTGTACCGGCAGATGTCCGAGCTGAAGACCGGCGTGCTCTTCGAGCTGGCGTTCCGGCTGCCGGTCATCGGGTCGCCCGGCGAAGGGTCCGCCGCCCGCGTCGGACGCGATTTCGGCGTGCTTTTCCAGGTCTATGACGACGCGTTCGACCGCGAGAGCGACGCCGGGTGGATCAACGCGTACAAGTATCTTTCGCGCGAGGAGGCGTCGGCCTTTTGCCGGGAGATGTACCAACGCGTCACCGACGAGGCGCGCGCCGCGGGCGTGCTCGACGTGGTGGTGCAGCTCGTGCGCTGTCTCCAGCGCTACGACTACTTCAGCGGCCTGTCCGTCTGAACGAGGAACGGAACGATGAGATGGAATACGCCACTCGTTGCACTTCTGGCTTTGTGCTTCGCGCCGGCCCTTCCCTGCGCGCTGCATGCGCAGGACGCTCCTGCGGCCTTGACGGTGAAGCAGTACGAGGAGGCGCTCAAAGCCTTCGTCGAGGAAGTGGATTCCACGTACCCCTTCTTCGACCTCAAAGACATCCGCGACGACTGGAAGACGTGCAGCAAGGACCTGCTGTCGAGGGTCAAGCAGTGCGGCTCGAACGATGAGTTCTACGGCCTGCTCGCCGACGCGGCCCGCTGCCTGCGCGACTCGCACCTGGGTTTTCGTGACCTCAAGGGCACATTCCCGCCCGTCGAGCCGCGCTTCTACCCCGGTGTCAGCTTCCTCCCTGCTGCCGACAACCAGGTCGTTATCATGAGCACCGTAGCGGAGTACGCCGAAGCGCTGCGGCCCGGGACCGTCGTCACCAAGATTGACGGCCAGAATGCGCGGCAGCTCCTCGAGCGCCAGGCCGTGGAGAAGTGGAAGGCCGGCGGCTGGTTCTCCAGCCCGCAGTGCGCCCGTATGTTTGTCTATCGCATCCCGCTTCAAGGTAAGAAAGGCGACACGCACCGGCTCACTGTGGTCAAGGGCAACAGGGAACAGGAGGGGCAGGTCATCAGCAAGTGGGAGGCCGGCGGCTGGCCGCACACCTCGGCCATGCCGAAGGGCCTCACGCTCAAGGGAAGCTGCCTCTACGGCACGCTCCCGAGCGGATACGGCTACATCTATCTGCGGCACCTCGATCGCAACCTCGTCGAGTCCGTTGACGCGGCGCTGAAGAGCTTCGGTGAGATCGGCGGCCTCATCATAGACCTGCGCGGCAACGGCGGCGGCGGATACGACGGCGAGGTCTTCAAGCGGTTCAACAAGAAAGAGGGCGCGGTGGAGGGGATCCCGTTCTTCGGCGGCGACATGGTTGTCCTCATTGACGCGGGCACCCTCTCCGCAGGCGAAACCTTCGCCCGCGACCTGTTCTACGTTGCGAATGCCCACTTGATGGGCTCGGCCACTGCGGGCTCCTCGACGGCTAAGCGCGTCTGGCAACTGCCCCACGGACTCGGGACCGTCATCTTCTCTCGTCGCAGCCGCTACGGCCTGGAGCGGCGGCCCATCGAGTACAACGGCATCGTACCGCACCAAACGGTCAAGGTCGTCCCGGCCGAACTCCAGAACGGCATCAATTCCGGGATCGCGCGTGGCGAGGAATACTTGAAGAAGAAAGGGAGGTAGGCCGCAGCCCACGGCCAGGGCAGAGGTGGAACCACGGCCGAATCCCCGTAGTTGTTATAGCTAACTGTTTGTTCGTGAGACACCGATGCTGAAACGTGGGCCTCAGAGCCAAGTGAATGGGAGACGAGACATGCGCAAGCACCTGATTATCCGAGCTGTGGCGATCGCCTGCTTGTTGGCGATGGCTGGGTGCTCGAAGGCGGCGAACGAATCGGAGCCGGGCAAGGCGAAAGAGGGGCTGGAGGTTGGGAACAAGTTCCCGCACTACGACACCTTTGCGGCGAAGACCATCGACGGCAAGCAGCTCAAGTTGAGCGACTACAAGGGCACGCTGCTTTTCATAGATTTCTGGGCGAGCTGGTGTGCCCCGTGCCTGACGGAACTGCCGTACTTGAAGGTCGTGCAGGACACATATGTGGGTGATGAGTTCACCATCCTTGGGATCAGTCTTGATCAGAGGATCAGCGACCTGCGCGAGATGGCCGAGGGCTTGGGGTTGGAATACCCGCAACTCTGCGACGAGAAAGGGTGGCGGTCTAAGTACGCCACCACGTTCAGCATCCGGAGCATTCCCACGAACTTTCTGCTCGACGGCGACGGCATCATCGTGGCCAAGAACCTCCGGGGGTTGTCGGTCGCCGGCCAGGTGGCCAAGGGGCTTGGGCGCGATGAGGCCGTGGTCCACTACGCCAAGGCGATGGACCATCTGACGAGCAGCAGGACACCGGACATGGAGAAGGCGAAGGCGGAGCTCGACAAAGCGCTTGAGGCCGATCCCGAGCAGCCCGAGTTTCACTTCCTTGCCGCGCAGATGAGCCTCCAGGCGAAAGACTTCGACGCGGCCATCGAGCACTTCGAGACGGGGCTTGAGCACCGGGATAAGCTGCCCGTGTTCCTGCCGGCGCTGTACGCCTATGTGGGCCTGGGCCACGCCCATCTGCAGAACGGCGACAAGGACAAGGCGGTCAAGGCGATCGAGGACGTGATCGAGGCAATCAACGCCCTCGATGACGACGAGAAGGAGCCGTACGCGCGCTATCTGCCCCAGCTCAAGCAGCTCAAGGCGGACTGGGGCAAGGACTGATTCGGGAGCACAACGGCTCGCGCGGGAGCACAACGGCTCGCGCGGGAGCACAACGGCTCGCGCGGGAGCACAACGGC
>CAZJXV010000187.1:0-8641 GCA_964550015.1 uncultured Verrucomicrobiota bacterium
GTGCCGTCTTCATTGAGGAGCACCGTCGTGACCTTGCACGACTTGGCGAACGGAATCGGCACGTAGCAGTCGGACGCCGGGTTGCCGCCGCCGAGCACCACCCCGCGCTGCCACACGAGCGGCTGGATGAACGGCTCGATCTCACCGGTGAAGAGCTTCTTGAAGTCGAACTCGTACGTGGGCTTCGTGTCGCCGTCGAGGTAGAAGCGGATGACGCCAGCCGGCGCGGCCGACCACATGCGCAGAATACAGCCGGGCCCCTCGAGCTCGGCCATCACGCCTTCCTTCGTCGCCTCGTCCTCGCGGATGTACTGGCCCCAGTCGCCGTTGGCGCCCCAGTTGACGTACTCACCGGTCTGCGCGTCGTACTTCGAGCCCCGATCGTAGCTCGACGCCTGCGCCGAGATCACCCCGTCCTGCAGCAGGGGCAAGCCGTCGAGGTTAACCAGCTCGTCCACGAAATACGTGTAGTCGCGCACCTCCGCCGCGTGCAAAGGCGCAGCGAGAAACAGCGCGAGCAAAAGAATGCACAGCCGCAACATCATGGGTCCTCCTCCACATCCAGGTACCTGGAAACGACGCTCCCCAATAGCACAGTCTCCCCCATTCGGCAAGGAGAAGAATGGGGCAACTGCCTGTTGCCGCAGTTGCAGTAGGCTGCGCCTTCTTCGGCGCGCGGATTCAAGGCCATCCCAACCAGATCAGATGTGCTGCGTGGCCGTTCACAGAGGAAAGGCCCGGGTCAAGTGGGTGTCCGGTTGACGACGTGGCTAACAACCCGAATTTCGGACCTCATCTTCAATGTCGAGCACACGCACCGTCTCAGAACAGACGACCCGCCCGGCGCCTTGCTCGCCGGAATTGACCCGCCACCTCCTGTTGAAAAGTCCCGAAGCCTTGCGGACATTGATGGGCGATCTCATCAAGACGAGCATAGGCGCGCCAATATTCTTCCGCGAATTCCGTGGCTAGGTCTAGGTTTCCCTCACCATAAGAGCGGTCGAACCGGTCTGAGAGGCGCGTTAGCTCGTCAAGTGTTCTCTTCGGGTTTTCGTCGCGCTCAGCTTGGTAATTACGAGTAGCGTACCGACATTCTGGAAGAAGTAGCGCGTCGAACCCGCTCCAAGCAAGAGTATTGGTTCGATCACCAAGCCACCAGGCTTCGACCTCCTCGATCGCAATGCCCAACACGAAGCGATCTCTGCCTGAAATCAGTCTCCTTACCCGTTGTTGAATACGTCTAGTTCGCCGATCCAGCAAGATCACGTAGCAGGCGTGATCATAGTACTGCGTATCTAGGGCTCTAACCAAGGCGCGAAGCGCATGCAACACACCTCCGTGACCGCGCTTCCGTATCGGGAACAGTTCGGCTACATCATCAACGTCCAGTGGCCAGTGGAACCCCACCTTTTCTTCTGCAATGCGAGACAGAAGGGGTGGAAGTAACGCGTAGTCAATACTCCCCTCGGTGATGACGCCGATCTTGGTACTCATAAACCCCGCACACCCGCCGTTGCGCCAAGGAGCCCGCTTGCCCAGGCCTCGCCGAGCGACCGCCTAAACGTGTCACGAGCGATCTTCAGCTGTTTGTTCTCACTGAGACGGATGATTCTTGCTCCGACTCTGGGTCGGGAACGTTCGATGCAGTAGACCTCGTCAGGATGGTCATAGAACTCGTCGAGCACGTAAGGACTGTGCGTGCTAAAGAAGACTTGGCAGCGGTTGGGCGGTTTGCGCTCGGTCAGCTCGCGAAGAAGATGGACAACCTCCCTTATCAATTGTGGGTGCACCCCGTTCTCCGGCTCCTCGAAAGTGATTACTGTCGGGGGCCTCTCAACGTAGAGGAGGCTGGTCACCGCAAGCAGACGCAGGACTCCATCGCTCATGTGCCGGCTGCCAAAAGCCACCTCCTGACCATCTCCCTCGTGCTGGTGCAAGTGCCGCCACCCCCAGCCTGTGCCGGAAACCGATATGCCTGACAAGACAGGGAATAGGCGCTTCAGGCGCTTGTTGAACCTGCGGAAGGCCTCGCGATTCTTGTCCTTGAGTCGCCCGACAACAGAGGCCAAGTACTCACCCGAAGTCCCTAGCTCATCCTGACCTCGCGAGGGCAGTCTGAGAGCCTTTGGATCCCAAATAAGGTAGGAGCGAAAACCCTCCACCCAGTCGCGAAACCGAAGCAGCTCAGGGAATTTCTGCCGATCACGCTGCGTCTCCCAACGACTCATGACGCTTGCTGGCAACCCGATGATCTCGAGCTCCTCAAACGTCCCGCTGACACGGTCGAGGTAGCCACACTTGCGGCCTTTTCGCCTCAGAAGAACCGTGGGCTCACCGTTCGAGGGCGTCCACGTCAGGTGCTCCTCATGGACTCCAAGGTGCTTCCGCGGTTGCAGGGTCACAACGTAGTGATACTCACCCTCCCCAATCCCCTCTTCGTTCCTATCGAGCTTCGCCTTCAGTTCCCAACGGATCGATTTTCGCGTCTGTCGGAGATTCGGTAGATCCCGGTACTCCCAGTCACGCTCCTTGAGGTAAACCTCGACAGAAGTCATGAAGAAGGCGCGCAGGAAGTCTATTGCCTGCAGCAAGGAGGACTTCCCGCAACCATTGGGGCCGATGAGCACATTCAGGGGCCCGAATCCAACTAGTTGTCCCTCGGTCTCAGGAATCGCGGCCAGAACCTTGAAATTCCGTATTGATAGGCCGGTTATCATTTGCGGCGCCTCCGCTGCCCAGGTCGAGGTGCATCACCCAACCATACCCCACATACTATAGAGGGCGCCTCAACGGACTGCCAGTGCTTTTCTTGAGACGGTTCTAATGGGCCCGCGTCGGGTCTCACCCGCTCCAGAGCTGCGCCTCCTGGGACCAGCACTTCAAGGCAGCCCTACTCCGCCGGAAACCGGTACTCGAACTTCGGGGGCAGCCGGTACTCGAGGGTGTCGTCGGGGTCCACGATCCGGGCGGCGAGGCCCCAGTCGGTAATGCCGTCGTCCACCTTGAACAGCAGCGTGTTGAGCCCCTTCTTGAGACTGATCTTCGCCCGGTCCTGGTCGGCCACGCAGGCGCGGTGCACGTGGTTCTCGTGGACGAGCTCGCCATTGAGCCAGACTTTGACGCCATCGTCGCTGCCGATCAGCAGCTCTGTGTCCCGCGCATCGGGTGAGACGACCTCGACGTAGGCGTACGCGACGACCCAGTCGTTCGGGTAGAAATGCACATCGAAGTTCAGCAGGCCACCGGTCTTCGCGCCGAGCCGCTCCCACTTCGCTGTGCCGCCCTTGACGTCGTACTCGGCATCGAAATCGAGCTTTTGTTCCGGCGGATACACCCTGTCAAAGCCCTTGTCGCCCTCGTTATCGAACGGGCCGAGGACGAGCCACTCCGTGATGAAGTTCCGAAACGGCACCATCGTCAGGTAGTCGAGCGTGATCACGTCGGAACGCTCCGGCGCCAGCTTCACCGTGACGGTGTGTTCGCCCTTTGTCAGGTGCACAGCCCTTCCGACCGGCTTGCCGTTGTACAGCAGCGTGCACGCGTCCTGACCGAGCGGCACGTTCGGCTTTTCGAACAAGGCAAGGGCATACACATCGTCACGTTCAACGGGGAGAGTCAGATTCAGGGTCGGGCCCGTCGAGCGTACGGCCCGGCCCCACGAGTAGAGATCGCGTGTGTCAGGCTCGTCGATAATCGTCGCCTTGGATCCCGCGGCGACGATGCGCTCGGCCTCGACGGCGTACGGCATGATGACCTTCGGGCTGGGCCGACGCTCATCGGCCCGGGGCAGCTCTGTGGGGAAGAAGTCCCGGCCCCCCGGCACCTGGTACCAGTACGCGACGGACGTGTAGCCGTTCTGCATGTCCTCATGCAGGGCCGAGTAATTGTCGAGTGTCATCCTGAACGATTTCGAGAACGGGACCGAGTCGCTGATGTGCCAGCGGTACATGAGCTGCCGGCGGCCTTCGTTCTGCGGGCAGCCGTGGAGGGCGTTGACAAACCAGCGAATGCCCCAGCCGTCGCCGTAGTAATCCTCCGTGCCGGTGCCCCAGCTCGAGGGCTCCGCCTCGCCGTCGACGTAGAACTTCTCGTTGCCCTCGCCCCACCACTTGCCGAGCCGGTTGTCGATCGCCAACACGTCGCCGACGAAAACGCCCGCGCCGCCATCGCAGTCCAGGAGCGCGTAGTCAAAGTTCCTGCCGGGGGCCTCGCGCCGCCACTTAGCGTGGAAGTACGCCACATTCTCCGGCACGGGACCGGTCGTGTACACAATCCTGTACTCGATCGTGACCGCTTCAGTGCCCTGGTTCTCGACGGCCAGCGTGCCGTGCTTCTGGAAGGGCATCCGCCAGTAGCAATAGTCCATCTCGTCCGTCATCCCCACCGGCAGCGACCGGTATGCCTCGCGGCCCACGGCCCGGCCGAAAAAGTCGCCGATGGGGGTCAAGACACTCGGCTCCGTCTCACCGTCCCAGAATGCACGCAGCACGACGTTGCGCGTCGCCAGGGGGTCCTTCGAGATGACTTTCGCGTGGAACTGCCGGATCGTCGCCGGACCGTTCAAATCGAAGAGCTTCGCCGTCCCGCCCGGTTTAACCTCGATCGTGGCGTTTTGAGTACGGACATCGCCGGCCGGCTGGGGGTCCTCGCCGCAGGCATTCCACAGGCGAGCGACCTCCTCGAGCTTGGCCTTGTATTCCGGCTTGAGCGGCAGGCTGAATGTCTCCACCTGCCAGTCCTTCGGGTAGAGCTTGTAGCCCACCTGGTAGTACAGGCGCCGGGGAGGCGCGTGGGCGTAGCCGTCGGCCCTCAGAGTCGTCGAGGTCACCTTGCACGACTTCGCGAACGGGATCGGCACGTAGCACGTTGACGCCGCGTTGCCTTCCCGATGGATGTACGGCACCCCCCAGTTCATGAAGTCGGGCGACGGCCTCCCCTCGGGTCGCGGCGCGCCAAGCACCACCTGGCGCTGCCAGACGAGGGGCCGGTTGAACGGCTCGATATCGCCGCTCATGAGCGCGTCGAAGTCGAACTCGTACGTCGGCTCGGTGTCGCCGTCGAGGTAAAAGCGGATGACGCCTTCCGGGTTGGCCGACCAGAGGCGGACAATGCAGCCGGGGCCTTCGAGCTCAGCCATCACGCCCTCCCGCCTTGCCTGGTCGTAGCGCACCCACTTGCTGCTGTCGGCCTCGATCGAATGCGCAGCGCTCAGGAAGTGGTCAACGTTCGGGTTGTACTGCCATTCCCGGTTGCAGCTCGAAGCGAGCGCACACTTGACTCCCTCCTGGATGAGCGGCAGCCCGTCCAGGTTCACCAGCTCGTTCAGGAAGTACGTATAGTCGCGCGTCTCCGCTGCGCACGCGGGCGTAACGCAGATCAGCACAAGCAGAAGGGCACACAGGCGACCCGTCATCGTTTCTTCCTCCAACTCGAATATCCCGCCGGCGTTGGCTGCTCCATTGCCCGTTGCCTCAGCCCTGATGTCCCAAAGTCTATTTTCGGCTGTAGGGGCTCGACATGCGGATCCAGTTGACCGGCATGTGGCGCTTCGTCGTGTTCTCGATCATCAGCGGCAGCGGCTCGTCGAGCGCGATCTGCCGCTCGTAGACCAGCCGCCCGTCCACGTACCACCGCTGGTAGAGGCGCTGCCACTCGAGCCGGTACACGTGAGCCCCGCTTGCGCTGACCCGGTCGAGGCGGCCGTTGCCCACCGGCCACCCGAAGTCGCCCCAGACCTCGTCGCAGTCCACGATGCCGTGGCCCTCGACATCGAGCTTCTTGCCCGAGCTGACCTCGACCATGCCGGTGCCGTTGTCGAACACGGCCACGGTCGGCTGTTCCTGCTCGTCCTTGAACCTCAGCGCCATCAGGTTCTGCGCGTTGTCCGGGTCGAAGCGGTTGAGCGTCCACCCCTCGGGCAGCGGATTCTTGAACCCGACCCAGACCACGTCCTCCCTCGAGTAGGGCACAGCCATCTCGATCTCGAGGATGCCGCACTTGTGCTCCACCTCGGACGTGTCCACGTGGCCGGGTGGGACAGGCATGTGGGGCGTCGAGACCAACATCTTGGGCCGGCCCAGCGGCGTCTGGCCCTCCACGGCCATGATGCAGAAGTTCCGCCAAACCTCGTCGTTTCCAGTCACCACCCAGCTTAACGTCCCGCGCGTGTCATTGATGCGCACGTACTCGGCGGGAATCGGCTCGCCGACGACCTTCCCGGCCGCATCGTACTCGACGACCTTGTAGGCCTTCCCATTGCCGGGGAACGCCACCTTGTGGGTGACCGGAATCGTCACGCCGCTCATGCCCTTGAATCCGCCGGTCTCGATGCTGACGAGGTCCCGTTCCCCGCCGCCGTCGCCCAGATCGCCGGGCGCCACCACGACCAGCTTGCTGTCCATTCCAAGATGAGTGGCCACGCCGCCGGCCGTCTCGCCCGGGTCAGCCGTGATTTGCACTATCTGACCGCCGAAGGGCGCCTCGTCGCCCGCACGCACCTGGATCGAGGCGCGTACGGTCCTATACGGCTGGACGGTAACCTCCTGCGTCATCTCGCCTTGCGCGAGCGTCCAGCCCTTCGGGAGTTGCCAGCTCAGCCGCACTGTTCGCGGTGTGCCGCTGTCGTTGCCGACCTCGGCCTCGAACGTCGCTGTGCCGCCGCGGGTCACTCCGTCGCGCGGCCGGCTCCGTATCAAGCCGTAGAGCTGGAGCTCGCGCCCGGAAAGCACCACCTCGTCACACAGCAGGTACGGGATGTGCCAGCGGTCCAGGACGTGCTCGCGCATGAGCCGCACGTGCAATCTGTCGCCCGGGTGCAACTGCTCGACCCCGAGGTCACGCGGAAGGTTGATCACGACTTCCTGGTTGATGACCGGCCGCGCGACAACGGTCTCGTAGTCATCGAAGTCGGCCCGGCTGAACCTCAGCTCGACGAGCAGGTTCTCCGCATAGGCTTTGTTCACCCTGGCCCGAAGCGTGTGCCGGTCGCTGCGGCCCACGCTGAGGATGTTCTTGTACCGGATGACCCAGACGGTCTCGCCTCGGGCAGGGAAAGTGCCGAAGCGCGCCAGCCGGTTCTTCATACAAACCACGATCTTGTTCCCTTCGCGCCGCGTCGGCGTGCGCCACGCCCCGTCAATGCCGACGCTCATGAAGTGAAAGCCCGGCTCGTAGCGCGTCGAGAACAGATCGCCGCTGGGTCCCGCTTCCGGCACCGGCGGCAGTGCATCGTAGTAGGACGCGTCGCCGAACGGCAGCGGCGCGCCGCCGGTCTTGAACGCATAGACCCGCTTGTCGGCGCCGGGGTGGTCCGGCGCGCGGAAGTACGCGGGCGCAGCGCCGTCGAACACGTTCACGGCAAACCCGCCCTGGAGCAGGTCCTCCTCCGGCAAGAGCACGGGGTCCTTGACCAATCCCAGCAGATCGCCGTGGTGCCATAACAGCCTCGTCAGCCCGACGAGCTCCTGCATCTGCCAGCGGTCGTAATAGTACGCTGGCGACAAATCCGCCCATGGGCTTGCACTCCCCCAAAACAGGCTGTCCCACATCATCAGCCTGACCAACCGCTGGCCCCACCACGGAGATTGCCCGTGCGCCACGAGCCCCCGCACCGCAAACCACAGGTAATGCAGCCCGTACAGGTCGTCCTCCCAGGACTTCAGCCGCCGGCCAAACAGGTACATGTAGTGTGCGTTGAAACCGGGCGGGTCGGCCACGTGGCTCTCGGCGTGCATGACGTAGTGCCCGCGTGGCAGCACCTCGTCGGCCTTCTTGCGGATGGCCGCGATGTCGGCGCCGGCTTCGAGCCACGCGTCGAAGTTGAAGCCGTCAGGCGGCGTCTCGAGCGACAACAGCGCCATGTTCATCAGCACGGCCCCCTCCTGCGGCGTCTCCTCGTCCGACGAGGCCCCCCACCACTGCATCGCAGGGCAGTGGAGGTTCAACCAGTTCCCCTTGCGCTGAAGCATGTTGGCCGCTTTCCCGATCGCCTTGTAGTTGATGTTCTTGACGCTGTTGACCTCGCCAACCTTCGGCGCCATCCAGCCCGCGGGCTGGTACACGATCCCCGGTATGCCCTGATACGGGAAAACGTACTCGAAGTACCCGCCGAACGTCTTGCGCCACAGGGGGTTGTTCTCGTCCGCCCGCATGGGATCCGTGTAGAAGCGAAGGAATATCGTACTGAGCCCACCCGGATAAGGGTGCGCGTTACAGACTTCCGTGCTCAGCCTGAGCCACTCGGGCGAGCCGACCGTGTGATGCTTGAGCTCCGCCTCCTCCTCCGTCGCTGCCGTTGCGCCCGCCGCAGACACAAGCAGAAAAAGCGCGCCGGCCAATGCCGCACATCGTCGGGAATTGCCCATCGTTATCTCCTCCTCACACGCGCATCGCGCACGCGATGGTTCGTCGCCCCCTGCAGGAAGTGTTGGGCCGGACACACGCGACAGCCCGGCTTACAGGACCGCAACATTCGCACGGGGCACCGCCGGTGTCGAGCCGTCTGAAAGCGCTTCCACGGACGCTTCGCCAAACCGTAACCCACTCAGTACAGAGAACTTCTCCCCTACGACCTCAACCTGTGCGGATCGGGGCTACTCAAAGAACCTGATCGTGTCGCCGTCTTGCACCGATCGCAGGAATT
>CAZJXV010000188.1:0-8594 GCA_964550015.1 uncultured Verrucomicrobiota bacterium
CTGCGTCCAGCGGTAGTAGTCGGGCTCGCACGAGGTGACCTCGCGCTCCCAGTCGTACTCGGTGCCCCAGGTCATGAGCTGGCGCTTGCCCGCCTCGATACTGGCGAGCGTTCCTTCGCGGGGATGCACGCCCTTCTGGAGCGCGGCCTGCTCGGACGGCAGGCCGAAGGCGTCCCACCCGAACGGATTGAGCACGCGGTAGCCGTGCATCATCTTGTAGCGCGCCACCACGTCGCCGATGATGTAGTTCTTGCCGTGCCCGACGTGCATCGCGCCCGACGGGTACGGAAACATCACGAGCACGTAGTACTTGTCGACGTCACTCGCGCTCGTGTCGGTGTTGAACAGCCGCTCGTCGCGCCAATGCTGCTGCCACTTCGGATCGATCTCGCCTGGTTTGTACTCGTCCATGCTCCGCTGCTCGTGTCTCAGGTGATGCCGGCCTCAGCGGTCCTGCGGCGGCCAGAGGCCCATCTGCTTTTCGCCGAAGACCTCGGCGCCGAACCGGGACACTTCGGCCCCGGGCTTGTGCCACGCGTCCAGCGGCAGCCCCGCCTTCCAACAGACCTGCTCGAGGAACTTCGGCGCGTTCCAGGCGTGCTCGGACGCCACCTGCGGCAACAGCAGGCCCGAGCGCCCCGCTGCGCGGATGTACAGCCCGTGCGTGCCGATCTCGATCTCGCCCGGGCCCTTGATTTGCTCGAGCAGCCCAAGCACGGAGATCTCGACGTCAATCTCCTCGAGCTCGCGCGGCCGCACCGGGGCGAACCGCGGGTCGTGGGCCGAGGCCTCGACCGCCAGGTCGCGCACGGCCTCCCACAGGGGCTTGACGCCCTTGACGTAGCCGATGCAGCCGCGCAGGTCGCCCGCCTTGTGCAGCGAGACGAAGGCGCCCACGACCGGCCGGAGCGCGTCGGGCACCATGAGCGGGTCCTCGAACGTCGCGCCGGACGCGAACGCCGCCATCGCCCTGCGGGCGATCTCAAGCAAGAGCCGCTTGTCCTGGTCCGACAGCATCAGACTACCCCCGCTCAGTGCCAGAGCATAGGGCGCATCCCCGGCCGCCGCAAGCGAAATGACGCGCGGCCCCGTCAAGCCGTCCCGTGCGTGTCCTCCGTGCCTCCGTGGTGAATTGCTCTGCTGCTGCCACCCCGGGCGTCCAGAATGCGCTTGACGGGCGCGAGGCCGTCGGCCTAAATGAAGACACGCCAACGATGCCCGAGGCAAGGAGATTACCGATGCGCCGAGTCTTTATCCTCCTGCTGTGCTGTTTCGTCCTGACGCTCGCCGGCCGGGGCCCGAGCGCTGCGGTCGCCGCTGCCACCGAGATGACCACGAGGAGCGTGGCCATCCTCGACTTCGAGAACGCCAACAAGGAAGCCAAGGAAGACGACTGGCTCAGCGCCGGCATGGCCGAGACGCTCATCACCAAGCTGCGGCAGGTCCGCGACCTGCGGCTGGTCGAGCGCAAGCAGATCCTCAAGGCCATGGAGGAGCTCGATTTCACCGCCACGGACTTTTTCGACACGGAGAAGTCCGAGCAGCTCGCCAGGTTCCTCAAGGTGGACGTGTTGCTCGTGGGCGGTTTCCAGCACTACGCCAAGAACATCCGGATCACGGCCCGGTTCGTGGACGTCTCGACCGGCGAGGTGCTCGAGGCCGTGGACATCAAGGGCAAGATGGACGACATCTTCGACCTGCAGGACGAGCTCGCCCTGAAGCTCATCCAGACCATGGGCATCGAGACCACCCGCAAAGAGCGCAAGACGGTCACCAAACAGCCCACCACGAACCTCAACGCCCTGGAGCTGTTCAGCAAGGCGCTCGAGGCCGAGGACGAGGAGGAGAAGGTCAGGCTCCTGAAGCAGGCCATCGAGGCCGACCCCGACTACAAGGAAGCCTATAACGACCTCGCCGTCGTCTACATGGATCGCGGCGACTACGACGAGGCCATCGGCTACCTGAACGAGGCCGTCCGCGTGGACGCCACGTATTTCCTGCCGCACTTCAACCTCGGCGTCTGCTACAACCAGCTCGGTCGCGCCGAGGAGAGCGTCAAGGCCTTCAAGCGGGCCATCGAGTACAACGACACCTACGTCAAGGGCTTCCTGGCGCTGTCCGAGACCTACTACGCCCAGGGCGAGTACCGGCGCGCCGGCGACGCCGCCCGTGAGGCGATCGAGCTCGACCCGAGCAATCCCGACGCCTACAACGATCTGGGCAACGCGCTGTACGGCCTGGAGCGCTATGAGGACTCGATCAAGCAGTATGAGCAGGCCATTGAGCTTGACGCCGAGGCCCACTACGCGTACCACAACATCGCCAGCGCGTCGGAGAAGCTGGGCGACACCGACAAAGCGCTCGCTTATTACGGCAAGGCGCTCGAGATCAACCCCGATTACGCTATCAGCTACTTCCGCCGGGCGGCGCTGTACCACCTGACGCTCAACGACCCGCACAAGGCGGCGCTTGACTACATCACGTATATCGAGCACGAGCCCAAGGACTTCGACGGCTACATGGGTCTCGCGCGCGTGTACGTGCTCCTCGACAAGCCCGACGAGGCCAAGGAAGCCTACGAGCAAGCGCTCGAGCTGCGCGGCGACGAGCCGAACGCGCTCAACGAGCTCGCCAACGTCTATTACAACGACAAGGACTACGAGCGTGCCGAGCGCCTCTACCTGGCCGCACTCGAGGCCGACCCCGACTTCAAGTGGGGCTACTTCAACCTGGGCAACCTGTACGCGTACGTGCGCAGCGATCCCGATACCGCCGCCGACTACTACGAGAAGGCCTACAGACTTGACCGCCAGTACACCGGCGCGCTCGTCGAGCTCACCCTGCTCGAAGTCCGCCGCAGCGAGTGGGACGACGCGATCGGCTGGCTCATGCGCGGCATCAAGCTCACGCCCGACGACGCGTTTTGGAGCTACTACCTCGGATACGCCTATGACGAGAAGGCCACCCAGAAGCGCAACGAGGGCAAGACGCGCATCGCCGAGCGCTACATGACGACGGCCGAAAAACACCTGCTCGAAGCCGCGCGGCTCGACCCGGACAACGCGGACACCTACAACCTGCTCGGCAACCTGCGGCTCAACAACGGCGAGGCCGAACAAGCCGTCCCCCACTACGAGAAGGCGCTCGAGCTCAACAAGGACCACCAGTTCGCCACCGTCAACCTCGCCAGCGCCATGCGCAGCCTCGAGCGATACGAGGACGCCGAGACCTACTTCAAACGCACGCTCGAGATCGCCCCCGACTACGCGTTCGCCGTGCACGAGCTCGCGGAACTGTACGACGAGGACCTCGACCGGCCCGAGGACGCGGTCACGTACTACAAGCGCTACCTCGACCTCGTGGGCGAAGACGAGGGCGTGCAGGACCGCATCGAGGAGCTGAGCGAATAGCAGACCGACGCGCCACCCGGCCAGGACGCTGCCGCATGCTGCGCAGACAACACAACGCCCGCGAGCGCGACACCGTGCGCCGCCGCGCCGAGCAGTTCCTCAAGGAGCTGGAGACCGATTGCTACGCTGCCGGCGCGGGCCTGGCCGACACCTCCAACGTCGCCGCGATCTACGAGAAGTATGCCGACCTGCCGAACGAGGCCCTGTTCAAGACGCTGCGCGCCGAGGCCAAGGGCTTCGAAGGCGACCGGAGCGGCGGCGACGGGCTGCGGCGGACCGAGTTCCTCGCCGAGCTCGTCGGCGGGCTTGTTGGCGGCGCCCGCACGAAAGAGCTTGCTGACCAGTGGAACGCGCTCGAGGCGCGCGCCGAGGTCACCTACCCCTGGGGCACCGAGCCGTACCGCCAGTCGGCGGTCTCGCTCGCCAACGAGCCGGACCGCGGCCGCCGCCGCGCCATGGCCGCTGCGCGCCGCGTGGTCGTCGAGCAGCTCACCCCCCTCGCCCGCGACATGATCGCCCACGAGCACGAGACCGCCCGCGTCCTCGGCTTCGAGTCCTACACGAGCGCCGTCCAAGAGGTCGGCCGCCTCGACCTGGGGGCGGTGCACGCCGCCACCAAGAGTTTCCTGCGCCAGACCGAATCCCTCTACCGCCGCGAGATGAGCGCCGCGGTCTCCGAGCGCCTCGGCCAGGACCTCGCCGACACCGAGACATGCGACATTGGCTACCTGTGGCGCGCGCCGGAGTTCGACGCGATGTTTCCCCCAGATAGCCTCGTGAGCACCGCCGAGCGCGCCGTGCGCGCCCTCGGGCTCGATATCTACGCCCACGGCCACATCCACCTCGACATCGAACAGCGCCCCAAGAAAACCCCGCGCGCCTTCGTCGCCACCATCGAGGTGCCCAACCGCGTGATCCTCGTCATCAGCCCCTCCGGCGGCCAGCGCGATTGGCATTCGTTCTTCCACGAGCTCGGCCACGCGCTGCACTTCGGCTACGCCGACGCCGAGCTCGACTTCGAGTTCCGCCGCCTCGGCGACAACAGCGTCACCGAGGCCTTCGCCTTCCTCATGCAGCACCTGCTGCTCGAGCCGGAGTTCCTCAACGAGTACCTGCCCAACGAGCTCGCCGGCAACTACCTCCGGTTCGCCCACCGCAACCTGCTCTACATGCTCCGGGGCTACTGCGCCAAGCTCGACTACGAGCTCGCGCTGCACGACAGTCCCGGCGACGACAACCACCCCGCCGCCTACGCCGACAAGCTCGGCCGCGCCACCCTCGTCACGCACGACCCCGCCAACTACCTCGTGGGCGTGGACCCCGACTACTACTGCGCCCGCTACCTGCGCGCGTGGTTCTTCGAGGCGGCGCTCGCCGCCCACCTCGCCGCTGAATACGGCCCCCGGTGGTTCACACGCCGCGAGGCGGGCCGCTCGCTCCAACAGCTCTGGGCCCAGGGCCAGCGCCTGCGGCTCGACGAGCTCGAAGCCCATCTGGGCTTCACGCCCACCGACCCCGCTCCGCTCGTCAAGCGCATCACAAAGCACCTGCAGAACTAAGACAGCTCTCGCAGAGACGCGGAGATCGCAGAGGGAAAGCTGTCGCCAGCCGGAGCCGCGCAGCGGCGTCTGGCAGTAGCCTCGGGCGCAAGCCCGTGGGGATTTGGATGCAGCAGCACATGGCCGAGCCCCGGAGGGGCGATTGATACGCACTCGTCGAGCCTTTGGATCTCAGTCGCCCCTCCGGGGCTCCGGTTCTTCGCGTCCCTATTCCACGGGCTTGCCCTGCTTCGCTGAAGCTTCGCAGGGCCGGCGCCCGAGGCTACTGCCAGTCGCTCCTTGCGGAGCTCTCGGCCTCTTGCCCTTATCACGGCCGCCGCATACAATGGACACGCACGCACGTGCACGCGTGCGCATAAGCCCAACATTCCAGGAAGGGATCCACGCGATGCCCGACAAAACCCCTGCCGACGACAAAGAACCCGAACCAGCCTGGATGACGCCCGAAGGCCGCCTCAAGGAAATCCCGATCAAGGACCTCTCCGCCGAACGATCGTGGGCCGCAAATGCCGTAAGAAGCTGCCCCAGTTATAGCCACAATTCACTTAACTCTGGAGAAAGAACACGATGGCTCTAGATCACGTTTCGAGCAGAGACCCCGGACTCCCGCCCTGGAACGATCCTGAAGGTCGCCTTTCTGAGGTGGAGATCAAAGACATTCACGCTGGTGAATCGTACACCGACGAGGAAGTCAAGAGGCTCCGGGATTGGTGGACCGAGGAGAGAACCGCTGCCGTGGCACGGTGGATAGAGAACGGCACGCCGAAGGGCGCTATTCCCGAGTTCGTCCCTACTAGGGAGTACGCTTTCCCCGGCATGCCAACCTTCGTCGTCTGTGATCTGCGCGGCATTGATCTTAGTAGGCATCTTGGGCAAGCTCGAACAGCCGATTCTCCCCCGCCTAGCCTCTTTGGCACCCATTTGGAGTACGCCAACCTAACGGCGACCCATCTTGAGTACGCGAAGCTATGGTACGTACGCCTTCAGCACGCTCGCCTGTGGTGGACTCATCTAGAGCATGCTGAGCTCTGGAATTCCGAGATCTGGATGGCTGACTTCAGCGGCGCGTTCCTCCGGGAGGCAACTTTCAACAACGTCAGATGGCGAAGCGACAAAGGGAAGCCGCCCCCAGCCGTTCTCTTCTCCGGGTTCAGCTACCGCGAGATTCGCTGCAACGATCCGTTATTCGAACGCTTCGTGCGCCAGTCGGCGTTCATCATGAGCTGTAGGGAAACATGGTGGAACCCGTGGCGATTCCTAGCTAGGTTCTTGTGGCCTCTAAGGAGGGAGAACACCGAGTTTCTCTACGCGATGGGAGGGAAGTACCTGCCGTCAACTCGGCTCGGCAAGCTGGCCGTCGCTATGAACAAATGGCCGCCGCCGCTGTGGCTGTTGTGGAAGGTGACCTGCAACTGCGGCCGGAGCTTCTGGCGATGGGTGGTCGCTTGCACGTTGATCGCGCTCCTGTTCGGATTCGTCTTCTATGCGTTCGCCACGTGGGGATCAGCGGTCGTCCAATTGGAGGACCCGGAGTGGATAGAGCGCGAGCCGAATCTCTTTACGTACTTCTACTTCTCGATTGTGACGTTCACGACGCTGGGGTTCGGGGACGTAACGCCGACGCGACTGCTAGGCGAGATCCTAGTCACCATCGAGGTGATCCTCGGCTATGTCGGTCTGGGCGGGTTGATTTCGATCTTTACGACGAAGCTGATTCCGCCGCGTTGAGCGGGTGGCCGGGATTTACATGTGGTCCCCACAAGAGAAGGAACCTGCGGAGGGCACAGAGACATGGCGAAGCGTAGCGACAAGAGAACTGCCGATCAGTTGACGGGCGGTGGACCAATGGCCGGCGGGTCACCGGCAGAGGTGCCCGTTCACGACATTGAAGCCGGAGAGCGCTACCTGGACGAGGAAGTCGAACGTCTTCGCAACCGGTGGTCGGACGAGATGCTTGACGAAGTGGTTGGATGGATAAACGCTAGCACGGCAAACGAGGCCCGCCCGAAATGGCTCGTCAATGTAGGGACGCGCGGCCAGAGGGAATGGCAAGGCCCTGACCTAAGAGGGATTGACTTGTCCGGCCGAGGCATCTGTGCTCCGCCGCAAGACGCGCCACGGGTCGTGCTCAAAGGGGCACACTTCGAGTATGCGAAGTTGGACAGGGTTGACTTGCGCCGCGCCGATCTCACGGAGGGCCATTTCGAACACGCCGATTTGAGGAGTGCACAGTTTCAAGGCGCGGTTTTGGGCCGGGTTCACCTGCAGCGCGCAAACATGTCGAAAGCCAATCTCGAGCACGCGGTGATGGAAAGCGCGGAAATCTGCGGGGCTGACCTGAGCGACGTGTTCCTAAGCGAAACCAACTTCTGGAACGTGCGGTGGAAGAGCACAAGAGGGAGGGAGCCGAAGCGCCGCAGCTTCCGGGGTTTTGACGTGCGAGGCATTCGCTACAGCGATCCCTTATTCGACCGCTGGGTCCGCCAGTCGAACTTCGTGTACCGCGTACGACTTGCCTGGCCCAGGGCTTGGTGGATCTGGAAGATCACCTGCAACTGCGGGCGAAGCTTCTGGCCCTGGGTGGTCTGGTGCGTCGCGGTCGCCGTCGGCTTCGCGGTGGCCTACCACCTCGCCGATGTGCAGGGAACACGGCTCGTCGAACTCGACGGACCGCATACGCCCAATTTCGTGACCTACCTCTACTTCTCTGTCGTCACGTTTACCACACTTGGCTTCGGCGATGTCACGCCCATCAACCACACCGGCGAGGTGGTCGTAATGGCCGAGGTGATCCTCGGTTACGTCGGTCTGGGCGGGTTGATCTCGATTTTCACGACGAAGCTGATTCCGCCGCGGTAGGGCGGGACGGATTCACCGCGCAGGGCGGAGAATCGGGATGTAGGGCGGGGGGAGGCCGTTTGCGATGCGCAACGGGCCTCAGCGCAAGGGACTACAGGCCGGGAACAGGCCAGTTCCTGTGGACAGCTCGTGGCAGACGAAAAAATGGGGACAGGCACCTATTGTTCTGCGCCACGGTGTGTGGAATGTGTCCCGCCTCTGTGAAAAATAGGTGCCAGTCCCCATTTTTTCCGGCGCCTTGCGCGGTGTGAGAAATGCGGGAGAGCGCGGACTGGGCACGGCGGCGGGGGGCTAGTCGCGGCCGAGGTATTGGCCGGTGCGGGTGTCGACCTTGATGCGCTCGCCGGTGTTGACGAACAGCGGGACCTGGACGACGAGGCCGGTGACGGTGCGGGCGGGCTTGGTGGCGGCGCTGACGGTGTCGCCCTTGATGCCGGGGTCGGTCTGGGCGATCTCGAGCACGACGCTGGTGGGCAGGCTGATGGTGACGGCGCTGCCCTGGTGCATGCCGACGTCGATGAGCATGCCCTCGGTGATGTAGTGGCGGGCGTCGCCGACGACGTCGGCGTCGATGGCGATGGTCTCGTAGTCGGTCTGGTCCATGAAGTGGAAGTGGGTCTCGTCGCTGTAGAGGAACTGCATGGGGCGGGTGTCGAGGTAGACCTGCTCGACGTTGTCGCTCGATCGGAAGCGCTGGCGCAGGAGGCGGCCCGACTTGAGGCTTTTCATCGCCACCTGGTTGTAGGCGGGGCCCTTGCCGGGCTTG
>CAZJXV010000189.1:0-8589 GCA_964550015.1 uncultured Verrucomicrobiota bacterium
GGCACCAGTCCTCGGCCGAGTAGCTTTCCAGAAAACTCTTGTGCTTGTTCATGTATTTGTAGGTGGTCTCGTCGATGAAGAGCCAGAAGGTGATCGCGTTGATGTAATCCTCGGCCACGTTGTTGACCTCGCACCCCTCGGCGATCTCGTCGTCGGGGTCGAGCTCGAAGCGAATGCGGTGGTCGCCGATGGCGCGCTCGAGCTGCTTCGGGTGGAGCGTCTGCGCCCCGGGCGGGATGCTGACGGTCTGGACGGTGTCGGCCGGCCACTCGGACGACCAGGATTGCGTCGTCTGCGTCAGGCCGGCGAGCGAAGGGATGGTCCCCTCCTCGACGAGGACGTCGTCGAAGTACCAGCGGTACGTGATGTCCGCCACCGTGGCGTCGCCCTTGTTGAAGACGTGCGCGGTGTAGGTGACCAGCTCGCCCGGGTCGGGCCACTTTTTTTCGGTCTCGTAGCCGGGCATGATGTGCTGGTCCCCGGTGAAGGAGACCTTGAACCGGTTGTATTCGGGCGTGCGGTGGATGAACGGCACGTCGAGGTCGGCCGGCCGCGCCGCCCGCACCGAGAGCGCCGCCTCGCCGTGCACGACGCCGAGGTCGGCGTTGATGGCCGTCGCGCCGATGCCCTGTGCCGTCACGTAGCCGGTCGAGGTGACCGTTGCGACGCCGGGGTTGTCCGAGTTCCACGAGGCGATTGTCGTCACGTCGTACCTGTCGGGGCCATAGCTGAGTGAGGCCTCGGCCTCGTACTGCTGGTCGAAGCCGACGGGCAGCTCCGTGTCGTCGGGGCTCACCTCGATCACGTTGATGCGCACCAGGTCCCCGCCGATGAGTACCTCCTCGATCGGCTCCGGCGTCTGGAGCTCGAGCTCGCGGATGTGGTTGTGATTGTCGCCGTACATCCTGTAGACGGTGAAGCGGTAGACCGTGCGGGTGACCGGCGTGTCGTTCCACTCCTCCCACGAGATCTCGCCACTGGGCACCTGGTTCGGGCCAAAGATCTTGATGTACGTACCGCTCTGGCTGTCGAGGTCCGAGACCGTGTCGGCCGCCTCGAGCGTCCACTGGTACCAGGTGGTATGCGTGAACAGACCCCGGGCCGCGCCGGTTGTCTGCGGGGTGGTGAACTCCACGGTGATCGCGACGGGATTCGTCACACTGTCCGTCCGGTACAGGTTCACCCAATTCTGGTCGAACAGGGCGTCTTTACTTCCCATGTCCGGGGACGGGGCGGTCACCGTCGCCTGGCCGGCGAGCTCCATCTCGCGGACGTCGATGATCTCGCCCGGCGCGGGCGCAGAACACGCGGCGGCGGCCACCACCGCGACGATCACGCAGAGGCGTTTTGCACTGCTCATTGCACGTTGTTCTCCCTCAGGATGAAGTTCTCTGTCGCCGGCGAGCGGTCCCACGGTCCGCGGGTGTTGTCCTTATTGATGTGGATCGTCGTCGGGAGCAGCCCCGAGAGGCGACGATAACGGGACTGAAATCGAGGCGCGCACAATGGTCGGAACACGTATGGCACGACCTCCCGCCGGCACGTCTGCGGCAGATCCCACACCTCCAATCACCGTACATATATTACCACGGCGGCGGGGCGAAGTCAAGCGGGAAACCTCTTGCGTCTATGCCGATCTCTCGTGGGGGCGCGTCTCCTGGGCGGCTACCTCCGCCGCACGCTGCCTTTGCCTCTATTGACGTTGCCGGGAGCGGCGCCGGATCTGCCTCGTTCGGCCCTTGGCGCGGCGGGCGGAGCTGCGGCAGCCGGGGCTGCGCCAGGCGTCGTCCAGTTGGATATCACTTCCGTGAGGTCGAGGCCGTCCACGAGGCCGTTGCAGTCGAGGTCGGCGTTCGCGTTCCAGAGCAGGTCGCCGGGCACGGTTTCCCAGGCGGAAAGGACGGCGGACAGGTCGAGGCCGTCGACGATGCCGTTCCCGTCCACGTCGCCGAAGATGGCGGGGGGCGCGTGGTAGCCCATGTCGACGGTCCCGGCGTCGGGGACGCCGTCAGTGCGTGTGGTGAGCGCGTCGAGGCCGAGGTTGACGGCGGTGTCGCTGCCGGTGTCGACGCACGGGCTGTCGGTGGCTTGCCCGGGGGCGATCTGACTCAGGTAGTAGGCGTGCAGGGGGCCGACCTGAAACAGCGGGTCGTCATCGATGTTGGCGCTGCCCGGATAGACGATCCCGTCGTCAGGGTCGTCGTCCTGCACGCAGCTATAGCTGACTGTGGCTGAGCCGGAGTGCACATAGATTTCCTGCGGGCCATCGTCCCAGAGGATGCAGTTGACCAGCGTGGGGCCAGCCTCATAGCAGTAGAGACCGCCGCCGTCGCCGCCGGCCCAGTTGTGGGCGATCGTGCAGTTGAGGAGATCGGGGTTGCTGTAAAAGCAGTCCAGGCCGCCGCCATTGGTGTCGGCTGAATTACTGATGATAAGGCAGTTGTGTATCTGGGCACTGCTCTGGTCGAGGTACACGCCACCGCCGGAACCCCCGCCGCCGTCGGGAATGTAGTTGGATCGATTTCCCCGGACCACGCAGTCGCGAATCGTCGGGTTGCTGCCTATCGAGACGGCGATGCCGCCGCCGGCGTTGTCGGCCCAGTTGCCGACGATCGCGCAGTCGGTGATCTCGGGGTTTGCGTAGGCGCAGTCAATGCCGCCGCCCCAGTACCCGGCTAAGTTGCCGGTGATTGTGCAGCTCGTAATCGTCGGCGTGCTGTTCCAGATGTAGATGCCGCCACCGCGGCCCCCGCCACCACCGCCGCTGCCCGTGCTGTTGCCGTTGATCGTGCAGCCGGTGATCGTGGGGGCGCCGAGGTGGCAATAAATGCCGCCGCCGGAGGTCGCTTGGTTGTTCGTGATCATGCAGTCGCTGATCGTTGGGCTGCTGTCCTCGCAGGCGATGGCGCCCCCGTCCTGGGTCGCGGTGGCGCCGTTCCTGATGGTGAAGCCCTGAACGATGGCCGCGGGGCCCTCGCCGAGATGGAAGTTGAAGCCGCGGCCAGCTCCTTGACAGTCAATGATCGTTTTGTCAGCGCCTGCCTCGCCTTGCACCGCGATGGCCTTGCACTGGAAGTCGAGGTCGCGGTTGCCGACACCCGTGTACGTCCCGTTTTTGACAATGACGGTGTCGAGGCCGGACACGGCAGCATCCAGACCCTCTTGAATGGCATCGTAAGGGTGGGCGACGGTGCCATCCTCGAGGGGGTCGCTGGCGGCGGGGTCGCCGGGGCCGGGATCGTTCGGCGCGTCGTCGTCAACGTAGATGGTGGTGGCGACTACGGGAGCGGCGACGAGAAGTACTACGCAAACGAGAGCTACCGTTAGACGCCCTTTCATTGGTGCCTCTCCTGTTCTGTTGTCTGCTGGGTCATTGCTTCCGGACTTTGCCTGGACCCCTGCGGGCGTTGCCGCGCGAGGGTTCGCGCCTACCGGGGCTTGCCGACTCCGTTGCCGTCGACTCGGGCGCGGTTGCGACGGCGGTGGTCCAGTTGGATATGACGGCGGTGAGGTCGAGGCCGTCCACGACGCCGTTGCAGTCGAGGTCGGCGTTCGCGTTCCAGAGCGGGTCGCCGGGCACAGTCTCCCACGCCGAGAGGACGGCGGTGAGGTCGAGGCCGTCCACGACGCCGTTGCCGTCCACGTCGCCGGGGAGGCCGCCGGGGCAGCGCGGGCTGTGGTAGCCCATGTCGACGGTGCTGGCGTCGGCGAGGTGATCGGTGCGCGTGGTGCGGACGTCGAGGCCGAGGTTGACGGCGGTGTCGCTGCCGGTGTCCACGCACGGGCTCTGGCTCTCTTGGCCGGCGGCCGTCTGGCTCAGGTAGTAGTCGCCGAGGGGGCCGGTGACGAAGAGGGGATCGTCGTCAATGTTGCCCGCGCCCGGCCAGCCGCCGTCGACGTCGCAGCACGTCACGATGGGCGACGAGGTATTCTCAAGCCCGATCTCGTCGGGGGTGTTCTGCCAGAGGATGCAGTTCGTAAGGGTCGGATGGCTCGGATCGTCAGGCGGGCCGGAACAACTGATGGCGCCGCCTTGCACGGGCGCGGAGTTGCCCGTGATGGTGCAGTTGGTGATCGCAGGATGGCTTCCGAAGTACGCCTCGATCCCGCCGCCGAATTGCGCGGTGACTGCGTTGCCGACAATCAGGCAGTTGTGAATGCCCGGGGAAGCATAGCCGCCGCAGTAGATGCCGCCGCCATACGCCGTCGCGGTGTTATTGACCAGCGAGCAGTGCCTGATCTCGATCTCCGGTCCGCAGTGCGTGATCGAGATCCCGCCGCCCGGGGCCTGCGAGGTGTTTCCTAAGAGGAGGCAATGGGCAATGACGGCAGGTCCGCTCCACACGAAGATGCCGCCGCCGCCATCGCCACCGCCGGATGCGTTGCTGATGAAGGCGCAGTCCTCAACGGTGGGGCTGCTTTGCCACGAGGCGATGCCGCCTCCCTCGCCACCAACGGCGGAATTCGTGTCGAACGTGCAGACGCTGATACCTGGAAGGGCGCCGTTCCGGCACTCGATGCCGCCGCCGTAGTACGCGGACGTGTTGCCGCGCATCGTGCAGTGCTCGATGGTGGGGGTACTCGCATCGCAGTGGATGGCGCCGCCGCCGGAGTAGGTGGGCGCGTCGAGGCCGTACGCCGTGTTCCACGAGATCGTGCAGTGTGCGATCGTGGGGCTGCATTCGTCGCTCCGTGCGTTGACCTCACGGCCTGCGGCCGCGCCGCCGACAAGCGTCGGGCTGCCCAAGTAGCAGTTGATGCCTCCTCCCCCTTCGTCTGCGGTGTTGCTTGTGATCGTGCACCCGGTGATCGTTGGGCTGCTGTTCCAGCAATCTATGCCGCCGCCTTCGTGGTTCGCGTCGTTGCCGGTCATGGTGCAGTTCTTGATCTGTGGGTTGCTGTTGTACCAGCACGCGACGGCGGCGCCATAGTCGGCGCTGCCGTTTGTGATGGTAAAGCCGTCAACGACGGCCGCGGGCATCTCCCCCGAGTGGAAGAAGAAGCCCCGGTCCACGTGCTCGCAGTCGATGATCGTACTGCTCGCGCCGTGCTCGGAAACGAGTGTGATTTCCTTGCCGCTGAAGTCGAGGTTTCTGTTCAGGGCGCCCGTGTACGTCCCGTCCCGGACGAGGACGGTCCCACCGCGGATCGCGTTGGTGATGCCGTCCTGGATATACTGGTAGGGGTTGGCCGGCGAGCCGTCCCACGGGCCGCCGGTGTTGTCGTCGTCGACGTAGATCGTGCCCGCGAGGAGCGACGCGGGCGAGGCGAGGAGCGCGCACGCGAGCGCAACGAGCGGAATCTTCACTGGTTCTTCCCCTTTCTCCCGTCGAGAGTGGCTACCTCCTCCGGACGGTGCCGCAGCCCCTGCGGACGCTCCCGGCGCCGACACCGCGCTCGTTGGCAGTCGCCCACCTCAAGGGGAGCTCCTCGGGCGTGGCCGCAGGCGCAGCGGGGGTCCAGTTGGATATGACGGCGGTGAGGTCGAGGCCGTCGATGACGCCGTTGCAGTCGAGGTCGGCGTTCGCGTTCCAAAGCGGGTCGCCGGGCACGGTCTCCCAAGCCGAGAGGACGGCGGTGAGGTCGAGGCCGTCCACGACGCCGTTGCCGTCCACGTCGCCGGGGAGGCCGCCGGGGCAGCGCGGGCTGTGGTAGCCCATGTCCACGGTGCCGGCGTCGGCAAGGTGGTCGGTGCGCGTGGTGCGGGTGTCGAGGCCGAGGTTGGCGGCGATGTCGCTGCCGGTGTCCACGCACGGGCTGTCGGCGAGCTGCCCTGCAGCCGTCTGGCTCAGGTAGTAGTCGCCGGAGGGGCCGGTGACGAACAGGGGGTCGTCGTCAATGTTGCCGGCGCCCGGGTAGATGATCCCGTCGTCGGGGTCGTCGTCCTGGACGCAGGAGTAGGTGACAACCGGGGTGGATGCGGCGTCGGCGTAGAGGGCCTCGCCAAGATTGGCCCAGAGGATGCAGTTGGTAATGATGGGGTTGCTGCCGAGATAGCAGACGACACCGTCGCCTTGGCCGGCGTCGTTGGCGCTCACGGTGCAGTTGGCGACCGTGGCGGTGGTCGTGTCGAAGACGAGGCCGCCGCCGTCTATCGGGGCCACGTTGCCGGTGATGGTGCAGTTGAAGATGGTCGGGTTGCCGATGACGCAGTAGATACCGCCGCCGAACAGGCCGGCCGTATTGTCGCTCACCGTGCAGTCGGCGATGACGGCGTTGCTGCTCTCGCAGTAGATGCCGCCGGCGTTGTCGGCCGCGTTGCCGGTGAGGGTGCAGTTGGTGATCGTGGGGCTGGACTCGATGCACGAGATGGCGCCTCCGGCAAACGGGGCGCTGCCGTTCGTGATGGTGAAGCCGTCGAGGACGGAGTCCGGGCCCTCGTCGAGATGGAAGTCGAAGCCCCGGCCGTCGTTCCCGCAATCAATGATGGTGACGCCGGGGCCGTTCTCGCTTCGGAGCGTGATGGCCTTGCCGCCGAAGTCGAGGTTCTTGTTCAGGGCGCCGGTGTAGGTGCCGTCGGCGACCTGGACGGTGTCGGCGGGGTCGGCGTTGTTGAGGCCATCCCGGATGAACTGGTACGGGTTGGCCTGCGTGCCGTCCCAGGGTGCGGTTGTATTGTCGCAGTCCACGTAGATCGTGCCTGCACGGGCCGGCGCGGGCATGAGCAAGGCGGCGCAGGCGAGTAGCATCGGCAATGGCGGTTTCATGGTTCCCCCTCTCGGGTGCGTCGTTCGTCGGGGCGCGGATATGGTTCCGGGACAATCCGGGGCAGCCCCTTGTTGCAGCAGACTCAAGAAAGAATAGCACAGCCGGCCAGGAAAGTCAAGTTGAATCGGCGACGAATTTGCGCACCGGCTCGCGCTGCTTGCGGCGCGTCCGGATCGGTGGCCGGCCCTGAGGCCACATTTCTCACGGAGAGCCGGCGCGAGGCCGTTTGCGATGCGCAACGAGCCTCACCGCAAGGGGGGCTACAGGCCAGGAACAGGCAGGTTGTTGTGGGCAGCCCGTGGCAGACGGAAAAGTGGGGACAGGCACCTATTTTTCTGCGCCAAAACGTATGAAATGTGTCCGGCATCTACGAAAAATAGGTGCCAGTCCCCATTTTTCCCCGCGCCTTGCGCGCTGTGAGAAATCCGCACTAGGCTCCGGTCAGGTAGAAGGCGCGGGTGGCTGGCCGCGGCGCTTTGCGGAGCTGCCAGGCGATGGCGGCGGCGATGACGCGGTCGTCGCGGCAGCCGGCCTGGGCGCCCATGCCGCCGCGCGCGTCGTAGACGTAGGTGAGGCACTCTTTGACGAGCGCGGGGTCGTTGACGATGAGGAGGCCGTCGGCGAGGGCCTCGGCCAGGCCGTCAATCATCACCGGTTTCGTCTTGGCGTTGGTGTCCCAGCCGGGACGTGCGCGGGTGGAGCCGGCGGCGTCGTAGTCGCGGTGGGCGTAGAGGGTGGGGTAGAGGTGCTGGCCGGAGAGCAGGACGAGGACGGTGTGGCCGTGGTTGTTGCGCTCGACGCCGACGAGGGCGGTGTTGTAGGCGCGGCCGAGCTCGTCGAGGCGCGCGGCGAACACGTGCACGGGCCAGCGGCCGTGCAGCTCGGCGACTTGCTCGCCGGACTCGCGGTCGAGGACGATGGCGCACGAGTAGTCGCCGCCGGGCACACCTTCGGCCACGTCCACGCCGACGACGTAGTCGCGGCCGGGCTCCGGGCGCCGCCAGGTCTTGAGGCCGTTGCGCTCGTCGAGGGGTGTCGCGCCGCCGAGACGGGTGAAGATCGCTTTGAGGGCGGCGGCGTCGAACACGCCGCGGACGCTGGTGAGGAAGGCCTCGACGTCGTTGGCGGGGTATTCCTGGGGGAAGCGGTCCTTGAGTTCCTGGCGCTTGGCGAGCATCCACTTGAGCTGTGCGCGGTCGAGGCGGCGGCACCTGGCCAGGGCGTGGTCCTCGTCGCTCAGGTGCAGGCGCTCGCCCTTGACGATGTCGAGCCGGCAGGCGGGGTCGTCGAACCACGGGAAGAAGTGGGGCGTGAAGCGGCTCTCGCCACGCTTGGCCTCCTCCCACTCGACGTGGAAGGCGTTGAAGCCGTCGGCGGTGGATTCGATACTCGCCTTCGAGCCGCCTGTGGCGAGCGGTGTCGAGCCGTCTGTGGCGAGCGTCGTTGAGCCGCCTGTGGCGAGCGGTGTCGGGCCGTCTGTGGCGAGCGTCGTTGAGCCATTGCGCAGCGCCTGCAGGGCGCCGGCCTTGAGGCGCTCGGGCCGGGGGTAGAAGGCGTACTCGCTCAGGTGCAGGTTGTCTATGTCCTTGCCGCGGCCGAAGTCGAAGGTGCCCGCGGTGCCGACGACGTACTTGGAGTTAAGTTCCTTGTCGAGGGGCGTGGACTGGAGGATGATCTCGCGCTCGCGGTTGCGCTTGAGCTTCGGCCGGAGGAACTCGGGCAGCCGCTCGACGAAGAGGCGCACCTTCTCGAAGAGCTCGATGGTGGTGTCGAGGTTGTGGGCGATGACGGTCGAGTTCGTGTTGGGGCGGAACAGGGTGTCGTGGAAATATTCGGCGCACTTGTAGGTCGAGATCCCCACCTTGCGCGCCTTGAGGATGA
>CAZJXV010000190.1:0-8551 GCA_964550015.1 uncultured Verrucomicrobiota bacterium
GATTCTTTGGGAAGCTGTACGGCTTGACCTTTGCGATGAACTCATAATAGGCGTCAAAGAGCTGCTCCTCGGAGAGCTTCCGGGGTTCCTCCTTGGCCACGTCATCTTCTGCTGTCCAACCCGGAACGCCAACTGCCAACAGGCAGCAGAGTGCTGCGAAGGCACGATATGTCCGTCTCATCGCTTCGCTCTCCCGTGTGCGGCTCCGCCGATTGCAGTCGTTCCGACATGGAGGCGGCTTGTCACGTTCCGTTCTTCTCTAAATCAGTCCCGCAAATCCAAGAAACGCCATGGACATCAGGCCGGCGACGATCAGCGCGATCGGCATGCCCTTGAGCGGCTCGGGCACGTCGGCCAGCTCGAGCCGCTCACGGATCGCCGACATCAGCACCATCGCCAGCGTAAACCCGATGCCCGCACCGAACCCCTGCAGGATCGCCTTGAGGTACGAACCGGGCACAGGCTCCGCGTTCTTGAAGAACATATCGATGTTGAGCACCGCCACGCCGAGCACCGCACAGTTCGTCGTGATAAGCGCGATGTAAATGCCCAGCGCGCGGTACAGACCCGGGCTCACCTTCCGGATGAAAAGCTCGACGAACTGCACGAGCGACGCAATCACCAGGATAAACGAGATCGTTCGCAGCACGCGCGTCAGGTCGTAGCTGCCGGGCTCGCCGCCGAAGATCCGGTACCACACGTTTGCCGTCGAGGGCGCGAGCAGAAACCGGTACACGGGCCACGTGACCGCCGACGCAAGCGTCATCACGAAGATCACGGCCATCCCCATGCCGATCGCCGAGCTCGTGTCCTTCGACACGCCCATATACGGGCACAGCCCGAGGAACCGCGACAGCACGAAATTATAGACGAAAATCGTGCTGATCAGGATCGCAAACGCATCCCCGACGTTCATCGGCCGATCTCCCCATCGTCCGTCCTGAGCGCCGCCCTGCCGACGCCCGTCCGCGTGCGGATATCCAGGATCGTCCTACGCCCCGCATGCCGGCGCTCGCGCCGCATCCGCCGCCAGTTGATCCACCCGAGCATCAGCCCAAGGCTCAGGAACGCACCCGGCGGCAGAATCATAATCAGCGCCGGCCGGAAACCCGGCACGAGCTGGTAGCCCAGAAACGTCCCATTGCCCAGCACTTCACGTACCGTCGCCAGCAGCAGCAAGGCCCACGCGAAACCGACGCCCATGCCAAGCCCGTCGAGCGTCGACGCGCCAACGCTGTTCTTCGACGCGAACGCCTCGGCCCGGCCCAGAATGATGCAGTTCACCACGATCAGCGGCACAAAGATCCCGAGGCTCTTGTACAGCGGCGGCGCATACGCCTGCATCACCAGCTCGACGATCGTCACGAACGTGGCGATCACCACGATGAAGCACGGAATCCGCACCTTCGGCGGGATGATGTCGCGCGCCAACGAAATGATGACGTTCGAGCCGACGAGCACGAACGTCGCCGCGACCGCCATCCCGACGGCGTTGCTCACCGTTGTCGTGACGGCCAGTGTGGGGCACAAGCCAAGCAGCAGTACAAAAACCGGGTTCGTCTTCGAGAACCCTTTCGTGAATTCCTGCGACAGTGGCCTGCTCATTCCGTCTCCTCCCCCGGCCCTTCATCGCCCTCGCGGCGCGTTGCGTCCGAACCCGCGCGCGATCTGCCGCCCTTCTTTGTGCCGCCGCCCACCGCATCAGGCGTCCAGCCGCTTCCCTCTCGAAGCCGCTCAATCGCATTGAGCGTCGCTCGCACGACGGCATTCGTTGTAATCGTCGCACCGCTCAGGACGCGCACATCTCGAAACGACTTCCCCTCCCGCACAAGGCTGTCCACGTTGCGCTCGCGGAACTGCGCCTGAAACCGCGGCTCCCTCGCCGCTGCCCCGTCCCGCTTCGAAAACATCGCCCACAGATACTTGTTCGAGGCGATCTGCTCGCAATTCGCGCCGAGGCCCGGCGTCTCCTGCTGCGCCGTGATCTTTATACCCGTAATCGTCGCGGCATCTGCATCGAGGCCGATGGTCACGACGATCGTGCTGCTGTAGCCCTGCGCCCGCCCCTCGCACGCGTAACCGACGAGTGTCTTGTCCTCGTCGTCGAGCGGCTTGTCGTATACTCTATAATAGGTAAACTCCTTGCCGTCGCCCTTGTGCTCGGTCTTGACCTCCTCGAATCCCTTGGCGTCGGGGTGCACGACGAGCAGCGCCTCACGCTCGGCCTTCCGCTTCTCGGCGTCGATGCGCTCACTCGTCGCCATCGACACGAACCCGAGGGCAAGGCCCGCGATCACGCAGACCGCCGCCAGAACGCCGATCAAGGCGAGCGGGTGTTCTTTTATCGTGTCGTTCATTTCAATGCTCGTGCTCCGAACAACCGCGGCATCGTCGCGCGGTCAATCAGCGGCACCGTCATATTCATCAATAGAATGGCGTACGATGTCCCTTCGGGATACCCGCCGAAAATCCGGATCACGCCCGTGAGCACACCGCACCCGACACCGAAAATAATCATCCCCTTCGGCGTCATCGGGCTCGTGACGTAGTCCGTCGCCATGTAGCACGCGCCGAGGATCGCACCGCCCGCGAGCAGGTGGATCGGGATTGCGCCGACGTTCGCCGGCCCGACGCCGGCGAACACGCGCACCACCGTGCCGCCCTCGCCCTTGTACGTCCCGCCGAACGCCCACGCCACAATCGCCAGCGCCCCGAGGTACGCAACCGGCACGTGCCACGTGATGACACGCCGCACGACGAGATACGCCGCGCCCGCGAGCAAAAGGATGGCCGACGTCTCGCCCACGCACCCGCCGATATCGCCCAGCGCGAGGTGCCACAGCTCCGGGACCTTGTCGTACGCGGCGGTTTTCATGTGCGCCAGCGGCGTCGCGCTCGTCACCGCATTCACGGCCTGGCCCGGAGCTTTCCACGTCGTCATGGCGATCGGGTAGGCGCTCATCAGAAACGCCCGCCCGACGAGCGCCGGGTTGAAAATGTTGTAGCCGAGCCCGCCGAACGCGTGCTTGCCGATCCCGATGCCCACCACCGCGCCGACGACGACGAGCCACCACGGCACCAGCGGCGACACGCAAAACGTCAACAGCACGCCGGTGATGAGCGCGGAATTGACCGCCGCGCCGTCCACCCTGCGGCCGCGCCACAGCAAGAGCGCGATCTCCGTCGCCAGTGCCGCCAGGCACGCGACCGAGCTGAGCATCAGCGCCCGGTATCCGAACCAGAAGAATGACCCGACGAGCGCCGGCACCAACGCGATGATCACGTCGCGCATGATTCGGTCGGCGTCCTCGCGCGAGCGCACGTGGGGCGACGACGACACGCTCAAGAGCCTGCGCTCAGCCATGCCCCCGCCTCCTCGCCCGTTCCTTCAGGACCGCGCTCTTGCCCGCCCGCATCAGGTGCGTCATCGGCCGGCCCGCCGGGCACACGTACGAGCAGCACCCGCACTCGATGCACTCGAGCACAAACAGCCGCTCCGCCATCTCGGTCCGCCCCAGCTCGACGGCGAGGCCGATCCGCGCCGTCGCCAGCCCCGACGGGCAATGCGTCTCGCAGCGCGAGCAGCGAATGCACGGATTGAGCTCGTACTCGACCAGCTCATCGCGCCGCATCAGCAGGATGCCCGACGTGCTCTTCATCAACGGCACGTCCGCCCTCGGCACCGCCAGCCCCATCATTGGTCCGCCCAACACCACGCGGCCGACGCCCTCGCCCATCCCGCCCGCCTGCTCGACGAGCTCGGTGCAGAGCGTCCCGATGCGCGCGCGCACGTTGCCCGGCCGGCCCACGGCGGCGCCCGTGATCGTGACCGCGCGCTCGACGAGCGGCCGACCCGCCACCACCGCCTCGCAAATCGCCAGCGCCGTGCCCACGTTCTGCACGACGACGCCCGCCTCCATCGGCAGCGTGCTCTTGGGCAACTCGACCCCGAGCGCCGTCTTCATCAGTTGCAGCTCGCTCCCCTGCGGGTACTTCGTGTGCGCGCTCACCACCTCGACGCCGTCGAGTCCCCGCACCTTCTCGCGCATGATCTCGACCGCGCGCGGCTTGTTGTCCTCGATGCCGATCACGATCCGCCGCGCGCCCACGCACCGACGCACCACCTCCGCCCCGACGAGAATCGCGTCCGGCGCCTCGAGCATCAGTCGGTAGTCGCACGTCAGATACGGCTCGCACTCCGCGCCGTTGAGGACCACCGTGTGGATCGGCTTGTCCTCGGGCGGCGAGAGCTTCACGTGCGTCGGAAACGCCGCGCCGCCCAGCCCCACGATCCCCGCGTCGTGCACCCGCTCGCGCAGCACGGCCGGCGACGCGTTCTGCCAGTCGGGAATCGGCGCCAGCTCCTCGGCGGGCGTGTCCTCGCCGTCGTTCTCGATCTCGATCGCCGCCACCGCGCGGCCCGAGGCGTGCGGAAACGCCTTGACCGCCTTGACCGTGCCCGAAACGCTCGCGTGCTGCGGCACGCTGACGAACCCGCCGGACTCGGCGATCGTCTGGCCGAGCGCCACGTGGTCGCCCTTCTTCACGAGCGGCTTCGACGGCGCGCCGATATGCTGCTGCAGCGGGATCCTCACCAACGGCGGCGGCACGGCGGTGTCCAGCGCCTCCTCGTCGGTGAACCCCTTGCATGGCCGGGGATGTACACCCCCGCGAAATGTCGCCAGCATACGACCTCGTGCGATGTCGCTCAGAGCGGCTGCGGCCCGTCGCCGGGTAGGACAGGCCCGAGGCGGGTCTCAGTTCCCGCCGCTTATAGCCCACCCCCGGGCGTGTGTCAAGACCGTCGCCCCGTGCGGTGACGCACCCACGCATCAAGAATCAACTGCCCTTGGGCCTCGAAATCGGCTATCATGCGCGCCGCTCGACCCGGCCGGAGCGACGGATGAAGTACTGCGACTACAACTGCGAGCACGCCGCGTTCCCCGACGAGGCGCTCGAAGGCGCCTGCCGCACCGTCGCCGCCGTCTGGTGCAAGAAACTCGGGCGCCTCGTCCCGAAGAACTCGCCGTGCCCGGTCGCCGAGAAAACGAGCAGCAAGAAACCGCAGCGAAGGAGGAGCGCGAAGTGATGCGCGCTGGGAGATCATGTTTGTCCGCTTCGTCGTCCTCGAGCTCTGCGAGGACTTACAGTGTGAGCTGGGGCTGTTCTCGGCCGCTTACGAGCGGAAGCGCGATGGTCTGCTCTCGGATTACGAGGAGGAATGGCTCACTGAGATCACCCAGTGGTTTGACCAACACCTCGAGGCGCCGCTCCGGCTATCGAGGTCGAGGCGCCGCTCCGCGCGCCCGACTGCCGTTTGCTGGCTCAAAGACACCGCGCATGAACATATAGCCAGGATACGCGACCTCGTCGTGCTGCTCGAATATTGCGGCATCCATACCAGGATGATCGCGACGCGCAGGCCCGGGTACATTGTCCACGAGGACGAGTACCAGATTGCTGCCGTGCCGTTTCGTGACGCAGACTGAAGATAGTGGTCGCCTGTGAGAGTACAGCACTTGAGCCCGGAGTTGCTGCAGGACAAGGTGGCCGGCGCCCTCCTCGGGACAGCCGTTGGCGACGCTCTGGGTCTCCCACGCGAGGGCCTGTCAAGGCAGAGGGCGCGGAAGCTCTTTGGACCGAAGCCGCTGGCGCACCGATTCCTGTTCGGCCGCGGCATGATCAGCGATGACACCGAGCACGCATGCATGGTATCCCAGGCGCTGCTCGCAAGTGGAGGCGACCCGACAGCCTTTGCCAGATCGCTCGCATGGCGACTTCGCTTCTGGCTGCTCGGCCTACCCGCGGGCATCGGCCTTTCGACGCTCCGGGCAATCTGCCGGTTGTGGCTCGGTTTTCCCGTCAGCAGAAGCGGCGTTCGCTCCGCGGGCAACGGCCCCGCGATGAGGGCACCGCTGCTCGGAGCAGTCGCAGGAAATGAACTGGATCCTTTGGCCAGACTTGTCGCCATCAGCACTCGTATCACGCACAGCGATGGACGAGCTGAGCAAGGCGCGCTCGTGATAGCGATGGCATGTCGTTATGCCGTAACGAGAACGTCGAACCAGACGGACCGCAATGAGTTCTTCCAGCTCATCTTGGAACAGCTAACAGAGGATGAACTGAAGGAAGCTTTGAAGCTGGTAGAAGCCGCGTTGCGTGACGACATGACCGCTGAAGCCGTCGCCGCGAAGCTTGCACTCAATCAAGGCGTCACAGGTTACGTGGTGCACACCGTGGCGATGTCGATCTTCTGCTGGCTGAGACATCCCGGCGACTTCCGCGCAGCCGTGGAAGAAGTTATACTGCTTGGGGGTGACACCGACACAACGGGCGCTATTACGGGCGCGTTGGCCGGGGCCACGCTTGGAGCGTCCGCCATCCCGCAGGAATGGTTGAACGGGATTGTTGAATGGCCACGTTCCGTAAGATGGATGAAGAGGCTCGCGGCGCGCCTCTCTTCGCAACTACTCAGGAAGAAAGAACATGCTCGTCCGTTACGGCTCTTCTGGCCTGGGCTGCTTTTGCGGAACGTGGTGTTCACGATCGCTGTTCTCTGTCATGGTTTTCGCCGGTTGCTGCCCCCATACTAGACGTGGAAAACGTACACTTGCCATTTGCCGAACGGTGCAGATCATGAACACGCTCGACGCACTGAGATGGAAGCCGAAGTGGACCACGCACATCGGTTGTCTCAAGGGATGTCTGGAGTACCTCGGTGTCGAGATGTCGGACGCGTGGCTCTTCGGCGGGACCGGGCATGCCTTCGTCATCAACATCCACGAGCAGCTCTGCCCGAGCGGCCCGACCGCGTGGAAATCCCACGTGCTGCACGAGCTCGGCCGGAACCTCGGCTACACCGCGGACCACGTCTGGGCGCACAAAGCGCACGAGGCCTTTGCACAGACCCAGAAACAAGCGTGGGAAGCCACAAAGCAGGCAATCAACGACGGCCTGCCCGTCTACGCATGGGAACTCGACGTTCCCGAGTACTACGTCATCCACGGCTACGACGAGACCGGCTACTACTTCAACGGGCCGCTCTGCGACGCGGGCAAGGGCCCGAAACCGTGGCAGGAGCTCGGCGATACGCAGATCGGCTGGATCGAGCTGCACCTCGTCAAGCCCGGCAGCAAGCGGGATGATGCGGTCGCAGTCAAGAAGGCGCTCGAGTTCGCCGTCGAGCAGTCGAAAGCCCCCGACAAGTGGTCCCACGAGCTCTACACGATGGGCCTGCACGCATACGACCGCTGGATCAAGGCGATCCAAGACGACAAAGCCGATGGCTTCGGCACCGCGTACAACGCCGTCGTCTGGGCCGAGTGCCGCGAGCACGCAAAGGATTTCCTCGCCGAAGCGAAGGTACGTCTGAACGGCAAGTGCGCCGACCTTTTTGACAAGGCGGTACGTGATTACGAATCCGTAGCCGCCGGCCTGCGCACCGTCTCCGATCTATTTCCGTTCCTGAACACCAGCGACGAGCAAAAGCAAGAGCACATCAAGGACCCCGACCGCTGCCGCGCAGCTCTCGAATCTCTGACAAAGGCGAAGAATGCAGAAGAATCCGGCCTCCAAACGCTGAAGGAGATCGCCACCGGCCTCTAACCAGGAAAGGCAAGCCACGCAAGCCGCATCGAGTGGTAGAATGACTTCAGGCTACACGCTATTGCTTCTTACAGTTCTCGTTCTCGCCGCAGCCGTTCCTGCGGGTGACGACGCCGAACAGCATGCGCGGCTGAAACAGTATGCCTGGCTGCAGGACTACGCCGAATCCGACGCCATCGTGAACCGCGTGCCCGTGCCCGAAGGATACGAGCGCGTCGACGCGCCCGCCGGCTCTTTTGCCGATTGGCTGCGCCACCTCCCGCTCAAGAGTGGTCGGCCCGCCGTTTACCTTTATAACGGTAAACAGAAAGCCAACCAGGACGCACATTTCGCCGTCATCAATATCGATGTTGGCGACCGCGACCTGCAGCAGTGCGCCGACGCCGTCATTCGCCTGCGGGCCGAATACCTCTACTCCAAAGGCGACTACGACGCCATCCATTTCAATTTCACGGGCGGCCACAGAGCAGACTTCACGAGATGGGCGAAGGGCTACCGGCCCGTGGTCACGAACAATGCCGTTGAATGGAACGCCTCGGCACGCGAGGACGCCTCGTACGCCTCTTTCCGCAAATACCTCATCATCGTCTTTGCCTACGCCGGCAGCGCCTCGTTGAGCCGGGAACTGCAGCCCGTCGAAACCATCTCCGACATGCAGATCGGCGACGTGTTCATCAAGGGTGGCTTCCCCGGTCATGCCGCCATCGTCCTCGACATGGCCGCCAACCCGACGACGCACAAGAAGGTGTTCCTTCTCGCCCAGAGCTACATGCCGGCCCAGGATGTGCACATCCTGCGGAACCCGGCAAATGCCGAATCGAATCCCTGGTACGAATTGGATTTCGGCGAACGACTTCGTACGCCTGAGTGGACGTTTGCCGCAAAGGAGCTCATGCGCTTTGCAGCAACTAATCCACACGATGCGCCGGGTGACGCGGAATAAACC
>CAZJXV010000191.1:0-8545 GCA_964550015.1 uncultured Verrucomicrobiota bacterium
GGGATCACAAACATCGCCCGCTTCGCCTGCTCGATCCCCTTCTTGATCGCCTCGGCCACCTCGTTCGCCTTGCCGAGCCCCGTGCCCACACGGCGCTCGCCGTCGCCCACCACCACCAGCGCACTGAAGCTGAACCGCCGGCCGCCCTTGACGACCTTGGCGCACCGGTTGATGCTCACAATCGTCTCGATCAGCTCCGGCTCGAGCCGCTCCGGACCCGGCGCTCGGGGCCCCCGGCCCCCTCGGCCCCCCCGGCCCCCGCGGGGGGCCTGAGACTGCGATCTCCGCTCAGTCGCCACAGTGGCGCGTGCTCCTTTCCCTCGAATCACACGTTGATCTTCGCGGCCTGCAGCGCCTCGGCCACCGCTTTGACGCGCCCGTGGAACCGGTAGCCGCTCCGGTCGAACACGACCGCCGAAATCCCCTGCTCGGTCAACCGCTGGGCCAACAGGCCCGCGACCGCCCGGGCCGCCTCCATATTCTTCGAACCCGCCACGCCCAGCGCGCGGTACGCCGGCATCACCGTCGTGGCCGCCGCCACCACCGTGCCCGAATCATCATCCACCGCCTGCAGGTGCAGGTTCGCATTGCTCTTGTACACACACACCCGGGGCCGGCCCGCCGTGCCGCGCACCCGCTTGCGGATGCGCCACCGGCGCCGCTGCCGCGCTGTCCTCTTGCTGACGACCCGCTCCATCGCCCCGCTCCCTAGCCGACCGTCTTGCCGGCCTTGCGCCGGACGTGCTCGTCAACGTACCGCACCCCCTTGCCCAAGTACGGCTCCGGCGGGTGAAAGCGGCGGATGTCGGCCGCCACCTGGCCCACCAGCTCCTTGTCAATGCCCGACACCGTCAGGAACGCGTTGCGCTCGATCGCCACCTCGATGCCCTCCGGCAGCGCGTACACGCACGGGCGCACCTTGCCCACCGACAAATCGAGCGTCCGGCCCGTCAGCCGCGCGCGATAGCCCACACCGTGGATCTCCAGCCTCTTCTCGAAGCCCTTCGTGACTCCCTCCACCATGTTGGCCACCACCGCCCGCGTCGTCCCGTGCAGCGCCCGGTCCTGCTTGCTGTTGCCCGCCCGCTCGAAACACACCTGGCCGTCTGCCACGCGCACCGTCACGCGCGGGCTCACACGCCGCCGCAACGTCCCCTTCGGGCCCGTCACGGTGATCTCGCCGTCGCCCACCTGCACGTCAACGCCCGGCTCGAGCGTGATCGGCAACCGGCCAATCCTCGACATTGCCCCGCGTCTCCCTTCTCACCACACGTAGCAGATCACTTCGCCGCCCACGTGCTCGCGGCGGCATTCCTCGTCGGTCATGACCCCCTTCGGGGTCGACACCACCGCCACCCCCAGCCCGCCGAGCACGCGCGGCACTTGCTTGGCCTTGACGTACCTGCGAAGCCCCGGACGGCTCACCCGGCGCAGCCCCGTGATCACCCGCTCGCGCTCAGGCGTGTACTTCAAGTGCACCCGCAGCACCCCCTGCCGGTTGTCGTCAAGCACGTCGAAACCATCAATGTAACGCGCCTCGCGCAGCACGCGCAGCACCTCGCGCTTGAGCCGCGACGCCGGCACGTCCGTGTGCGGCTTCAACGCCTGGTTCGCGTTGCGGATCCGCGTGAGCAGATCGGCTATCGGGTCGCTCATTGACATCGTGTGCGTCGCTCTCCTGTGTGCCCGGTTCGACCGCGCCCCGTCACCAGCTTGCCTTAATCACCCCGGGGATCAGCCCCGCGCTCGCCAGCTCCCGGAAACAAATCCGGCACAACTGGAACTTCCTCATGTAGCCCCGCCGCCGGCCGCACCGGCGGCACCGCGTGTACCGGCGCACCCCGAACTTGGCCCGGCGGTGACTCTTCTCAATCAGTGCCTTTCGTGCCACGACGTATCGGCTCCTGTCCTGTCTCGGTTACGTCCGCTTGAACGGGATCCCCATCAACTCGAAAAACGCCAGCGCCTCCTCGTCCGTCCGCGCCGAGCTCACCAGCGTCACGTTGAGCCCCTGCACGTGCTTGACCTTGTCGGCATTGACCTCGGGGAACACCGTCGCCTCCGTCAGCCCCATGTTGTAGTTGCCGCGCCCGTCGAGCGTGCGCGCCAGGCCCCGAAAATCGCGGATCCGCGGGATCGCCACGCTGACCAACCGCTCGACGAACTCGTACATCCGAGGCCCCCGCAGCGTCACCTTCGCCCCGATCGGCATGCCCTGCCGCAGCTTGAAACCCGCAATACTCCGGCGCGCATGCGTGATCACCGGCCGCTGGCCGCTGAGCATGCTCAACTGCCCCGCCGCGTCCTCGATCAAGTCCTTGTCGCGCATCGCCTCGCCCAGCCCCATGTTCAGCACCACCTTGCGCAGCCGAGGCACCTGCATCCGGTTCGTGTAGCCGAACCGCTCCATCATCTTCGGCACCACACTGTCCCTGTACACATCGAGCAAGCGCGGCATCGGTTCCTACTCGGCCCCCTTCTTCGGCTTGGCGCCCTCGCGCACCCGGCGCAGGTTCGACACGTGGACCAGGCTCTCCTTCTTGACGAATCCGCCTGTCGGATTCAGCTTCTGGTCGGGCTTCGTCGCCTTCATCACGAAGTTCACCCCTTCGACCAACGCCCGCTCCTTCCTCGGGTACACCCGCAGCACCCGAGCCCGCTTGCCCCGGTCGCGCCCCGCCAGCACCTCGACGATGTCGTCGCGGCGGATATGGCACTTGGCCGCCCCCATCGCTAGAGCACCTCCTCGGCAAGCGAGATGATCTTCATGAAGTTCTTCTCCCGCAGCTCGCGCGCCACCGGCCCGAAGATCCGCGTCCCGCGCGGGTTGCGGTTGTCATCAATAATGACGCACGCATTCGAATCGAACCGCAGCGTCGAACCGTCCGGCCGACGGATCGCCCGACGCGTCCGCACCACCACCGCCTTGACCACCGACTTCTTCTTGATCGCCGCGTCCGGCGTCGCCTCCTTGACCGAGGCGACAATAATGTCGCCCACATACGCGTACCGGCGCTTCGAGCCGCCCAGCACGCGGATGCACTGCGCGCGCCGCGCGCCCGTGTTGTCCGCCACGTCGAGCTTTGTCTGCTGCTGGATCACGTCTCGGCCGTGCTCCCTGCATCCGCCTCCTGCACCCCGGCCGCATCGGTCGCATCGGCCCAATCGGCCGCGGCCTCGGCCCCGGGCGCCTCGGCCGCCTTGACCACCTCGACCACGGCCCACCGCTTGCGCTTGCTCAGCGGCCGCGTCTCGCGGATGCGCACCACGTCGCCCACCCGCGCCCGCTGGGCCTCGTCGTGCGCGTAGAACTTGCGCGACCGGCGCACCACCTTCTCGTAGCGCGGGTGGCGATACACCTGCTCGACGCGCACCACGACGGTCTTGGTCATCGCATCACTCACGACCACCCCGGTCCGCTCCCGGCGCCTGTGGCCGCGGGCCGCCGCCGCCGTCATCGGCCTGTCCTGGCCCGCTGCGTCCTGCTGTCCCGCTTCCGTCATCCTGTCCGTCTCTTTCCCCGGCGGCCCCGCGCGTCCTACGCGTGGCTGTAGCCGCCATCCTTCAAAACCGTCAGCACCCGCGCAAGCGTGCGCCGCACCTCCTTGACCCGGTGCGACTTCTCAAGCTGCGACACCGCGCGCTGCGCCCGCAGCTTGAACATCTCCTCGCGCAAGTCATCGTAAAGCTCCTCGAGCTCCTCGCGCGTGCGCTCTCTCAACTCCTTGGTCTTCATGTCCGTCCGGCCCCCGCCGCCTAGCCGACGCGATGCCGCGCCACAAACCGCGTCCGCAGCGGCAGCTTCGCCGCCGCCAGCCGGAACGCCTCCTGCGCCAGCGCATGCGGCACGCCCTCGAGCTCGAAGAGCATCAGGCCCGGCCGGACCACGGCCGCCCACCCCTCCGGCGCGCCTTTGCCCTTGCCCATCCGGGTCTCCGCAGGCTTCTTCGTATACGACTTATCCGGAAACACCCGGATCCACATCTTGCCCCGGCGCTTGATGTGGCGGTTGATCGCCACGCGCGCCGCCTCGATCTGGCGCGCCTCGAGCCAGCCCCGGCCCAGGCTCTGCAAGCCGTACTCGCCGAAACTGATCCCGCTGCCCCGCCGCGCCGTGCCCGCCCGGCTGCGGCGCTGCATCTTGCGGTGCTTAACGCGCTTTGGCATCAACGCCATGTCTTGGCCCCTTCTTCACGGGCATCCGCTCGCCCTTGCAGACCCAGACCTTCACGCCGATCGTGCCGTAGGTCGTCCGCGCCTCGGCAAACCCGTAGTCAATGTCGGCCCGCAGCGTGTGCAGCGGGATCTTGCCCTGCTTCGTATGCTCCGTGCGCGACATCTCGTGCCCGCCGAGCCGCCCCGCTACCGCGACCTTGATCCCCTCCGCACCGAAATCCATCGCCAGACCCACCGCCTTCTTCATCGCGCGCCGGAACGAAATCCGGTGCTCGAGCTGCAGCGCGATGTTCTCCGCCACCAACTGCGCTTCCAGCTCCGGCCGCTTGATCTCCTCGACCGGCAGGCTCACCTCCTTGCCCGTCATGTCGGCAAGCGCCTCGTTGAGCCGCTCGATCTCCTGGCCCTTGCGGCCGATCACGATGCCCGGCCGCGACGTGCGAAGCGTGACCTTCACCCGGTTCGTCGCCCGCTCGCTGATCACGTCCGCAATGCCCGCCGACGGCAAATGATGCCGGATGAAGTCCCGGATCATGATGTCCTCGTGCACCAGGTCGCCGAACTCGCGCTTCGGCGCATACCACAAGGAGCGCCAGTCCTTGCTCACACTGACCCTGAACCCGATCGGATTGACCTTCTGTCCCACGCAACAACCTCCGTGTACCGCCCGCGCGCCCTACGCTTCCTCCACCACCACGGTGATGTGGCTCGTACGCCGCTGGATCAAGTTGACCGCCCCGCGCATCCGCGTCCGACGGCC
This sequence comes from uncultured Verrucomicrobiota bacterium, assembly GCA_964550015.1. Classification (GTDB taxonomy): domain Bacteria; phylum Auribacterota; class JABMQX01; order JAFGEW01; family JAFGEW01; genus CAZJXV01. The sequence continues at coordinate 4,937 of CAZJXV010000191.1, forward strand.
CTTCCAGGCAATCCCATCGTCCACCCGCGCCTGCCGGACGACCAGCGACGCGCGGTCGAGCTTCGCGTTCGTCTCCGCGTTCGCAATCGCCGACTTGAGCACCTTCGCCACGTGCCGCGCGGCCCGCGTATTGACAAACCGCATCCGCTCCAGCGCCGCCACCGCGTTCTCACCGCGGATCAGCGCCGCCACGCGCCGCGCCTTGCGAGGCGGCACCCGCACGTACTTGGCAATCGCTCTCACCTCGGCCATCGCCCCCGCGCGCCCCCGCTACTTCTGCCCCGCGTGCTTGCGGAACGTCCGCGTCGGCGCAAACTCGCCGAGCTTGTGCCCCACCATGTTCTCGCTCACGAACACCGGCAGGTGCTTCCGCCCGTTGTAGACCGCAAACGTGTGGCCGACGAATTCCGGCACGATCATCGAACGGCGCGACCACGTCGTGATCGTGCGCCGCTCGCCCGCCGCCTCCATCCGCTGCACCTTCTTCAACAACTTCGGGTCCACGTACGGGCCCTTCTTGATTGAACGCGACATCCTCTCCGTCCCTATCGCTTCGCCGTGCGCGGCTTCACAATGTGCTTCTTCGACTTGCGCCGCTTGCGCGTCCGGTACCCCTTCGCCAACTGGCCCCAGGGCGAGCACGGGTGCCGGCCCCCGCTCGAGCGGCCCTCGCCGCCCCCCATCGGGTGGTCCACCGGGTTCATCGCCACGCCCCGCACGTGCGGCCGCCGGCCCAGCCACCGCTTGCGCCCCGCCTTGCCCAACGACCGCGCCTCGCGCTCGACGTTGCCCACCTGCCCGATCACCGCGCGGCACTCCACGCGCACCTTGCGCACCTCGCCCGACGGCAGCCTCAGGTGCGCGTACGCACCCTCGCGCGCCATCAGGTCCGCCCCGAGCCCTGCGCTGCGCACCAGCTTGGCGCCATGCCCCGCCCTGAGCTCGACGTTGTGCACCGTGGTGCCCAGTGGAATCGCCTTGAGCGGCATGCAGTTGCCCACCTTGAGCTCCACCGACTCGCCGCTCTCCACCGTGTCGCCCGCCGACAACCCCTGCGGCGCCACGATGTATCGCTTCTCCCCGTCCTCGTACTTCACAAGCGCGATGTTCGCCGAGCGGTTCGGATCGTACTCGATCGCCTCGACCACCGCGGCCATTCCGTCCTTGGTGCGCCGGAAGTCGATCCGACGGTACAGGCGCTTGTGGCCCCCGCCGCGAAATCGCAGCGTGATCCGCCCGTTCGAGTTGCGCCCGCCCGTGCGCTTGAGCGGCTCGGTCAACGCCTTCTCCGGCCGCTTGCGTGCCACCGCCTTCGAGTCGAGCGTCACCGTCGTCCGCGACGACGGCGTCACCGGCTTATGTTTTCTCACGGCCATCGCACTCAGCCCCTGATCCTAGACAAACTCAATCGTGTGGCCTTCCTTGAGCGTCACCACCGCCTTCTTCCACGCCGGCGTGTAGCCCACCTTGCGCCGCAGCTCCTTGCGCTTGCCGCGCATCCGCATCGTGTTGACGTTGGCCACCTTCACCTTGTAGAGCCGCTCGATCGCGCGCTTGATCTCGATCTTGTTCGCCTCGAGCGCCACCTTGAAAAAATACTGGTTCTGCTTCTCGCCGAGGTCCGAGCCCTTCTCGCTCAACAGCGGCTCGCGCACGATCGTAAACTCGCTCTTCCTCACGACGCGCCTCCCTCGGCCTCCGGGCCGCCCTCCGGGGCGCCCTCACCGCCGTCCGCGGCGCCCTCACCCGCAAGCCCCATCGGTTCGAGGCCCTCACGCGTCACCACCACCGTGCCCGCCCGCAGCACGTCCATCGCACTCACGTTCCGGGCCGGCTTGAGCGACACATCCGCGAGGTTGCGTGCCGACAGGCGCACGTTCTCGTCGACGTCCGCCACCACCAGCAACACCGTGCCGTCGAGCTTGAGCGACGCCAGCAGCTTCGCCATCAGCCGAGTGCGCGGCTCGCCGATCTCCAGCTTCTCCAGCACCACGAGCTTCTCCGCGCGCACCTTCTCCGCCAGCGCCGTCTCCAGCGCCAACCGCTTCACCTTCTTCGACAAGCCCACACGCACGCTCTTGCCCTTCGGCTTCGGCCCGTGCGTGGCGCCGCCCCCGCGGAAAATCGGCGACTTGAGCGAGCCCGCCCGGGCCCGGCCCGTCCCCTTCTGGCGCCACGGCTTGGCCGTCGAGCCCGAGACCTGGCTCCGGTCACGCGTGTTGGCCGACCACTGGCGCTGGTTCGCCTGCGCCGCCACCACGTAGTCGCGCATCAACTGCGGATGGGGTGCCCGGGCCGCAATCCGCTCCGCAATGGTCGCCGTCCCGACCGCCTTGCCCTTCTCGTTGTACACCGGCACCTGTGCCACGCTTCTCTTCCTACGAACCTTTCGCCGAATCTTTCGCCGACTCCTTGGCCGAATCCTTCGCCGGCCGGTCCGGCGAACGCCTCTTGAGCGCCTTGCGCACGGCGACGATCCCCGCCGTCGGGCCCGGCACCGCCCCCTCGATCAGGAGCTGGTTCTCCTCGGGCCGCACGGCCACCACGCGCAGGCTCTGCACCGTCACCGTCCGGTGCCCCATGTGCCCCGGCATCCGCGTGCCCTTGATCACACGCGACGGCGTCGCCGACTGCCCCGTCGAGCCGTGCTGGCGCTGGGTCCGGCCGCCGTGGCTCTCCGGCGAGCGACGCATCCCGTGCCGCTTGATCCCGCCCGCGAAACCGCGGCCCTTCGAGACCCCCTGCACGTCAACGAAATCGCCCGCCTCAAACAGCTCCCCGACGCGCAGCTCCTGGCCCACCGAGTACGCACTCGCGTCCTCCACCCGGCTCTCGCGCACCACGCGCTTGGGCGTCACACCCGCCTTCTTGAAATGGCCGCGCATCGGCTTGCTCGTCACGCGCTCCTTCTTCTCGACAAACCCGAGCTGGATCGCCTCGTACCCGTCGGTCTCCGTCGTCTTCACCTGCGTGACCACACACGGGCCCGCCTCGACCACCGTCACCCCGACGGCGTCGCCATGCTCATCAAAGAGCTGCACCATCCCGAGCTTTCGTGCTAATAGGCTCAGCGCCATAACCTTATACTCCGCACACCTCCCGGCCCCGCCACCCCGGCGGCCCGAGAGACGAAAAACTTACTTTATATGCCAACCGGCTCCCTCGCGTCAACACCGAATACCCGACTACTGCAGCTTCACGCTGATGTGCACCCCGCCCGGCAGGTTGAGCTTCTTCAGCTCGTCCACCGTCTTCGCCGTCGGGTTCACGATGTCGAGCAGCCGCTTGTGCGTACGGATCTCGAACTGCTCCCGCGACTTCTTGTCCACGTGCGGCGAACGCAGCACCGTGTAGCGCTCCTTGCGTGTCGGCATCGGGATCGGCCCCGCCACCGACGCGCCCGTGCGCTTGGCCGTCTCGACGATCTGCTCGGCCCAGTGGTCAAGGATCCGATGATCGAACGCCTTGAGCCGTATCCGAATCTGTTGCCCTTCCAAGTGCCGTCCTCTCTCTATGCCATCGTCTCTCTAATCGTCGTGCAGAGGCTGCTGCGCCTCGCGCGGCATGCCTACTCGATGACCTCCACCGTCGTGCCCGCGCCCACCGTGC
>CAZJXV010000192.1:0-8518 GCA_964550015.1 uncultured Verrucomicrobiota bacterium
CCGGACCGAATCCCTCATCCTCTTCGTTGTCGGCACAACGACCAACTGTGAATTCATTATACCATAAGAACCGCGAAATGTCAAGAGAGACTTTCCACTATAAACACTTATAGCTCGGAGGGGCGTGTCGCTAAGAGGGAATTGCGAGGCTGGCCTCAACCCCACGGCCAAGCTCGAACGTCGCCGGGATCCAATCACCCACCGTGCGCAGGTGCCTTATCACCGGCTGCCGCTCAAAACCCGCCGCTGGAGAGCAAGATGATGGCGAGAACCCAGAGCACGAAGAAAAAGAGAACCCATTTCATCCGTTATACCTTCCCGGATGCGTGGGACCAGATGTCGTGCGTGCCGCCGGGCAGGCACCGACGCGCTTCAGTCGCAGAACGCGCAAGCACAGCGCGTGGTTCGGCCCGGCACAAGCCGCGAGGGAATCCCCCGTCCGTTGCGTTGTTTTCTGACCGATACCCAATACGTGCATACTATAGCACATATGCGGCGGAAAGTCAAGACCCTTTCTGACACGTGCGCCCGAAACGGCGAGGCGGGAAGAGTCAGGAACTGAATGGTGTGCGGATCCGCGGCGCCGGTCCTACCTGGTCCTTCGTCGCAAGAGCACGAGCGGGGCGCCGGCGATCGCAATGGTCAGCAGCGTGCTCGGCTCGGGTACTGCCGTGTAGCTCCAGGCCTCTCGGGCCGTGTAGATGCCCGCGCCGGTGCGTTCCATCCAGGTCAGGGTCACGTCGAGGCCGTCAATCTCAACCAGCACGTAGCCATACTGCTTGGCGTGATATTGCTGCTCCACGCTCATGCCGCTGTTGGCGCCGTTGTATGGCGGCGACCAGTCGCGCAGCGGCGCCCCGGCCGTACCCACGATATACTGATGAAGGTCGTTGTCCGGGTCGCCGTCCCCGTCATTGACGCGCGCGTGGTCGTAGAAGTGGTCGTGCCCCGCGAAGTACGTCCGCCCGCCCGCGTCCCCGAGACTCGCCCAGAACGCATCGCGGTTCGCGACGTAGTCGTCAAGGCAGTCCGTGTGCTGCGCCTGGAACGCCGGTTCGTGGCCGAAGGTGAAGACATGCGGGAGCGTATTCGCCGCCAATTGTGCGTCCACCCACGACTGGTTCACCCGGTGCGTGGCGAAATACTGATCGAGTCCGAGCACCAGCGCATTCCGGTGGGCAACCGAGTACGTGAAGTTCTCCTCACCGGCGGGGCCATTACCCGGCAGCGCGTACGCGCCCGAAAACACGTTGTTCCACGCGGCTTCACTGCCCAGGTCGTGGTTGCCGCGAACGGCATAGACGCCGATGCCGGCGTCGTACACGGGCTGCATGATGTTCCGCCAGTGCGTAAGCTGGCTCTCCAGGATGGCCGGGGTGGTGTAGCCGTTCACCAGGTCGCCGGGAAACACCACGAACTCGGCGCCCTGGTTCACGATCTCGGCCGCGATTTCGGTCAGAATGGGCGTATTGACGCCGTTGTCGCTGCCTCGGCTGTCGCCCGTGACGATGAACTTCCACGAGGTCGCCGCCAACCCCCTCGGAGAATGGACCGACGCCACCGACAGCAAGAGCGCCGCAGACAGGAGCCTCACCACATTTCTCGCACGCACAGTCTTGTGCTCCTGGTTCGCCATGGATACTTTCCCCAATACCCAAAGCCATACGATAACACACAACTGACTGCTTGTCAAGCACTAAACAAGGTGGACCTGAGGATCGACATCTGTGCCGGGACCGTGGAAGGAACCCCCTGGCCCACCGCTACTTGAGGCGGGAACTCTCAGGCCCTGGGAGGGCCGGGCGCGGGAGGCAGCCCCTTGAAGCCGAGCCGGTCAACGACCGCCGCGCCCACCGCGTCGCCCCACACGTTGACCGTCGTCCGGCACCGGTCCAGGAACCAGTCCACCGCCAGGATCAGTCCGATCCCCTCGACCGGCAGCCCGACCGACGTGAGCACCAGCACCATGGTCACCAGTCCCGCCTCCGGGATCGCCGCCGCGCCGATCGCGGCCAGCGTCGCCGTCAGGAACACGATAAACATCTGCACGGGCGTCAACGCGATGCCGTACGATTGCGCGATGAAGATCACGGCCACCGCCTCGTACAGCGCCGTGCCGTCCATGTTCACCGTCGCGCCCAACGGCAGCACGAACCGGCTCGATCGCTTGCTGACGCCCGCGCCCATCTCCACGTTCTCCATCGTCACCGGCAGCGTGGCCGCACTCGAACCGGTCGAAAACGCCGTCGTGAGCGCCCGCGCCATGTGTCCGCCATAGCGCAGCGGGTTCCGCCGCGTCAGCAGCCGCAGCACCAGCGGCAGCACGATCACGCCGTGGATGACAAGCCCGATAATGACGGTGAGCGCATACGTCCCCACCTGCTTGATCTTCCCCCAGAATGCCGCGCCGCCGCCCGTCGCCCCCAGCTTCGCCGCCACGAGGCCGAAAATCCCGAGCGGCGCCAGCAGGATCACGAGCCGGATGAACTTGATCGTCGCGTCGTTGAGCGTCTCGATCACCCGCGTCGCCCGCAATCCGGGCTCACCGAGCGTCGTGAGGATCGCCCCGAAGATGATGGCGAACACGATCAACGGCAGGTTGTTGCCCGCCGCCATCGCCTCGATCAGGTTCGGCGTCACGAGCGTGAGCGCCATGTCCTGCAGCGACTCGGCAAAGCTCTTCTCCCCGCGTTCCTGCTCGAGTCGCTCGACCTTGGCCTGCTCCTCGGCCGTCAGCTCCGGCCGCTCGTAGGAGACCCCGGGCTGGATGAGGTTCACCAGGATGATGCCCAGCAGCACGGCCAGCGCCGTCGTCGAGAGGTAATACGCGATCGTCGTCATGCCCGGCCGCCCAAGCCGCCGCACATCGCCGAGCGAAGCGACGCCGGTAATCATCGAGAAAAGGATCAGCGGCACGATGAGCATCTTGAGGCAGCGGAGGAAGAACTCGCCCATCCACCCGAACCAGGTCACGGCCTCCGTGCCCATGAACCAGCCCGCCAACGCCCCGGCCACCATCCCGGCCAGCATCCCGACGAGCAGGAACTGGTGTGAGCGCTTCCTCATGACACCCGATCTCCCCATGACACGCCACAATGAAGCCTGCCCCAGGTCGGCAGCACGCCGGCCCGATGCACGGCAAACCTATAACATCTTCCGGTACAGGAAACAAGAACGCCCGTCGTCGGTCGGCCGCCCGCCCGCTACAGCCAGTTCATGAGCTTGGCCGCGACATAAACCATACCGAGGCCGATGAGACAGATGATGCTCGAGGAGATGATCGAGGCCCACCGGAAAAGCCGCCCCGGTGCCTTGAGCCGCCGCGTGATGAGCTTCGAGCCACGCACAACCAGAATGCCGATCGTCACGAGCGTCGTCGCCAATCCCAAACTGAAGCTCACCAGCAGCAAAATGCCGAACGTAATCACGCCGGTGAAACCCGCCGCCAGGATCATCGCGATCCCGTCCGGACACGGCACCAGGCCACCCGTGATCCCGAGCGCAAACAGCCGCCCGAGACTCGGTGGCTCAACCGCCTGCTCCCGGCCGTCGTGCTCGTGATCATGGTCGGCCGGATGCACGTGCGCGTGATCGTGACCATGTTCGTGCGTATGGTCGGGGGAATGCTCGTGAGAATGATCGTGAGAGTGATCGTGCGAGTGATCATGGGAGTGGTCGTGAGAATGGTCATGAGAATGATCGTGAGAGTGGTCGTGAGAATGGTCGTGAGGATGGTCGTGAGAGTGATCGTGGGGATGGTGGTGACCGCCGCCGATGTGGACGTGCGGTATCCCTCCCCGGCGCAACACCGACGTGAGCATCCACGCCCCGATCGCCGCGATCCCGACGCCCGAGGCGAACTTCAGCCACAAGATCACCGCGACGTCCTCAGCACCCTTCACGCCCAGCATCACAAACACGGCGATAACGTACACGCTAAACGTATGCGTCACCGTCACGATAAGACCCAGCAGCACCGCGTGCCGGATCTTGCCGTGGCTGCCCACAAGGTACGCCGCCACCAGCGTCTTGCCGTGCCCGGGCTGCGCCGCGTGCAGCATCCCGTAGACGAATGCCAACCCGAGCGCCACGATCAGCACCGCCGCACCGTGATCCTGGGCGACGTTGCCCAAGAGCTCGAGAAGCTTGCTCGACGGCTTCGTTGCGCCCGGGGCCGGCGCCGCCGGCCCATCCGCCTCGGCAGCGACCGGTTCGCTCACCGAGGGCACTTCCTCGCCCACGAGATCGAAAACCACCGTCGCCTCACGGTAGTCCGGCGGCAGCTCCCCGCGCGCACTCGAATAGAGTCCGGGGTCTCGCGAGTCAACCTTCGTGACCTTCCCGAGTTTGACCCGTGCCGTGTCGTGCGTCACGAACCGCAGCCATCGCGTCCCCGGCGCTGCGATGTGGCACAGGTTGCGCACGTGCAGCTCGTTTCGGCCCGCGCTCGGACTCACCGCGACGGTCTTGAAATGGAACACCATCTGCAACTGCGGCATCGGCGAGACCTGCGCGATCACTGACGCTTTGCCCCATTCGAACTCGAGCCCGGCCCGCCTGCCGTTCAGCGTCACACGCAGGTCGTCGCGCAGGCTCTGCTCGTAACCCACGACAAGGTCCTGCGATTCCGCCTCGCCGAGCTCACCGTCGTGATTCCTGTCCGCCGTCGCCAGGATGGAAGCCGTCGGGATCTCCGCAGGCAGGACCACCATCTCCAGCGCCACTCCGTCCGGATTGACCGTGACCAGGATATCGTGGTCTATCGCGTGATAGCCGAAGAGGTGCGCCCGCGCCGGCCCGCATACACACACGAGCGCCAGAGCCATTGCACACGCGATGAAACGAGGCTTCACGCCGCTCTCCTTTACTTGCACGCTCATCAGCACGCGCGTGTCGCGCGGGCTCCAATCCGGAAGCCCCAACAAACCAGCCTCGAAAACCCTGCCACACAAGAAAAGCAGAACCGACCCCCCAACCCCTTAGCACTCACCACCATCCCCCGCAAGGTCAATTCACCGAACTGAGACACAAATTGAGACGACGCCCGGAACACGCGGCCAGTCCGCTCTCTCCTTGGGCGCCCTCCACCGTCTCTGGGGCGAACGAACAAAAACCAGGCCGCCTGTCGCGGGTGTCACCGATGCTGATCCGTGTCGTGCGTCGCGTCGTGGCCGTGACCGTGGCTCCGGCCCGCCCCGTGCCGGTGATCGTGTGCGACGCCGGGGTGCCCGCCCAGCGAGTATGGCACCTCGAGGCCGTGCCGAAGCATCAGTTCGGCGTCACCGAGGATCTCGTCCGTCGGCCCCTCGGCGATGAGCCTGCCCGCATCCATGACCATGACGCGTAGGCACGTGGCGCGCACGAACTCCAGGTCGTGAGAGCTGATCACCTGCGTGCCGCCAATGCGCGCGAGCAGCTCGATCAATTCCGCCCTCGCCTTCGGGTCGAGACCGCTCGCCGGCTCGTCGAGCAGCAAGACCTGCGGCTTCATCGCGAGCACCGTCGCCAGCGCCACCAGCCGCCGCTCCCCGCCCGAGAGGTCGTAGCTGATTCGCTCCGCGTAGCCCGTCAGTCCCAGCCAGTCCAGCGTCTCGTCAACAATGCGCAAGGCGTCCACTTTCGACCGCCCCAGGTTGAGCGGCCCGAACGCCACGTCCTCGCGCACCGTCGGCGAGAAGAGCTGGTCCTCCGAATCCTGGAACAGGAACCCCACCTCGCGCCGCACCGCGCCGAAGTCCGACGGCTTGACCACCTCGCGGCCGAATGCCCGGATCCGGCCCGCCCTCGGCCGCTGCAATCCGACGACCAGATGGAACAACGTCGTCTTGCCGCTGCCGTTCGCGCCGAGCAGGCCCAGCCGGTCGCCCCGCCGCACGCGGAACTCCAGGCCCGAGAACAGCTCCGGACGGCCCGGATAGCCGAACCGGATCTCCTCGAGCGCAATCAGCGTGTTGTCGCCATCCATTCAAGCCCCACAAGCAGCAACGTGAACACAACGATCCCGGCCGCGGCAGCCACGTCTCGCCTGCGAAGGTGCCCCCCGCCAAGACCCGGGAACCGCCCCGTGAACCCGCGGCAGAGCATCGCCTCGTAAATGCGCGCGGCCCGGTCATGGCTCCGCACCAGCAGCATCCCGACAAGGTTCGCGTACGTCCGGTACGTGTGCCCGTTTGTCCGCGGCCGGAACCCGCGTATCTTCATGGCATCGACAAGGCGGTGATACTCGCCGTGAATCACCTGGACGTAGCGGACACAGAAAAAAAGCACAACGACGAGCTTCGCCGGCACCTTGAGCGCGCGCAACCCGTGCGCCAGATCAACCATCCGCGACGTGCCCAGCAGCGCGATACACGCACCCACGATCGCGTTGCACCGGAGCGTCAAACGCAGCGCCAGCATCAGCCCCTCGTGCGTCACCGCAATCGGGCCCAACGAGGCCACCTGACGCCCCGGAACCGACCACGGCAAGAACAACCACAGGAACGCCACGAACGCATTGACCACCACGAGCCGGCGCGCAAGACGCCCCGCATCGAGCCGCGACGCGGCGAGCAACCCCGCCGAGAACACGACCGCCAACGCCAGCACGCGGCAATCGCCGGCCACGGCAACGACCACGGAATACACCAGCGCCGCGATAAACTTGGCGCGCGCATCCAGCCGGTGAAACACCGACGCCCCGCCCGCAAACGGCTCCTGAAGCACCATACAAACCGAACCTTTGCCCACAGCGATGCGAGCCGCAACGCGGCAGGACCCTACTTCCTTGTCGCGTGCCTGGCCATGAAGAACATCGCCACGCCCGTGAGCCCGACGATGAAGCCGATCCCCGCCATGACGCTTTCCAGCGACACCCCGGCCCGCGGCTTCCTTAGCTCCGCGAGCTGGCGCTGCATGGTGCGCAACGTGGCCTCGATCCGCGCCAGCGCCTTCCCGATGTCGCCGGGGGCCTCACCGCCCGATTCGCCCTCTGCCTCAGCAATCCCAGGGTACTCGACGCCGGCCACGCCCTCGAACTCCTCGGCCTTGAGCGTATACTTGCCAACATGCTCCTCGCCCGCCGTGACGACAATCAGCAGGTCGCCCTCAGTCGCCGGCAGCCCGAACGCGAACTCGCCCCTCGCGTCCGTCTTGTTCTTGATCAACAGCGTGTCGTCGGCATCGTACACCTTCAGGTCAGACCGTTTCGCCTTCGCCCCGTCGCTGAAGTACGCCTCGACTTTTACCTCGCTGCCCTCGAGGTAGGCGAACACATTGAGCCGGTGGGCACCCGCCACCGACGGCGCCAGCGCCGCCGCGACCGCCACCAGCACCGGCGCAATCGAGAGCAGCCCCCGCCTACCCGTCATCGGACACCTCCTGCGTCCTCATCCGCGGCAGCATGCCCGGCTTGACCTTTTTCAGGAAGCCCACGCACAGCACACAGAGCACCCCTTCGGCCACCATCACCGGCACGTGGGCGACGACGATCGTGGCCGCCGCCCCCGTGAACGCCTTGCCCGTCAGAAACAGCGCCACCGCCACAAGCACGCCCGACAACAACACCGCGAGCGCCCCGGTGCCAAAGGCCGCAGCCGCGCTCACCGCGGGACCGCGATTCACCAGTCGTCCGAAAAGCAGATAACAGAGCAGGCCCGGGAACGCCATGGTAAACGTGTTGACCCCCAGCGTCGTCAGGCCGCCGAACTGGAAAAGCACCGCCTGCAGGAACAACGCCACCAGCAGCGCCGGGAACACGGCCCACCCTAACACCAGCCCCGCGAGCCCGTTCAAGATGAGGTGCTCCGACGACGGCCCGATCGGCACGTGCACCAGCGACGCCACGAAAAACGTCGCCGCCATCACGCCCACACGTGGCATCTTCTCCGCGTCCAGACCGCGAAGCCCGACCGCGGTGCCGGCAACGGTGAGCACGGCGCCTGCGGCAAGCACCGGCGCACTAAGCGCTCCCTCGGAAATATGCATGCCGAAGCCTACTTCATTTCGTCAGTGTGCACCCAGATAAGCGCGCGAAGCTGGACACTCTTGTCCTCGCCGTCCTTGGTCTTGAGCGTGTAGTCCGCCTCGCTCAGCGCCGCGAAGCCCCACCAGCCCGCCTTCGGCATCGCGTAGGAGAACTCGCCGTCCTTGTTGGCCTTGCTTACCTGTGTCATGTGTGCTTTCGTCGGCGGCTCGACCGCCTTCGCGCCCGGCTCGTTGTAGTACTCGACCTTGATCTCCGCGAACGGCACCGGCTCGCCGTCACGCTTCACAATACCGCGGAACACGTTGCCAGCCCACAGCCCGTACGGCCGCACAAGCGGCACGATCTCGGTCTCCAGACCAAGCTCGGTGTCCCAGCCCTCCTCGAGGCCCAGCGCGTTCACAACCACCTTCGTGTAGAAGATGACGAAACAATCCCCCGGTGGCCTCCAGCGCGGCTCGGGCTCGACGTAGAACACGTAGTCCCCCGGCCGCCTGATGCGGTACGTCGTCGTCCACGTTGAGTACTTGCCGACTTTCTTTTCCTTGAGCGTAC
>CAZJXV010000193.1:0-8510 GCA_964550015.1 uncultured Verrucomicrobiota bacterium
AGTGGCCATGGCTAACTCCAGACACCTTCAATGGCTGGTTTGTGCCTGCGGGAGCATCGAAGCGCCTGGGTGAGATGTCTTTTGAGGAGTCCATCGAGCATGATTTCCGCGTGAGAGCCTTCCTCAAGCTCATTGATAGACTGGAGGAATACGCTGCCATACTGAACCTGAGCGGCACTTCTTATTCTGTAAGGCGCCTCAGAAAAGAGACAGATGGGCCAAGCCTGTTTGGATCGCTCTACCTGGTGATAGGCAAGATGTGTGCCGGGAAGACGACCTTGGGGCAGTATGCGACCTCTCATCACTCATACCGCTTCATCGAAGCAAGTAGCATTCTCCGAATGATCGCTGAGAGGGACGGCATCACGGCCCCCAATGCATTCTACCTCGCAAAAGAGGTCCTTGAGCGCCAAGGCCCGGACATAGTCGCTCGCGAGATAGTAGGGATGTACGACCCCGCGCACGACACGGTCGTAACCGGCTTCAGGACCATCGAGGAGGTGCAGTACACAAGAAGCCATCTCCCGGACTGCAAGGTCGTATTCATCGACGCAAGTGAGCGGACGCGCTTTGAGAGGCATTTGGCGCGCGGTCGCCTCGATGAGATACAGACACTGCGTGACTTCCAGGAACACGATAGGCGGCAGTGGGCGTTTGGGCTCTTGCCTGTTGCCTGCGATCTCGCCAACGTGAGGATCGAAAACGAAGGCACGATGAGCGACTTCCATGCGCAGATAGATGCGGTGATTAGGCGTCAGTACAGCAAGGTGCCAGGCGTATCGGACGTGAAGCCGCAAGTAAGCAGACTGCAGGAGACGCGCGTCTTTCGCTGCCTGCGAGCGTTGGAGCACTTCGATGGGCCGGTCTCGTGTCCGCAGATTGCCGAGTGGACTGAACGGGAAACCCCTCCGGCTGACTCAGAACACGTGGAACGCATAAGCGCTAGACATGTGAACTGGGTTCTGAGAGACATCCCAGAGCTGGTCAGACGGATAGACGCCAGAGGGGACAGGGTACGGTACCAGATACTACCCGCCGGACGCGCGTACCTAGAGGCAGTCCGGTCCATGAAGGACTGACGCACACCGCCATTCGACCCTGGGGTTTTTCTCAGCCTGTGGTAAGATACATAGGGCGGCCGAATCTCTCTGGAATGCGACGGGCGGAAGGCCGGCCACAGGCCCGGCGCACCGCCCCCACCGCGAGGTGCCGCGGTCCGCAAGACGGTGCAGCGTCCGGTACCTCCCGGAAAGCAGGAGAATCCCTTGAGCACGTTCTCGACAAGCCACCGACACGTATCCCGCGCGCGCCCGGTCGCCGCGCTCATCGGGGCGGTCCGGCGCATTCGGCCCGCGCTCGCGTGGCTCCTCCTCGGGCTCGCGCTTCTTGCGCATCCGTCCCACGCGTTCGCGGGTCCCGGCGAGTACCGCGTGAGGTTCGAAGGCGTCCCCGACAAACGCCTGCGCCAGGCGCTCAAAGCCGCCTCGGACTGCGTCCAGCTCAGGCAACGTGCGCCCGTGGTCGGGCCCGCGCTCCGGATGCGGGCCGACCGCGACCGCGAGCGCCTCGCACAGGTCATGAAAGCACACGGCTACTATGCATCAACCATCGCCTACGAGCTCGATCTCGACGCCGTTCCCGTCCTCGTGGTGTTCCGGGTCGCCCCCGGCCCGCCCTATCTCCTCTCGGCCGCCACGATCGAGACACCCGAAGGCCACAAGGTCGGACCAGCCGAACCGCAGGAGATCGGCCTGGTCCCGGGCGACCGGGCGAGAGCGGCCGCCGTTCTCTCCTCGCAGAAGAAGCTGCTCCGGTGGTTCAGGCAACGAGGCCATCCGTACCCGACCGTCGCCGACCGCAGCGTCGTTGTGGATCACGCGACCCATTCGCTGACCGTCCGCCTCGTCGTCGAGCCGGGCCCGGTGGCCACCTTTGGCGAGCTCACGATCACCGGCTTGACCTCCGTGCGCGAGAGCGTCGTTCGCAACGAGGTCCCCTGGCAGGCCGGCGAACGCTTCGACGGCGACCTCCTGGCCCGGGCGCAGGCCCGGTTGATCGCCACCCCCCTGTTCGCCATCGTTCAGGTCGCCCCCGCCGACGCGCTCGACGAGCGCGGCCGTGTCCCCATTGAAATCCACCTCGCAGAGCGTCGCCACCGGACCGTCGGGCTCGGCGTCAGTTACCGAACAGACGAAGGGCTCGGCCTCAACGCCTCATGGCAGCACAGGAACCTGCGCGGGCACGCCGAGCGGCTGAGCCTCTCGGCCGCCGTCTCCGAAATCACCGCCGCGGCGGAAGCAGAATTCCGCCGACCACACTTCCGGCGCCGCGACCAAACCCTGGTCCTGAACCTGCGCCTGGCCGAAGACAAGCCCGACGCCTACACCAGCCGGAATATCGGGGCCTCAGCCATCGTCAAACGCGTGGTGGCCGAAGGCATGTCGGTGGGCGCCGGCCTCGCATACAAGTACAGCGAAGTGGAACAGCTCGGTCAGAAGGAGTTTTTCAGCCTTGTCTCCGTGCCGGCTACATTCGATTGGGACACGAGCGACGATTGGCTCTCACCCAGCCGCGGCGGCAGGCTCGGCGTGCAGATCGCCCCATTCTACGACCTGCGCTCGGCCGACCTCGGCTTCGTCAAAGGCCGAATCCAGTATGCCCGTTATGTCCCGTTATCAACAGGGCCCTCGATCGTCCTGGCCGGACGTGTGGCCGCCGGGTCTGTCGCCGGCGGGGAACGCGACGACATCCCCGCCGACGAGCGGTTCTACGCCGGCGGCGGCGGCTCCGTCCGGGGCTACGCCTACCAGACCGTATCGCCCCTCGACGGCACAGATCCCATCGGCGGCAAGTCCCTGTTCGAGCTGTCCGTGGAGCTGCGTATCCAAATTTCCCAGGCCGTCGGCCTCGTGCCCTTCCTCGACGCCGGCAACGCCTTCACCGACTCCACACCCGATCCGTTCGGCGAGCTCTTCTGGGCGGCCGGCATCGGGGTGCGCTACGCAACGCCGATCGGCCCGATCCGCTTCGACCTCGGGTTCCCTCTCGACCGGCGCGACGGCATCGACGACACGTTCCAAATCTACGTGAGCCTGGGGCAGTCGTTCTGAATCCGGAACGGGGCCCCGTACCGAGGACGCATGGGGAAAGCAAGAAACAGGATCCGGCGATGGGCCAGGCGGCTGGCCGTTGGCTGTGGCGTCCTCGTGCTGCTCGTGGCCGTCTTGTTCCTCGTCGCCCAAACCCCGTGGGCCAAGCGCCGCATCGCCTCCGCCGTCGAACGCGCCCTCGGCAAGATGACCGGCTCGGAGGTTCGCATCAAGTCGCTGCGCGGCACCGTGCCGTTCTCTGTTGTCCTCGACGACGTACGCTTCGAAGACACGGACGGCGTCTGGCTCCAGCTCGACGACCTCCACGTCCGCTGGGCGCCGCTCGCCCTGGTCCGCGGCCACATCGTCGTCCACGAGATCACAAGCTCGGCCGTCACCCTCGAACGCGTCCCGCCGATGCCCAGGCGGCCGCCGCAACGTCCCCGCCCGCCCTGGCGCGAAATGATCCCCTCCATCGTCGTCGGCAAAACCGAGATCAAGCAGCTCACCCTCGGTCCCGCCCTCGCCGGCGAGAGGACCGTCCTGCACGTCGCCGGGAGCGTGTCCGCACGCCGCCCCATGGAACGCGCCGCAACGACGTGGCGCATCGAGCGGACGGATGCCGACGCCTACGCCGACATCTCAGCCACTCTCCACGACGAGCCGGCCGAGCTGTCGCTTACGATTTCCGTTCATGAGCCCGACGGCCGTGTCCTGGGCCGCCTCGCCGGATTGCCTGAGCCCGGCGACGTCAACGTCTTCCTGCGCGGCGCCGGCCCGCTGACCGCGTGGAAGGCCGAGCTCCAGGCCACCGCATCCGAGCTGGCCGACATCGCCTCAACCTTCCTCCTCGATCTCCAACCCGGCCCCGTCAACCTGCAGCTCTCGAACCCGCGCATGCACGGAACCGTACGCCTTATGGCGCGCCACGAAGAACACCCCCTCAACGCCACGGCCGACTTCGCGCTCGACGCGGGCCGCCTGTCCGCGTCGCGCATCACGGCCCAGGGCGCGGGCGGCCATGTCACGGGCCACGTCGCAGTGGACATCACGACCGGCTTGCTCGAGGGCGAGTTGCTCGGCGACGTGCCCCGTCTCGCCTCCCTGGCGTCGCTCGGGGCCGAGGACCTCGACGGCAGCGCCACGTTCCGCGCGACGCTCCGCCCCTCGGCCGGTGTCCAGGACGTCGAGCTCGACGCCCGGGTCAAGGACCTCGCGGGCCGCTTCGGCCAGTGCAGCGAGGCCACGATCCGGGCGCGACTCACGGACCTGTTCGGCAAGCCGCGCGGCAGCGCGCGCGTCCATGCGAGCGACTTCCACGTCGAGGACCTCGAGGTCGCCACGCTCGAGGTCCACGCCGAAGGCGACCGGGAATCGCTCAAGGCCTCGGTCCGCTCGACAGGCCGCTACCGCGAGCCCTTCGACATCGAAGCGCGCGCCGCCGGCCGGTTCGACGGCCCCGTCGAGCTCCAGCAGCTCGAGGGCACCTACGCGACGATCCCGGTCCAACTTCAGCGTCCCGCCGCCATCACCTGGATCGGTCCCGAGTACGCCCTCAGCGACATGGACATCATGCTCGGCGACGGCCGCGTCGTCGTCTCGGGCCGCATGAGCGATGACGAGCTGTCCGCCCTCGTCGAGGTCACGGGCCTCCCGCTTCGGCTGCTCGGCCCGATCGGCGTGCCCGAGACGGAGGGCCTCGCCTCGCTGCGGCTCGATCTCGGCGGCCCGCCATCCGCGCCGCGCATACAAACCGAACTCACCATCGAGAAGTTGAAACCACTGGCACCGGCCTATGCCGATCTTGCCCCCGCAACACTGTATGCGAACGCCCGGCTCGAAGACGGCCGGTTCAGCGGGAAACTGTCCCTCACTCAGGGCGAAGGCAACGGCGCCCTCGAAACCCGGTTCCGCTTCCCCCTGACCCTGTCCCTCGCTCCCGTCGCATTGAACCTCCCGCCCGACGGGCAGCTCGAGGCCACGCTGACGGCCGACGCACCCATCGGCCCGCTCTCCGCCCTCATCCTCCCCGAGCGATACGGCGTGCGCGGGCATCTGGCGACCACACTCCGCGCCGGCGGCACGTTTGACGCGCCGGAACTCGTCGGCCGCGTGAGCCTGCAACAGGGCGCATACACCGACACGGCAACGGACACCGCCATCTCCGACGTCGAGGCCGCCGTGGAGATCGAGATGAAGGACGGCGTCCTGTCACTCAAGAACCTCGCCGCGCGCGCGGGCCGCACCGACCTCACAGGCCGTGTTGCCGTGACTCTCGGCGCCCGGCCGTGGACATTCGACCCCGACGCGCCGTTCGACGGCACCATCACAGCCCGCGCCGAACTCGCCGATCTCGCGCCGTTCCTTGCACCGCTCCTTGCCCCGGCCGAGTACGACCTCAAGGGACGGATCGCACTCACCCTCGACGGCTCACGCACGCCGGACCGCTCCCCGGAATTCAACGGCTCGCTCACCGTCGAGGACATCGCGTATCGAATCAAAGACACCGGCAGCCTCGTTGACGACCTCGACGCCACCGCCACAATCGCCCTGCGCGACGGCGTCCTGGCCGTCCCCGAGTTCACTGCCACGAGCGCGGCGGGCACGGCCTCGGGCACGCTCCGCATCGGCGCCGGGACGTGGCCCTGGGAACTCGCGCCCGACCGCTTGCTGGAGGCCACCTTGCTCGCCGACGTCCGGCTCGAAGAGGCGCTCTCCACGCTCTTCACCGGCGATCAACGCCTCAAAGGCCGCTTCGCGGCCGACCTCGCACTCGCCGGCACGAGCGCCGAGCCGGCCATCACCGGCTGGCTGCGCATCCGCGACGGCGCCTACGAGAACCTGCGCACCGGCACCGTGCTCAACGACATCACCGCCGACATCGCGCCGAGCCAATCGCGCCTCGTTTTGAGCCGGTTGAGCGCCACCGACGGGCACAAAGGCACGATCTCCGCCGCGGGCTGGCTCGACGTCCTGCCCGACAAGCAGTTCCCGTTCGAGATCACACTTGCCCTCGCCGACATGGCCCTGCTCACGACCGACTACCTCACCGGAGCAGCCGGCGGCGACGTCGTCCTGTCGGGCTCGGCAACCGACATGCTGCTGACGGGTCGCGTCGAGACGGGCCCGATTGACGCGCGGCTGCCCGAACGCGCCTTGCCCGAACTGGCCGAGCTCGCGGTCACCGAGATCAACCTGCCCGGGGCACCAGCCGCGCCGCCTGCGCCGCCCGCACCGCGCACCCCCATGCGCCCCGTTCGCCTCGACCTGGCTGTGGCGCTGCCCAAGCGCGTCTTCGTCCGCGGCCACGGCCTCGACTCCGAGTGGGAGGGCGAACTGACCGTCGCAGGAGACTCCGCGGCACCCGTGATCACCGGCCGCCTCGAGCTGGTCCGCGGCCGCTTCGACTTCGTGGACCGCCACTTCAAGCTGACCGAAGGCTCGATCTCCTTCGCCGGAGCAACGCCGCCCGTGCCCGTCCTGAGCGTCAAGGCCGAGACGACCACCGGCGGCATCACGGCCATCATTACGCTCTCCGGCCCGGTCACCGAGCCCGCCATCGCCTTCAGCTCCGTCCCGGCCCTGCCGTCCGACGAGGTCCTCGCCCGGGTCCTGTTCGGCCGCAGCGTCAGCCACCTCACACCCTACCAGGCGCTGCGTCTCGCCCGGATCGCCGACGCGCTCGCCAGGGGCGGCGACGGCTTCGCCCTCCTCGGCCGCATGCGCAGGATCATGAAAATAGACCGGCTCGAACTCACCGAAGCCGACGGCGCCGAGGGCGGCACGGCCGTCAGCGCCGGCAAGTACCTCAGCGACGACCTGTACATCGAGGTCAAGAAAGGCGTCTCCGACCGCAGCACCACCGTCTCGGTCGAAAAGCAGGTCTCGCGCCACCTCTCCGTCGAGAGCGACGTCGGCACCCACCGCGGCCCAGGCCTCGGCATCAAGCTGAGATGGGACTACTGACCGGCCCGGCGGCCAGAGAGAAGGTACCCCCCATGCCCATAAGGAGAAGCCACGGCTGGCCCGGTCGCAGCCGACCTGCAAGATTCGCGCTGCCGATTTGCCCAGAGACCACCAGGGAAACGCGCAAGCTGAAATCTAAGATCTCCCCGAGAGGGCAGACCCCGTCCCGGTTCGAGCCCGCCCTCCGGCACCATTTCCTCCCAGCCACGCACAGCCCACACACCCGTAGCCGCGCTCGCTTCTCCCGTGGTGAAAAACACGTTGACGATTGTTACCCCAGCGGGTACCATAAACACGAAGGAAGCTGGATCGTGGATATTATCCGCTTCGGTCCGTCCGAGGCGATCTCCAGGGGGCCTGCGCGACTCCAGGCACACAGGATGTGAATGCGAAGACGGGGAAACAGGGGCCGCAAGATACGAGTCGTCGCGCTCAGAGCCGCAACCTGATTCCCACCCTCAAGACTGCCGCTTCTGCTGAAGACGCAGACCCTACACAAGGAGGGGTTGCTCATGAGCACTGCCCACCGCCAACCAGCTCCCGGAGGAATAGCGCGCCGAGCTGAGCCTTTGAGCAGGGACCACCGAAGCTATGCCCCAGGTACTCACAGCAGCGCGAGCACATCAAGGTTTGGGTGCGTATTCTGCTCCTGCTTGATTGTGGTATGTGCCCTCGCTGCGCCAGCCTTCGGCGACACCCCAGACACGGAGACGGGGCCCGCGACCAGCAAGGAATTCTGGCAGATGTCCGGGTCGGATCTTGTTCAAAACCTCCTCAACAACGGCACGTGCTCGGAGGCCTTCTACGAGCTCTGGCGGCGCGCGAATCGGCACGAAGACGCCGGCTACAAATCCTTCCTCGAATCGCACTACGATCCCGAAGTCGTGGTCTGCCCGCAAGCCGAGGGCGAACCTCCCATCTACCTCGTCCTGTATGGATTTCTGAGCAAAAGATCTCTGTTCCGGGATGAAGACTATGACATCGCCGATCCCCAAGAGCTTTTCGACACGATCGAAGGATCGTTCTTCAAGAACTGGGAGATGGCTGCGATCGCGGCGTTTGCTCACGACGGCAAGATGATCCAGCCATTCGGTCACAGCACCGTCCTCGAGGCCCCTGGCATGATCGCGGACATCAACGGCGACGGCGTGGTCGAGCGGGCCGATCACGCCTCATACAGTGTCAAAGCGTTCTCCCGCGCCGATGTCCTCCGCGTCGCCGCCGTGCGTCGGAAGCCCGAGCCCCTCCTTGCCGTGCTCTACAATTGGGGCAAGAAAGAGTGGTCCTACAGACTGACCGACGCTGATCAGGACGGTGTCTTTGATATCGAGCTTGGTCCGGAAGGCGGCGGCCAGATCAAGACAAAGGCCGTGTACAAATGGAACAAGGATAAGAGGGCATACGTTGCGCCCCAAGGCGGCGACGGCGACCATTTCCGCCTCCTTGATGCGCGCG
>CAZJXV010000194.1:0-8455 GCA_964550015.1 uncultured Verrucomicrobiota bacterium
GTTGCTGCGCTACACGGGCACAGGACACTCCAAGTTATATGCCTCATGACCATAAGCCGGCAGGGAAACGCATGGCTCGGATCGCCGGAGGTAAAGGAGCGTCAGAGGCACCACAGTAGCAGGCTGCTGAAAAAGCTCGTCAACCCCCATAAGCCGTGGCCGTTTTGGAGATGCTTCTGCCGCCCCTCCGGGGCTCGGATTGTGTGTTTTCTCGTCGTGAACCTGGGGCTTACGGGCCTGTTGAAAAACTCCTTCTATGTAAGCCTTTCAGGCTATGGCCTGGTTTCTTGCGGGCTCTGTACCCAGGGTGGCGCTTTGCCCCTCGATGAGCTCGGGGCAAAGCTGACCCTGGGCTATTCTATGGAGCCCCTTCGGGGCAAAGGTTCGGGGCAAGGCTTCGGGGCAAGGCTGCGAAGAGCAAAGGCGGAGTTTTTCAACAGGCCCTGACGCCCCAGGCTACCCGCTGTCGGGCCTCCGGCCCTCATGGCGGTGCGATCCGGGTGAGGCTCCTTTTCTCGGCTGCCTGCTAGTGGCGGAGGCGGCTGAGGCGGGCGCGGGGGAAGTAGAAGTTGAGGATGTCGCGGTAGGACTTGCCCTGGTCGGCCATGGCCTTGGCGCCCCACTGGCACATGCCGACGCCGTGGCCCCAGCCGCGGCCGGTGAAGAGGAACTTGCCGTCCTGGACGTCGAGATCGAAGAGGCCGCTGCGGATGACGCCGGGGCCGACGAGGAGCCGGAAGGTGTTGAGCGGCACGATGGTCGCGCCGTCGGCGTGCGTGACGCGCAGCGAGACGACGCGCCGGCCGGCGCGGCTGCGCTTGACGACGCGAATGGAGAGCACCTTGGCGATGCCGAGCGAGCGGAGCTTGCGGCCGAGCTCGTCGCCCGAGAGCCTGGCGCTCCACGAGTAATGGGGTGTGCCCTTGCAGTAGGGGCACTTGACGGGCCGGGTGGTGCGCTGCTCGCCGGGCCAGACGTTGTGGGCGTATTCGGTGTGGCCACCGCAGCATGAGGAGAAGTAGGGCAGCAGCAGCTGTCCGCGGTAGGTGAGCACGGTGCCTCGGGTGGCGTCCACGGCCTTGTTCGTGCGCGGGTCCTCGCGGTCCATGCCCTTGTAGACGATGCGGCCGGCGGGGATGTCGAAGGGGCGCGTGCCGTTGCGGCGGACGTGGTAGGCGCCGAACGAGCGCGCGACGATGGCCTGGGCCTTGAGCGCGGCCGGGTCCGCCGACGGCATCATCTCGGCGGGCACGACGGCGCGGGTGTAGTTCTCGAGCGAGAGGGTGTTGATGACGGTGAGGTCGTGGCGGTTGCGCAGGACGGTGACGCGGCCGCGGTAGGGGCGGCCGTTGACCTCGATGCCGGCGCCGCCCTCGATGCGGGCCTCGAGGCGCTCGGCGTCGTAGCGCCGGTTGCGCACGAGGACGCCCTGCGGGTGGTGGTTGATCTGGACGGCGCTTTCGCCCGGCGTGCCGGCGTAGATCGTGCGGCCGCTGGGCTGGGTGCGGATGGTGACGCGCTTCGAGCCGCCGATCCTGACGTCGGGCACGCCCTGGAGCAGGGCGACGCGGATCTCGCCTCGGCCCGCCGCGCCGCCTGAGCCGCCGCAGTTGCAGCCGAGCAGGGTGACAAGGCCGAGCAGGACGAGGATAAGCCACGCCTGGGCGGGGATTCGTGTGTGGAGGTGGGATGGGGGGCGCGTCATCGGTGTGCGGATCCTTTCTTCTGTTTCGGGCCGAAGCGTTCGTGCTCGCTGTAGATGCAGCCGCAGTACTGCTGGCGGTAGAGGCCGTAGCGCTCGGCGAGCTCGTGGTGGCGCTTGAAGCCGGGTCGGAAGTCCTCGTAGTGGAACGCGACGCCGACCTCGGCGGCGAGCTGCTCGCCGATGGCGCGGATGGCGTCGTGCTGCTGGTAGGGGCTGATGAGCAAGGTCGTGGTGAAGGCGTCGAAGTGGCCGCTCCTGGCGACGGCGGCCGTGCGGCGCAGGCGCATGTCGTAGCAGATGGCGTGGCGCTGTGCCTCGCGGAAGGCGACGGCGCGGACGAACTCCTCGAGGCCGTACTCGTCGTGGACGATCAGGTGCAGGCCGGCCTGCTCGGCGTAGGCGCGGGCGGCGGCAAGCCGGCGTTCATATTCCTGGTACGGGTGGACGTTCGGGTTGTACCAGAAGCCGGTGACGTCGTGGCCGGCGGCGCGGAGCTCCTCGACGGGAAACGCCGCACACGGGCCGCAGCAGATGTGGAGGAGAACCTTCATCACAAGGACGCTTGATGCTGAGTGGCGAGCGCTGCGAGCCTTGCGCACACTCGTTTCACGTTCCCGAGATTTATGCCTGTGTCACTAATCGCGATAGGGTTCTTCGACCGGCTTCGAGCGGTGACTTCGGTCCGATCGCCGTTTAGCCGCTTGAGGGACAGAGTCACAACGCCGCCACCAGTCCTCGCCATGTCAGCGACGAGCTCGCCTGTCTCGCTGCTCGCAACGGTGATCCTTCCCGCGAGGTGTTCCAGGGCTTCCTTCGCGATGACAAACGCTTGACCGACGTCCAAGTTCACAATGAGTGATCTCGCCGCACGCGGCCTCATTGCCTCGCGTCGTTCGGCTGGCTCGAACTTCCGTAACGCAAAGAACGCGTGTCCGCCGAAGATCAGTGTCATCGCGAGACCAAAAGCGAGCGCCTGCACAAGAATGTCGAGGGCGTCGAAGCCAACAGAGCCGACGGATTTGAGCAAAGTCATTGCCCCAGAGAACACGCAGCCAGCAAGAACGAACAACAACACCGCTCGCGAGAGAAAGGGGACAACCCACCTGCTCGTCCTTGGTCTTGTCTTCATGGCACTTTCTCCCAGAGGCTCAACCGCCCCTGATGCTCCTAATACGGGTGCACGTTGGGATTGTACCAGAAGCCGGTGACGTCGTGGCCGGCGGCGCGGAGCTGCTTGACGGGAAACGCCGCGCACGGGCCGCAGCAGATATGGAGCAGGGTCTTCATCGTGTGCCAGGACTTTCCGCGGGTGTGCAAGACTGCAGGGTGTCGAGAACCGTCTGAACATTCCGGAGGTTCTTCCCACAGTCTATCAGGTTCGTCCAGTGTCTCGGCTTGCTACGGACCGTCACGTGCGTTTGCGCATCACCTCGCTGATGGAACGTCACCCTCACGATCTCACCAGCGGAGCCCCCGGGGGAACGACCCGTCTTGCCAACAAGAACTCCGTTCTTGACATCCTCCGTAATCAGCGACGCGTTGAGCGTTGCCAGAGCCTCCTTCGCTTTGTCGAAGGCGCTCATGTAGTCCAACAGAAGCACACGCTGGCGCTCGACCCGGGTCGTGATCGCGTCCCGCCTGTCCTCAGGGCTCAGGTGGCTGAGAGAAGACCGTTCCTTGGCCATTGCATGGACGGTGACCAACGACCCGAAGACGACGCCAGCAGGAATGCATATCCACAGAAACGTCGCGACGGACGCGGTACGGCGCGAGGAGACAAGAAACGCGCCGAAGCACATGGCCGCAAGCACGGCCCACGCAAGAGAGCTTATCAACAGGACCAGCAGGTACTTCCGCACGTTCTCGTTCATGATTCGTGTTGTCGGCTCGGACGACGTGTGCCTCCGTTCCCGCGCTTGGCCGGCCACGTGCTCGTCAGCGCACGCACGCCGCCTTCCTGCCGGCTTGAGCCGGCATCTTGTTTTTGCCACCGGCTTCAGCCGGTGGTCAGGGGCTATTTAACACATTCTCTTTGAGCCGGCTTCAGCCGGCTTCTCGACCACTTGTCTTCAGACGAGCTTTCAGGCATGGCTGAAGCCGAGTTGTCGAGAAGCCCGCTGGAAGCGGGCTGGGCGGACCTCTGTGCATCCAGCCAACCACCGGCTGAAGCCGGTGGCAAACAGGAAAGCCGGCTGAAGGCCGGCTTATGGAACAGAGCATGTGGGTCCGTTCTCGCCGACGGGCGTTGCGGCGGCAGCGACGAGACCGTCGCAGAGGCGCTGAACGTTCAGCGCGTTCTTGCCGGAGTCCTCCCATTGGGGCCACTCCCAGCTATTGGGCTTCCGGGTGACGATGCTCTGATCTGCAAGCAGTGGCGAGTGCTTGGGCACGCTGCGGACCATGGCTTCGGTCTCATCGTGCGCGAGTTCCTCAAACCGGACACTCAATCTCTCGCGCCACGTCCGACCCGTGATGGTGTGCCGTTCCTTGTTCTCATAGACGATGCCTGCGCGGATGGAGCGTAGAAGCCGCCTTGTTTTCTCAAAGGCTTCCTCATACGCGAGAGCCACTCGAACACGTCTTTCGACGTGCGTCTTCCAGGCATCTTCTTTGTTGCGAATCTTCCTTCGGACGAATCTCCCATGCAGCATGAGGACGTACGCCGCGGCGAAGCCCATGACGACGACTGTGATGACAGCAACGACCAGACGCAAGGCGAAGGGAAGGGGAGCCGGGGCCTTCTCAGGGCCACTCGGGAAGACCTCATGCAGGACAACCATGCATATGGTGAAGCCGAGGAACAACGGGCCATAGGACTTGAGATACCTTTTCATTATCGTCCATGTTGTCATGTGCGGCTCCCTTCCCCGGGCTATTGAGGGGACGGATGGGCTTAGAAGTCGTGTACTTCGTACTTGTGCGTGCCTGCGCCCATGTACTCGATGTGGGCGATGGCGATTTTGACGAGGGTGTAGTTCGGGTCGCTCGGGCCGTCGAAGTGGTGGGCGAGCTCCTCGATCATGTCGAAGAGTTTTTGGCGGTCACCGTCGTTCTGGGTCACGGTGGCGCGGCCGCTGAGTCGGACGTGGTTCCACTGGGCGTCGCTGAAGCAGACCTCGACGGCGGGATTGCCCTCGAGCTGGGCCGTCTTGCGCGAGTCGGTGGCGGTGGCGAACCAGAGCTCGCGCTCGCCGATCCACTTCATGGCGATCGGCCGCACGCGGGGCTGCCTGCCCTCGACGGTGGCGAGGTCGCCGGCCATGATTTCCTCGACGAGGGCTTTCGCTTTCTCGATGACGTCAGCGCCCATGTTGTCCTCCCGATTGCGTGTGGTGCTGCGTTACTCGAACAGTTCGCTTTGCGGACGCCGCGGCTTGGGGATGCCGAAGTGCTCGTAGGCGTTTTCTGTGGCGACGCGGCCGCGCTGGGTGCGTTTGAGGAAGCCGGCCTGGATGAGGTAGGGCTCGTAGACCTCCTCGATGGTGTCGGGCTGCTCGCCGATGGCGACGGCCAGCGTGTTGAGGCCGACGGGGCCGCCGGCGAACTGTTCGATGACGATGCGCACGAGGCGCTTGTCCATTTCGTCGAGGCCCTCGTGGTCCACGTCGAGCAGCTTGAGGGCGTCGTCGGCGACCTGCCGGGTGATGCGTCCGGCGGCGCGGATCTGGGCGTAGTCGCGCACGCGTTTGAGGAGCGTGTTGGCGATGCGCGGGGTGCCCCGGGAGCGTCGGGCGAGCTCCTCGGCCGCGTCGTCGTCGAGGGCGACGTCGAGGATGCGGGCGGAGCGCTCGACGATGCGCTGGATGTCGGCGGCGGGGTAGTTATCGAGTCTCACCGTCATGCCGAAGCGGCTCCTGAGCGGGGAGCTGAGCAGGCCGCTGCGCGTGGTGGCGCCGATGAGGGTGAAGCGGTTGAGGTTGAGGCGCACGCTGCGGGCGCTCGGGCCGGCGTCTATGACGATGTCGAGGCGGAAGTCCTCCATGGCGGGGTAGAGGTACTCCTCGACGACGAGGTTGAGGCGGTGGACCTCGTCAACAAAGAGGATGTCGTGGTCCTGCAGGTTGGTGAGCAGGCCGGCGAGGTCGCCGGGGCGTTCGATGACGGGGCCGGAGGTGTTGACGATTCTGACGTCCATCTCGCGCGCCATGATCTGGGCCAGCGTGGTCTTGCCGAGGCCGGGCGGGCCGTAGAGCAGCGTGTGGTCGAGGGAGTCGCCGCGCTGCTTGGCGGCGCCGATGAAGATCTCGAGCCGCTCTTTGACTTTGTCCTGGCCGATGAAGTCGGCCCAGCACTGGGGGCGCAGGGTGGTGTCGAGCTGGGTGTCGCGCTCGCGGAGCGCGGAGGTGATGAATCGTTCAGACATGGCGCAGCGCCCGGGCAATGATGTCTTCGGTATCGAGTTTCTCGTCGGTCTCGTCGGGCCCCCCGGCGGCCTCGAGCACGCGGCGCACGGCGGTGTGGGCGGCGGCCTGGCCGTAGCCGAGGGTGACGAGCGCGCTCACGGCGTCGCGCACCACGTCGGGGGCGCGTGCGGCGGCGGTCGCGCGGGCGGTCGCCTCGATGGCCGGCAGGACGCCGACGCGCTCCTTGAGCTCGACGATGATGCGCTCGGCGGTGCGGGCGCCGACGCCCTGGATGGACTTGATGAGCTTGACGTCGGCGGTGGCGACGGCTTCCCTGAAGTCCTCGACGGAGAGGCCGCTCAGGGCGGCGAGGGCCAGCCTGGGGCCGACATTGGAGACGCCGATGAGCATGCGGAAGAGTTCGCGCTCGGCCTCGGTGGCGAAGCCGTAGAGGACCATCTGGTCGTCGCGGTGGTGCAGGTGGGTGAGCAGCCGGCAGGGCGCGCCCACCTTGGGCAGCCGGTCGTAGGTGCTGAGCGGGACGGCGACGTCGTAGCCGATGCCGCCGACGTCGAGGACGACGTTTCCGGGTGTGGCCTCGATGAGCTTGCCGTGTAGGAACGCGATCATAAGGCGTCTCTACGTTTGTGTGCCGCTGCGCGGCGACGCGGCGGCCTGCGCGTGGCAGATGGCCACGGCGAGGGCGTCGGCCGCGTCGGCGGGCCGGGGCGCCTCGGCGAGGCCGAGCAGCCGGGCGATCATCTGCTGCACCTGCTCTTTGGTGGCCGCGCCCCGGCCGACGACCGCCTGCTTGACGCGCCGCGGGGCGTACTCGTAGATCTCGAGCCCGGCCTCGGCCGCGGCGAGCAGCACGACGCCCCGCACCTGGGCCAGCTTAATGGCTGAGGAGGCACTTCTGCAAAAAAAAAGGCTCTCCACCGCCACGACGTCCGGCTGGTGGCGCGCGATCAGCGTTGCGAGGGCGTCGTGGATGACGAGGCACCGTTGCGAGGCGGGCACCTTGGGGTCAGGCCGGATGACGCCGCAGTCGAGGGCGCGCATCTCGCCTCGGGTGTCCTCGACGATGCCGTAGCCGGTGAGCCGGGATCCGGGATCGACGCCGAGTATTCTGCTCAAAGGGCCTCCGTCTTGCCGAGCGGGTAAGCATGTGAAGCCAAGGCGCCTCGCCAGCCATCACACGCTTAGCTGTCTATCGGTCCTGCGTCGCTCCTTGGCGATGCCATCCGTTTGCCGGCTCCTGACTTCTCAGCCTACCCGCATTCGTAGTCGGCCACTACCTGGACCGCGCCGCAAGCCGCGCACCGTCCGTATACTGCAAACCAAAGGAAGAAATCCTGCGGACGTTTTGCCGTTTCTTCGTCGGACAGGAAATCGTCGTCATCTATTGGGTATTCGAATCCTGCGACGACCTCCATCAGTTCCGCGCTGCACTTTGCGCACTTGAAGCGACTACGTTCCCCTTCTCCGGTCATCGACCAGCAGTGGCCGATTTCTGCATCGTAGCCGTCTTGGCGGGGATCGAACAACTCGGTGACAACGCCACAGGCTGAACACCGAAGAGCGAAAGGGGCTATAAAGACCTGCTGGTCAGGATGTGACTCATTCACGGCATAGTAACCGAGGACGTTGACTGCGGTCGATCCGCAAGAACACCGAAGAGCGAAGTAAGCGACATCCTTGACGTGGGGCACTTCCCTCAACAACGGTGAAGCCGAGTCTGTCTGAAAGCCGCCGACACACCTCGGAGGGTGTTCGGTCACGTATTGAATGAGTTCGGCGAGCATTGAAGTTCCTCCCTCATTCCGCTTGTCCCGTGCCCGTGTGCCTTCTCGCGGCGTTGTTTCTCAGCGAACCGCAGGGCGCGCGGAAGTACAGAAGCATGACACGCCTCCAGGGACCTGCTACTCCTGGGAGAGCTCGGCCAGGATTTCGTCCGGGATATCGAAGTTTGCGTGGACGTTCTGCACGTCGTCGTGGTCTTCGAGATCGTTCATCAAGGCGAGCACCTTTTTGGCGTCGGCGCCCGCGACGGGCACGGTGTTGCGCGGCACGTAGACGAGCGAGGCGTCCTCGATCTCGACGCCGGCGGCCTCGATGGCGCTGCGCACGGCCTCGAAGTCCTCGACGGAGCTGGTCACGATGAAGAAGCCCTCTTCGGTCTCGAAGTTCTCGGCGCCGGCCTCGGTGGCGATGAGGAACAGGTCGTCCTCGGTGGTTGTGTCGGTGGCGATGCGCACCTGGCCCTTGCGCTCGAACTGGAAGAGCACGGCGTTGGTGCCGGCCAGGGAGCCACCGCGCTTGGTGAGCACGGAGCGGACCTCGCCGGCGGCGCGGTTGCGGTTGTCGGTGAGCACCTCGATGACGAGGGCCACGCCGCCGGGCGCGT
>CAZJXV010000195.1:0-8441 GCA_964550015.1 uncultured Verrucomicrobiota bacterium
GTCGTCGTCGACGCCAAGGCGCAGTGGGCGGCTGTGGCGTTCTCCGACGACGTGCTGGCGTGGCTGTGCGTAAGGCCGGATGCCGATGAGTTGGCACCCGGCGACTTTTCCTCGATGCTGACTGTTGCCGTGCCCTCCGTCTGAGAATCGCCTTCAACGGTGTGATTGTGCGGATCGCCGATGTGCGTGTGGGCCGTGCTCGTATGCGTGTGCGTATCGCCGCCGTTCGCCGGGGCCGCATAGGTAGCAAAGTCATCGTCGGCAAGAATTAGGCGCGTATCGAAGTCCGTATCCCGCGTCCAGTCTGCGGGAATGCTCGCCACTGAGGCAGGCCAGAAGCCTAGAATGTCCGTGCTACCGACGCCCATGCTATAGCTCGTGTAGTCCGTGCCGTTCGACGCGAAGCTTTTGTGCCTCCAGCATGCCGCACAGCCCCGGCCAATCGTCGCCCACCCAATTGCGCCCGAACGGTATCCCCTGCGGCAGATCGTAGCTGATGCCGCACAGCGACAGGACGCCCACCCGCTCGTATTGAATCGTTTCCATCGGCGGGTCGCCGTCCTCGCGCGTGATCGTGATCTTCATCTAGTTCGTAAACTCCGTGACGATAGCCTGCGCAGCAGCGCGAATCGCATTGCGCTCCGCGGCGAGCGCCGCAACAAGCTCGGCGTTGTCGTCGAAGCTTTCGTGTAATGACAATACCGCCATCACCGTGCCGCGACCGGCAAGTATGTCGTTTACCTTGTCGTTGACGACCGACAGGCTGGTTTCAACTGCGTTAATCTGGTTCTGCGTCAGGGGCATCAGTCGTACTCCACCGTTACCTGTACCCACAGGCTGGTTACCGTGCCGGATGTTGCGGACACCGTGACAACGCACACATCGTCGGCATCGAGCGAGTCGTTGTTGAAGCTGGATTCCGTCGCCAACGTCGTATCCGATTCCTTGTCTGTGCTCCAGATGTTAGTGCCCGCCGCTTCTGGATCGGACATGCCGCGCTCTTCGATGTTGAAATCCACCGTCGGCGTGCTCGATCCGTAGCACCGATGTTTCACCTGCTTGATCGTCGATGCGACCGGCACCGAGAACATGACGTAGGCATCGTCCGTCGCGGGCTCCGACAGATAAAACATGTGCGAGTGCTGGCGATACTTCGCCGCGAGGTTGCCGCCGCCTGCCGCATCTGCGTGATCGTGCGTCGCGTTCGTGAAGTCGCCGATCGTCGGCGTCGTGAGCGTCTTGTTGGTGAGCGTCTGCGAGCCGGTCAGCGTCGTGACGGTTGAGTCGATGTTGATCGTGCGGTTGGCGGATATGTCGCCGCCGCCGTCAAGCCCCGTGCCCGCCGTGATGGTAACGCCCGTGTGATCGACGTGCTCGTCGGCAACGAAGTTTGTGAGGTTGTCGTGGTCAATGTCGCCCTCGTGCTGCGTGACGTTGCCCGACGACACCCTGCCGTTGTCCAGCGTGCCGCTAGTAATCTCGCTGGCTGCGTGGTTGTGGCTCGTGGCAAGGATGGTGCTGAAGTTGACGGCGCCGACGTTACCGCCGGAAGCGCGCCCGAGCACCTGCTCCTCCGACAAGCTGACCGCAGCGATGTCCCCCGACGCGCCGCGACCGATGACGGTCTGCGTGCCCATCGGCAGATCCTCGCACTTGTATTGCGACGACCCCGACCCGGCGGGCTGGTCCTGACGCACGATGAGGGAGTAGTCCGTAGGTGTGCCCCACGTGCCCAAGTCGGTCATGTTGGCAAGCGTGCCAAGTAGCCCGTCTATACCCGCGATCAGTTCGTCAATGTCCGCCATGTCATTTCGCCGTCAAAGCCACGTCGCTTTCTTCCTGATAGGCGTCGCCGTCGTCGCCGCTGTTCTGGCACTGGCATTGCATCTGCACTTCCAGCTTGCCCGTCGTGTTGTTGTAGTACAGCCGCACCGTGTTCGGCAGCGTCTCGCCGCAGTTCGCACACGCGATGTCTTCGCGCGCCGTCGCCATTAACACAAGTTCGTCGGCCATGCTATGCGTCCTCGCTGATGCGCATGGTATACGCCGCCGCGTCGTAGATGTTCGAGTCGAGGCAGCGCACGTAGTCGCCATCCGCGTCGAAGTTCCCGCTGCTGTCGGTGATGGTGAAGCCGTCCGTTGTCGGCGTCACGCTGCCGACGTAGGTCAAGGTCTTGCCGTATTCCGGCACCTCACAGTTAAGCAGGCTGGCGTTGTTCTTGTTGCTGACCATCGTCCCGATGGCGTTGTACTGATCGAAGCGCGCCATCGCTACGTCGCGCTCCTCGAACCCGCCGACCGTGTAGTCGGGGTTGGTCGTAATCGAGCTAACCGTGTTCCCCGCGCCGTCTTCTGCCGAAATGCCCGTCCACGTATGCGAGTTGGCGCCTGTGTTCTTCGTGTCTTCCTCGCCAATCGCAATATTAGCCGTCCACGTCTTATCTGGCTCCGATCCACTCAGGCCCGGCAGGGCATCCCCGTCGTCAGCCGCATCGCGCGCCAGCGTCGGCGTATCCTTGAGTTCGTTGTTGCACGACAACGTGATACCGTAGGTCTTGTCGCCGCCAGACGCGCGCGAGCGCAAACGCGCCGTCGCGCCGCTAACCGTGAGAACGGGCGAGCGATTGCATATCTTGATGAGGTAGGTGGTGCTGTCCTGCTTGCCGTTCGCCTTGCGCCTGCTCGTGAGCGTGACGTTCGTGCCGCTGTCCCGATACGACCCGCTCGCGTACGTGTACGTTTTCGTCTCGGCGTAGGTCGTGTCCGATGTAATCGACACCTCGCTTGAGGTGTATTCGGCGTAGTCCCCTGCGGCCCAGTTGGTAATCTGCACATCCGCCGTGCAGCTATCGCCCGAGCCGAGCGCGAAGTTGTCGACCGGCGAAAAGACGTGGTTGTGGACGCTCGTGTACGAATGGTCCGTCTGGTCCATCGAGATAGAGTCGGTGTTCGTCGTCGCGCCGTATGTCCCGCCGTCGCGGTTGGCCTTGATCGTGAACACCTGCGAACCGCTAGCCGAGCCGCACGTTACGCCCTCGATGTAGTTGGTGCCGCTGGAGTACGAGCCCCCGAAGTTTTGCGTACTGGACGACGCGCCCGAACTGGTGACCTGGATGTTGGTCGCGGACGAGTCGAGCGTAAACTGTATGTCGATCGTGTCGCCGCTCTTGACCGCCGTCTGCGCGCCCGTGTCCGGCGACGTGGGGTACTCGCTGCCCGTCCAGCCGCCGTCGTACTGCCCCCACGTGGCCGACGAGCACACGGGCGGGTCTTCGAGGCGGTCGTAGGCGACATCTTGCGACCTGCCGCCGTCCGCACTTGTCGCGTAAAACGTGCCGTCCTGGTCCGCCGCCGAAAAGGTAGCCGTCCCCTCGAATCGTCGCGTATCGTCGATCTGACTGAGCGTAACTGCGTGGCTCTCCCCGCCCGGCCCGTACACCGTAACGGCGGGTTGCCATCCGCTCGCAACCGTCGCCCCTGCGCCCGCGTCCGCCTCCACGTCAATCGTCAGGCTGTCGCCGTCGCAGTCAAAGTCGGTAAGTACCTTGCTCGCGGGGCTGGTGCCCGCCTCGTAGTTCTTGTCCGAGACCGTCGTGCCGCCGCTACCCGCCGCCCCAACGATGAACAGCGTGGAAGTCTGCGCGACCTCTACGTTGTCGCTCGTAACCGTCGTCTCGATGCCCGCGCCGCCCTCGACGTTGAGCGTGTCTTCGCCGCTGGCAACCGTGCTGCCCGTGTCGCCCGTGACGGTCTTGTAGGTGTCACTGCTGCCGCCCCCGCCGCCTGTGCTGGCGAGTTGGTCGAGTGCGTCCGCGACCGTGCCCGGATCGACGCTGCCCGACCAGTCGGACGTGTCGTTCGGCACGAAGGACACCTCGTCGGCGTCGACCGGCGCCGTCTGGCGATTCGTCGCGGCATCGTCCTTGCGGGTTGCCTTAGGCACCGATCGCCTCCGCTGGCAGCAGGTCGCACGTCGCGCCCCACGCCATATTGCCGTCGTCCGGGTTCTCCCATTCGAGCGTCAACTCGTCGCCCGGATGAAAACACCAGTGCCGCAACTCTTCGTCCGGTATCCGCAGGTTAATGTCCACGCCCGTGCCCGCGCCCGTAAGCTCGAACAGCGTTGTGTCGTACGGCGTGCCCGCCTTCGCGTCGACCTTGAGGTATAGCGTCGCCGTGCCCGTGCCGCCGCTGAAATGCACGCGCAGAGCCGACAGGCAGAACTTGCGGTCGGCGAGATAGAACCGAGCGATTCGCCCGGTGGTCCCGTCCTGCGTGCCGAACCCGTCCACGTCGTCCATGTCGGACGTGCCGCACATGCGCTGCCGTATGATTCCGCGTGGGTCTATCATGTATCAAATCGCAATCTTGGCGCCCGGCGAAAGCATCGGGCTATTGGCGCCGCTGATCCAGCAGTTGGTGACGGTAACGTGATCGCCACCGGCACGAAGGTCAACAATGCCATCGTGGTCCATGTAAAGCGTCGTAAGCGTCTTCTCGCGCAGGTACTCAGTGGTTGCAAGCGTCGCGTTGCCGCCCACGTAGGCCGTCGTTATGGTTCCCGAACTGTCCCAAAGCAGCGTGCCGCCGTACATGCGTACCGTCGCAATCGTTGCCGTCCCGGTCACCTTGACGACGCCGCCGTAGATGAACAGGTTGACGAGCGCCTGCGCGGACACCAGTTCGCCGCCGCCCACGGTAATCGTGCTCGTGGTCGTCGTCGCGCCGCTGTCGATCGTGACGCGGGGTGGCGTCGAGGCCCCAGCCCTCGGGCAAATGCGAATGTCGGCGCTTTCCAGGTCCGCCGCCGACTCAAACTGCACGCGGCCCGCGCGGATGCTGAGGTCGCCGCTCGTCAGGTCCGACTGGCACTTGACCAGCCCGCTACCGTAGCAGTCGATAACGCCGTTGGTGATCGCGCCGTCGAAGTATGCCGTGCCGTTGCCGCCCCATTCGCACGACAACTCTGTAAGCGTCGCATCGAGGTAGTTGGCCGCGCCGGACGCGCCGAAATCGTAGGTGTACCCGCGCGAAATCGACAGCTTGGGGTATGTTTCGCCGTTGGAGCCCGTCTGCAGCGCCGAAGTGCATCCGTTGGACGCACCATCGCGGAATAGCACCGTGTTGGTGTTCGCTGGCGAACTGCCCGACCAGTTGGTGTCGTCGGTAAAGTCGCCGTCTGTCGTGCCCGTCCAAATCGTGGTCGCCATGTCTTAATCCTCTATGAGATTGCCGCCGCGCTTGTACAGCCCGCCAGCGCCCCATTCAATCTGCCCGCCGAATGCGCGAATCGTGCCGCCCGTGCGCAGGTATACGTATCCGTTAAACTCGAACGTCCGGGCGTCCTCGCGCAGGTCGAATACCGCGCTCCCGCCGATATCCAGTTGGCCGATCTCGGCCCCGACGCCCGACTCGCGCAGGTTGTAGTACATCACGCCGCCGGTCATAACGACACGGCTGTAGATCGTCGACACGGGGTTGCCGCCCACGGTTACCGTACCGCCGGTTTGCACGATAAGCGCGACGCCCTTTTCGATAGTAAGCTGGCCGGAATCGACGTACACGAACGATGTAGGTGACAAGCTGGCGCCGTTGCTTCCGTACTGCACGAAAGGCGACGTGTGCCATGTCGGGGAATCCGCAAGTCGCGTGTTCGCTATGCCTGCCGCCAGAGCCGACGTAATCTCGGTCGTCCCTGACGTGCATAGCAGACTATCGATGTCGTCGCCGTCGAGATAAACCGTAGCCGACGGATGCACGTCAACGGTGATGGACTCGGTGTTGCCAGCCACGTCGAACTCGTCATCGTAGTACACATCGCCAGAGCCGCGCAGGACGACCTCCTCGGTAGCGATCTTGAGGTACGCGCCAGAGTTTCCGATTTTCGTGGTGTTGCCCTTTTCCGTGATGAGCTTGGCGAGCTTGTCGGCGACCGGCGGTGCATCGTTGTCTGTGAGGTCCGACTGGTCTAGGTTCGTCGTTACCTCGCCGCCGACACCTGACGGGAAAATCGCCGTGTCGCCGCCGTTCGGCGCGTCGTTATCCCAATTGGCGTCGTTTTCCCAGTCGCCGTCGGCGGCGCCGTTGTTCCATCGCGTCGTCTTGTAGGTTGCCGCCATATCTGCCGCCTTTCGAGGCCAACTAAGCTTGACCCGCTCGCCCGCGCCCGCCGTCGCCGCCGTCAACAACACCGCCAACACGATCCGTGCGAACATCGCCTGCCTCCTCACGCTGGCCGGGGTGCCGCCCCAGTGGGCACGCCCATCGCCGGAAGCTGTTTTTAACCGACAGTCGCGCGAGAATCCATTTTCCGCACCCGCACGCCCCGCAATAGGCGCGCGCCTTATGCAACAGCCGCGACGGGCACGTGGCACACGCCGACATCCGTGCAGCGTATTCCCCAGCACCGACCCGCCCGCCGGTTATTGCCCGCAGAAAATCCTTGACCTTGGGGTACCACCGCAGGCCGCGCAACAACCAGCCGATGAGGATGTGCCGCAGCACCGTGATAACGCCGTATTGAGCCGCCTGGTGCAGCCTGCCTACCAACGCCTCGTAACCCCATCGCGGCGGCTTCGTGGCGTGGCGCTGCCTTTCTACGCGTTCTCGGGGCTCCTGGCGTACGGCCTGCTCCGGCGCAGGCGTAATCGGTCGCCTCGCACCGTTGCGAATCGCAGCCTCGGTAGCCGCGTCAAGTTCTACATCCAGCCCGGTGGATCGCATGCGTCCCAATTCCCATTCCCGGCAAACGAAAACGTAAGCTGCCCCGTCCCGAAGCGACGCTCGCCCGGGTACGTGTCCAGATGCGACGGCACAGCGCCGACGCGGAATCCGTTGATCGCGTGAGTGCCCCGCTTCGCCGCCTGCGCCAGATTGATCGTGCCCTCGACCTCGGCCCGGCTGCCGCGACTCGCCACAAAGTCCTGATCGGCGAGCGACGGGGAAGACGAGTTGTTGAGCACGCCCTCCCAATGGCAGCGCCTCGGTGGCGTGTCGAAGCGCTCCGAAGCGTGGCGGAAAACCAGCCCCTCGTGCACCGGAAGGCCGTTGATCGTCGGCCAATCCGCCATGTTCGCCCCGTACCGCACGTCAGCCTCGGTCGTCAGCCGCAAGCCGAGATGCGCCACGACATCGACCGCCGCGTGGGGCATGACGAAATAGGCGTAGTTGTTCGCGCCGTAATGAATCCCGAGCCGCTGGATAACCAACCGCAGCCGCACGTCAGCACGCACAAGCAGCAACTCGGCAAGCACGTGCTCGCCCTTCCGGGTCGTGCAGTTGTCGTAGCGCCACACGAGCGGATAGTCGGCCTGCGGGCCCGCGTCCCACGAAATCCAATGCTTCTTGAACTGGCCGAGTTCCGATTCCTGCGACCCGACGCCGCGACGAACAGAATGGATGAGCCTCGACATATCCCCGTCGCCGTAACCGAGGTTCGGCAATGGCGACGCGAACACGCGATCCAGCGCGACCGCCCAAATCTGGGACTCGTGCCGCCCGCCAGCCAGACCGAGCGGCTCGTGGACGCCGACCGTGATCTGGTCGCACATCCCGATGCAACCGTAATGCACGTGCTCCATGTACTCGGTATGCGCCGCCATCTGGTCCGGCCCGTCGATGTACTCCTCGCGCCCGAACCCGCTGGGGCACTCGTAGGGGGGCATAAGCACGCGACCGGCAGCAAATACCATGAGGTCGTGAAACGCCCCGGTATGCCAGAGATTCGCACCGCCAGCCGCGTCCCGGTTGATGCTCGATTGCTGCGACTCTCGCAGGAACTGAGTCATACGCGGGTGTTCGGGGTCGATCTGCACCCGGTTGACGTAGTCCCACGGGCTGCCCGGATACTCGTCGAACTTCCGGCACTGGATCGTCGGTGGCCAGTTGTTGCCGTAGTAGAAGAACCCGTCGGTAGCGAGGCCCTCAAGGGCCTGCCCAACACGCGCATTTCCGGGGTCGTGGCAGACGCCTGTTCCGTCTGCGCCCTCGTGCGCGTCCGCGCCGAGATAAAAGGCGCACGGCTCGGCGAAGCACGTTGTACCGTCCAACGCCGAGCCGCTGGGGCGCATAAACCGCACAGGTC
Source organism: uncultured Verrucomicrobiota bacterium (assembly GCA_964550015.1). GTDB lineage: Bacteria > Auribacterota > JABMQX01 > JAFGEW01 > JAFGEW01 > CAZJXV01. Next base: position 8,084 of record CAZJXV010000195.1, read on the forward strand.
GATCGTACAGGTGCGGGTCGTTGTGTCGCAGGTCAGCGTGCGCGCCGTGCGCGTCCACCTGCTCGAATTCAAGCGCATCCGGGTCCGGAATCAGGAATGTACGGTTAGGCGCGAGATGGTCAAACGCAAGCGTCGAGCATCCGAACGATCCGGCGAACTCGCCCCGAGACGGCGAATCGTCAAGCGGCTTGCACCCGCCCGCACAACCGACCATCCCAAGCTGCCCGTACTCGTCTCGGTCTTCGATCCGAGTCCAACACCGGCGGCGCCCGAACGTAGGATCTCCATAATCGAAGTCATCGCAGTAACATCGACCGTCCCGACCCTCGCATGTGTTGCCCGTGCAACCCATTACCGC
>CAZJXV010000196.1:0-8440 GCA_964550015.1 uncultured Verrucomicrobiota bacterium
CTGACCAGGTATCCTCAGGAGATGGACAAGCTGGCCTACGGATACAACTATCCCGGGCTCGGGGACTGGTTTGTAGGGCCTCCCATCATCATCAAGGAGCCGGACATCTATAACCCGGCGAACACCATCGTGATCGCCGACAGCGGGGTGAACCGGCAGGTGAGCTTCGTGATCAGCCCGGTCAATTTCTGGCCGGGCGTGTATCCCGTCGGCACGCGCCATTTCGGCGGGGCGAACATCCTGTTCGCAGACGGCCACGTGAAGCGCTACGAGCAGGATTTCATCATGGACATGCGCTGGAACGCGCCGCACACCTGGGGCGGGTCGTCGCGCCCGGCCGTTGAGAGCTGGTGGGATATCTGGTAGCGGCCGGCCCGATCCGCGCACGTTGTATGACCCAAGAATCGGTTCACGAGGCCGGCCCCCGTCGAGCGACGGTGCGAGGCCGGTGTCGACACGGGCCTTGACGGAGCGGGCCGAGCCTGCCAGAATGGGTTATTGCCAGGAGGGCATCGCACCACTGGGGGCCGCGCAGGCCGCTGAGAGCCGGCAAGGGTTCGGGACGATCCCGACTGTAATGAACGGCAGCACCGGACGCTGAGGACATCATTGCCCGATGCGCAGGAAGCTCATCCGAACGCTGACGTTTCTCTGTGGCTTGTATTTCGTTCTCGAGTTCCTGCTGCCGAAAGAGATCGGGGGTGACTTCGACAAGTCCGGCATTCAGTCCCCCGCCGTCCTGCACGATGCCGAGTCGGGCGAATACCAGTTGTATTATGTCGGCACCTACGACCGGCGCAGGCAGGCCGTGGGCCTGGCGACAAGCACGGACGCCCTGACCTGGGAGAAGTCGGCCGCCAACCCCGTCGTTCGCTCCACCCTGTTTGGCTCGGTTGACCGTCTCGGCTTTTCATCGCTTTCCGTTGTCCGCACCAACGAGGGCTACGAGCTCTACTACCTCGGCTCTGACATGGACCGGCACCGGACGATCTGCTGGGCGAGCAGCGCCGACGGCGTGGCGTGGGAGAAGCGGGGCCGGCTGCCGTTCCAGGGCGGGACCCCGTGGCGGCAGCGGGACGAGGCGGAGCAGTCCGTCGCGCGGCACAGGTACACGACGCTCCAGGCGATCGCCGCGGCCAGGACGGACGGCAAGACGTCGCTGCTGATCGCGCACACGAACGTTGTGGGCAGAACGGAGGTGCTGGTCGCCGAGCCCTCCGATTCGGGGCCGACATGGAACGTCACGCCTGAGCCCATTCCCCTGAAGGGCATTCCGGACATCGAGAAGATGACCTCGCTCTCATACGTGGACAAGGACGGCGTCCCCGAGCTCTGGATGTTGTTTGGGAACGGGACGGTCTATCGCGCGAGTCTCGCCCCGGATGGTGTCGCCGAGCAGGTCGCGTTCGCCAAGAGGCTGGATGCCGGGACAGCGGCTGAGGCTGAGGCTGAGGCTGAGGGAGAAGGAGTCGAGACGACGGACGTCCTGCCGGACACCGTCAATGAGATCGCCGTCACCGCGTCCGACGACGAATACCGGATGTGGTATACGCAGGTGAGCGAGAGCCTGGAGGCCGAAGAGCCGGGGGAGAAGTCGCACGTGTTCTCCGCCACCAGCACCGACGGCGCGGTCTGGTACATTCTCGATGAAGAGCTGACGCTCCCGGTTGCAGAGAGGGCGCCGCTGTTTTCGTCGGGCAGGCGGTCCCAGTCAACGTACCTCTCAAAGGGCAGCGTTTTCGCGGGGAAGTTCCTGATGATTATCGGCGCGTTCGCCATCGGCTTGGGCGCGGTGAATATGTGCCTGGTACACGGGCGGCGCATCGCCAAGGCGCAAGAGGGAATGCACAACAGCGCGATCTTCTTCGTCTGCCTCGTTTCCATGTTCTGCTTCACGATGTTGGGCAAGCCGGTTTCCGACAAGCTCAAGGAGGAAAAGGTAAAGAGCGCGGAGGCCGGAGCGGAGGCGGCAGCGCCGGCGGGAGAAGCCGTGGAAGAGGCCGGTGAGGAGTACCCGGTGTGGCGGACGCGTGTGGCATATGCGTACGATTTCGTTTTCTACCACGTGCAGAGGAACCTGGGCGCGAGCGTGTTTGCGCTGCTGTCGTTCTACATGGTCGGGGCGGCGTTCCGGTCGTTTCGAATCCGGTCGGCTGAGGCGGTGTTTCTCGTGTTGTCGGCCGTGATCGTGCTGCTCGGGCAGATTCCGTTGGGGACGGCGATCAGCAGGCAGCTTCCGGAGAAGTTCACCCTCCCGAAGATGAGCGATTACCTGCTTAACGTGTTCAATGCGGCCGCGTACCGGGGCGTAATCATCGGGATGGCGATGGCGGCGCTTTCGACGTCGCTGCGGCTATGGCTGGGGCTCGAGAAGGGGATGTTCCATGGCACGTGATCCGTCGCGCACCCGGTCCTGGCTTGACCGGATCCAATCGATGGACCGCCGGATCATCTACCTGGTGTTCTTCATTTTGGTGGTGATTGCCCATCTCATCACGCTGCCGACGCGGGTGACGCCTTCGACAGTAACGAAGCGGCTCTACGAGATGGTGGAATCGCTGCCGGCCGACAAGGCGGTTCTGGTGGACAGCGACTGGGGGGCGGGCATCAAGGCGGAGTCGGAGGGGCAGATGCGCGCGCTGCTGCATCACGCGATGCGGCGCGGGCTGAAGATCGTGATCCTGTCGTGGACGCACAACCTTGAGGGGCAGAAGTTCGGCTACGACGTGACGGCGGACGTGGCGAAGGACTACGGGTACCGCTACGGCGAGGACTGGTGCGTGCTGGCGCCGTTGACCAAGGCGAGCGGACAGGAGCTGGCCGGGCTGGCCAAGGACATCCACGGCACATTGAGCGAAGACACGAACGGGGTGCCGCTCGACGACGCCGAACGGCTGCCGATGATGCAACACATTCGGACGATTCACGACATCGGGCTTGTGTTTCAGGTGGCGTACGGGCACGAGGGGACGGCGTGGCTCGGCTTCATCCAGGGCGTGTACGGGACGAACGTCGCGACGGCCGTATCGGCCATCTCGTCGTCCACGGCGTACTCGTACGTGGAATCGGGCCAGTTCTGCGGAATGCTCGCGGGGGCGCCGGGGGCGGCCGAGTATGAGGAGCTGCTGGGGTTGCCGAAGGAGAGCCGGTTCGCGCGGAAGCCGGTGAGCGTCCTGTCATTGGCGATCGGCTACATCCTGCTCATGATCGTGATCGGCAACGCGGCGTATTGGGGCAGCACGTGGGGGACGAAGCGGTGAACGCGCGGCGCGCCATCTTAGTCGGTATTCTCGTTCTCGTGGCCGTGGGGATTGCGACGCTCGTGCTGTTGGAGCGGTTCCCGCAGTACGATCCCAGGCGCGTCCAACCCGAGTCGATGAAGCCGCTGGACCGGGTGGGCGCATGGGTCGGGGCGCTTTGCGTGATTGCGATCTTCTCCTTCATCTACAGGGAAAACCCGTTCTACAGGACGTTCGAGCACATACTGCTCGGCGTGTCAATCGGCTTCGGGACGGCACTCATCATCCGGCAGGTCCTGTACGAGCAATGGTGGGAGCCCATGCGCCTAGGCATCGAGGCAATCGTTTACGGCCGCTCGAGTCCGGAGCACATCTGGGACGCATGCTTGATTTTTTCAGGGTTCTTCGGCCTGCTGTGGTATTTCCAGTACAGCAAGAAGTACCTGTGGCTGAGCCGGATTACGATCGGCGTCACGGCGGGCGCGGCGGCCGGGCTGGGGATCAAGCGGGTCATCCTCCAGGACGTGCCGCAGATCACGTCCACGTTCAAGAACATCATGATACACCCGGGGCTGGCGCCGCACCTGAACGAAGCGGCGCGGTGGGCGGCGTCGGCGAAGAGCTTTCTGTTCCTGATCATCGTGTGTTGCGTGCTCTACTACTTTTTCTTCTCGTTCCGGCGTGACACGCCGCTCGCGAAGGCGCCGGCAGACATGGGACGCTTTTTCCTGATGATCAGCTTCGGAGCGTTTTTCGGCAACACGTTCATGACGCGGGTGGTCATATTGATAGACCGCGTGCAGTTCCTGCTGCACGACTGGCTGCGGGTCATACACACGTGGTAGGCCCGAGAGACGGGAGGCTTGCTGATGGAACACGCCAACTGGGCACTGCGGCTGTTCTTCTTCATCGTGTCGGCGTTCGTGCTCTGGAAGATTCTCAGCGCCAAGCGAGGCAAGGAGCTGTACCTGCGCAGAGTTCCGGGCCTCGACAAGGTTGACGAGGCCGTCGGCCGGGCGACGGAGATGGGGCGGCCGGTGATGTTCAACGTCGGGTGGGCCGGCCTGGGCGTCGAGCTGTTCTGCAGCCTGGCGTGCCTGTCGCACGTGACGCGAAAGTCGGCGCGCGTCAACACGAGGGTGCTCGTTCCGGTCGTCATCCCGCTGACGTACCCGATCTGCGAGGAATTCTGGAAGGACGCCTACGCGATGGAGGGGAAGTCGGGGCTCTTCAACGCGGAGGAATGCGTGCGGTTTCTCTCGGACCAGCAGCCGGCGTTCGCGAGCGCGGCGGCGGGCTGGATGGAGCGCGAGCGCGTGGGCGCGCACTTCATTTTCGGTTATTACGGCTACGAGTCGCTGTTGCTGGCGGAAGCGGGCCAGCGGGCCGGTGCGATGCAGGTAGCGTGCGTGTATTCGTACTACCAGGTCCCGTTCCTGATCGTCTCGTGCGACTATACGGCGTTCGGCGAGGAGTTCTATGCGGCGGGCGCGTACTTCGGGCGGGACCCGGTGCTGGTGGGCAGCCTCGTCGGACAGGATCTGGCGAAAGTGCTTGTCTTCATTCTGATTATCCTCGGCACGATTCTGACGGTCGCCTTCGGCAAGTTCAATTGGCTTTACCTCCTGCTCTACGGCAGTTGACGCGGCCGCCGCGACTTGACCGCAACCGTCTGACTGAGAAACCCTCGCCGTCCCAGGACGCGAGAGGAACCCGGCGGGCCGCTTTCGTTGTTGTGGCTCGAAAGAAGCAACGAAAGGGGCCAGCGACATGTCGGTCAGTATTTCTCGGAAGCGCGGGATAGGGCGAACCTGGCTAATGTGGGCGGCACTGCTTGTGTTCACCCTTGTGGCGGCACTTCGACTGGTCCACGGAGCGAGGCCGGCTATGACGAATTACAGGGGAAAGGTCACCGCGCCGGAGTTTCCCGCAAAGCTCGACTGGCTCAACACGGACCGGCCGCTGACGCTGCGGCAATTGCGCGGGAAGGTCGTGCTGCTGGATTTCTGGACGTACTGCTGCATCAACTGCATCCACGTCCTGCCCGACCTGAAGCGTCTGGAGCGGAAGTACGCCGAGGAGCTGGTCGTCGTCGGCGTGCACTCCGCGAAATTTACCGCGGAAAGCCAGACCGAGAATATCCGGCAAGCGATCCTGCGCTACGAGATCGAGCACCCGGTCATCAACGACCACGGCATGATCCTGTGGCGACAGTACGGCATCCGGGCGTGGCCGTCGGTCGTGCTGATCGATCCGGCGGGAAAGGTGGTGGGGTACTCGTCGGGCGAGGGCGTCTATGAACGCTATGACCCGCTGATCGCGAACGTGATCAAAACCTTCGATGAAGAGGGCGGCATTGATCGCAGTCCGCTGAAGCTCAAGCTCGAGCGGGACCGTGCGCCGCGCTCGGTGTTTTCTTTTCCGGGCAAGGTGCTCGCCGACGCCGGATCGAATCAACTGTTTGTCGCGGACTCAAACCACAACCGCATCGTCGTTCTTGCGCTCGATGATTACGCACTAAGGGCCGTCATAGGCAGCGGCACGGCCGGGCTTGCAGACGGCGATTTCGAACACGCGCAGTTCAATCATCCTCAAGGCATGGCGTTCGACGGCAAAAAGCTCTACGTCGCCGACACGGAGAATCATGCCATCCGCAGCGTTGACCCAAAAACCCGGAACGTAACCACCATCGCGGGCACGGGACAGCAGGCGCGCCGGTTCAACGTCGCCGGCGCCGGCAAGACAACGGCCCTGAACTCGCCGTGGGACCTCGTCCTGCACAATGGCGTGCTCTATATCGCCATGGCGGGCTCGCACCAGATCTGGCAGCTCAATCTGAAGTCCAACCGCGTTGCCCCCTACGCGGGCTCGGGACGGGAGGGGCGCGTGGACGGGCGCCTCGCCTCGGCGGCGCTCGCGCAGCCGTCGGGCCTCACCACCGACGGCCGGAGACTCTACTTCGCCGACAGCGAGGTGAGCGCCATGCGCTCGGCCGATCTCGACCCCGGGGGTCGGGTCCAAACAATCGTCGGGGGCGAGCTGTTCACGTTCGGCGACCTCGATGGCCGGGGACTTTCCGTCCGCCTCCAGCACCCGCTGGGCGTGGCCTATCACGACGGGGCCCTGTACGTCGCCGATACATATAACAATAAAATTAAGCGGATATCGGTCGCGACACGGACGGCGGAGACGTTTCTCGGCACGGGAAGGGCGGGGTCCCAGGACGGCGCCAAGCCAACGTTTGACGGGCCGACGTTCGACGAGCCAGGGGGAGTCAGCATTGCCAACGGCACGCTGTATATCGCCGACACGAACAATCACGTTATCCGCGTTGCGGATTTGAAGACCAGGCGAGTTGGGACCGTGCAGGTCAAGAACGCTGCAAGCTTGTGGCCGGAGGCGGTTCGTGACGCTCAACCGGAACCGAGGCGGCTTCCCGAGCAAGCGATCAAGCCTGGCACGGCGACGCTGACGATCACCCTCGGCCTGCCACGGGGCTACAAGCTCAGTCCCGGCGCGCCCTCGTTCGTAACGGTGACGGCCCCGGCCGGCGGGGCCCTGACCCTCGGCGAGACCGGCGAACAGACGTTCAAGATGCCGCAGTTCCCGCTCACCGTGCCGCTGAGGGCGGCTGAGGGGAACGAATCCGTGCAGATAAGTTACGCAATCTACTATTGCACGGAGCAGAACGAGGGCCTGTGCTATTTCGATGGCGCTGACGTAGTGCTTCCGGTTACCGTCCGCAACGATGCGGCTGAACGCAAGTTGCAGGTTCCGCTCAAGCTCAACTTACACTAGAGAGTGCCTGCCTAGCCTTGTCTACCCTCCGGAATGCCCCTCGGTAGGCTGCGCTTGACGGTTCCGTCTCTGATCTGCTACAAGTGCGCTGCGTACACACTCGACGGCCGTGGCATCAGCATCGAGAACGCCCACCTACCAGCACAGAGCGGCCAAGGAGGCTATCCGTGACTGCGTTCCGGCTTGCGCCGATTGTCCTGGCGGCGGTTTGCATTGGCGCTGAGGCCGCGACGCCGCCGTCTGGAGCCCCGGCGGACGCCAAGCCGCTGTCGGAGCGGATCGAGGACGGGGTCACGGGCCTGGGCTATTCCGAAAAGGTGGCCGCTGATTTCGTCAGGATGGTAGCGGCGTGGAAGACAGAGGATGGCCGGGCCGTCGTTGCGGTATGGAACGCCACGCTCGATCTGGCCCGGCGGAGGATGGGTGAAGGAGCGCTGTCGCGGGAGAAGGTCGTCGAGCTGGAGGTCGGCATCGCGAGGCGGCTGACTACCAGAATCGGCAAGGAAATCGTCCACCGCTGGGAGAAGGGTTTTTCACACTTACCGGACGTAATGAAGCATAGGAAGACGCGCAGTCTCGGCTACGCGCAAATGTTCTACATTTTGGGCCGATCGGTTGGTCTTTCCGTCGAAGCGCTTGAACTATCCTACCCGATCCCCGGCAGGCAGCCAGGGAACGAGGGCGACACAGCCTGTGTCGTTCGCTTGGCTGACGCGAAGGTCGTCATCGCGGACGTGGCGTTCGAGCCGATGGTCAGCAAGCCGTTCGAGCTGGGGTCGGCCTACAGGCAAGTCGGGAATTACCTTGAGCTTGCCGCGGCGGGTAACGTGGCGAGCATGCATCGGCGCATCCGGCTCCTCGACAAGTCGGGGTTGGTGTCGAGGATCTGCACGAGCCGCGGCAACTTCGCGAGTAGCGCCGGGCGGCACGCCCAGGCGCTTCAGTACCACGCGAAGGCCCTGGCGCTCGACCCCGTGAGTGCCGGAGCATATCGCGCGCGCGGCTGCACGTTGAGGGACCTCGGCAAATACGCCGAGGCCATGGCGGACTTCAAGAAGGCCGTCGATCTGGACCCGCAACGCGCCAGCGTTTATCTCGATATCGCCTACTGCTGCTGGCTGCAGGGCGATGCGAAAGCGGCACGCGCGAACTACGCGAAGGCCACGACGCTGCACCCGTGGTACGCCGAGCCGTATTACGGCCTTGGGGTCATTTGCAGCGAGGCGCGGGACTTCCGGCAAGCGGTTGTGAACTACTCGAAGGCCATAGAGTTGGATCCGGAGTACACCTTCGCGTACGTCAGCCGGGGCGGCGCGTATCGCCTCTTAGGGGAATACAGGAAGGCATTGGTGGACTTCGACACGGCGCTGAAGCTCGACCCGAAGAATGCGGACGCGTACCAC
>CAZJXV010000197.1:0-8389 GCA_964550015.1 uncultured Verrucomicrobiota bacterium
TCGGCCTGCCGTTCGTCCGCACCTCGCCCGACCACGGCACCGCCTACGACATCGCCCCGCGCTTCACCGCGCACCCGGGCAGCATGGAGGCCGCCATCCGGCTCGCCGCACGCCTCGCCCGCCGCCGCAGGAGGTCCCGCCCGTGCTGAGCCGTTCGGCACTCAAGGCCCGGCTCCGCCACAGCGGCCTGCGGCTCAGCAAGCGCCTCGGCCAGAACATCCTCGTCGATCGAAACGTCCGCGACCGCATCATCGCGGCGCTTGCCCTGCAGCCCGGCGACGTCGTCGTCGAGATCGGCGCCGGCACCGGCGCGCTCACCCAGGCGCTCGCCGACACGGTCGAGCGCGTCATCGCCTTCGAGGTGGACCGTGGCCTCGAGCCCGTTCTGCGCGAGCAGCTCGCCGCCGCCTCGAACCTCGAAGTCCGATCCGAGGACTTCCTCAAGGCAGACCTCGCGGCGCTCGCAGGAGCGGGCGACAACCTCGTCTTCGTCGGCAACCTTCCCTATTCCGTCACGACGCCCGTCATCACGCGCGTCCTCGAGGCAGGCGTGCCGTACCGGGCCGCATACTTCACCGTGCAGCGCGAGGTCGCCGGGCGGCTGCTCGCGCCGCCCGGCTCGCGCGATCGCGGCGCCATCACTCTGCTCGTCGAGTATCACACCCAGGCGCGTCGCGTGCTCGCCGTACCGCGCACCGCCTTCGAGCCGGTACCCAAGGTCGAGTCGGTCCTCGTGGAGCTTGCCGCCCGACCCGCGCCGGCGGTCTCACCGCGCGACCCCGCGCTGATGTTCGCGCTTATCCGGGCCGCGTTCGGCGCCCGGAGAAAGGTGTTGAAAAACGCGCTGCGCCGCCTAGAATGGGCCGCACTTTCCGACGACAACGTGGCCGACGCCATCCGCGAGTGCGGGCTCGGGCCCACCTGCCGCGCCGAAGAGCTCACACTCGGGCAGTTCGCCGACCTGAGCGACGCACTCGAACGGATGCGCCCGGCCGATCGGGGGACCGGATGAAGGAAATCGGGATCGAGGACGTCGAGCACGTCGCGATGCTTGCCCGGCTCGAGCTCGACGAGGGCGAGAAGCAGGCGATGACCTCGCAGCTCCGCGACATCCTGCACTACGTCGAGAAACTCAACGAGCTCGACACCGACGCCGTCGAGCCGACCGCCCACATCCTGCCCGTGTGCAACGTCGGACGCCCCGACAAGGTCCGTCCCTCGCTCGGCCCCGACGCCGTGCTCCAAAACGCCCCGAAGCGGACCGGCCAGTTGTTCCGGGTCCCGCGCGTCGTCGAGTAAACGGCATGCCGCTTCACCGCACCCGTTGAGAGCCAATGAGCCTGCTGCAAAAGAGCGCGTTCGAGATTGCCGGGGCCGTCCGCGCCCGCGAGGTCAGCGCCACCGACGTGACCCGCGCGAGCCTCGAGGCCGTCGAGCGCCTGGACCCCACCGTGCGCGCCTACGTCTCCGTGGATGCCGACGGCGCCCTCGCGCGTGCCGCCCAGCTCGACGCGAAGCTCCAGGCCGGCGAGCCCCTCGGCCCGCTCGGCGGCGTGCCCATCGCCATCAAGGACAACATGGTCGTCCGGGGCGGGGAGACGACGTGTGCCTCGAAGATCCTCTCCGGCTTCGTCTCACCGTACGACGCCACCGTCGTCGAGCGCCTCCGCGATGCCGGCGCCGTGTTCCTCGGCAAAACGAACCTCGACGAGTTCGCCATGGGCTCCTCGACCGAGAACAGCGCCGCGGCCATCACCCGCAACCCATGGGACACCGACCGGGTGCCCGGCGGCTCGAGCGGCGGCTCAGCGGCCGCCGTCGCGGCCCGGCTCGCCTTCGCCGCGCTCGGCTCCGATACCGGCGGCTCCATCCGCCAGCCGGCCTCGTTTTGCGGCGTCACCGGCCTCAAGCCGACCTACGGCCGCGTCTCCCGCTACGGCCTCGTCGCGTTCGCCTCCTCGCTCGACCAAATCGGCACGCTCACCCGCGACGCGTGCGACACCGCGCTTCTCCTCGGCGTGATCGCCGGGCATGACCCGATGGACTCCACCTCCGTCGACGAGCCGGTGCCCGACTACGTCGCCGGCCTCGACGGCACTCTGGCCGGCCTGAAGGTCGGCTTGCCGAAGGAGTACTTCGCCGCCGGCATCGAGCCCGGCACGGAGCAGGCCATCCGCGCGGCCATTGACGAGCTCGCCCGCCTCGGCGCCGACGTCGTCGAGATCGCCCTGCCGCACCTCGACTACGCCGTCGCTGCCTACTACATCATCTGCACCGCCGAGGCCTCGTCGAACCTGGCCCGCTACGACGGCGTGCGCTACGGCCTGCGCGCCGGCGACGACGACAGCGTCCTGGGCATGTACCAGACGAGCCGCGAAGCCGGCTTCGGCGCCGAGGTCAAGCGCCGCATCCTGCTGGGCACGTACGTGCTCAGCGCCGGCTACTACGACGCCTACTACCTCAAGGCGCTCAAGGTGCGCACGCTGATCAAGCAGGACTTCGACGCCGCGCTCGAGCGCGTGGACTGCATCGCCGCGCCGATCTCCCCGACCACCGCCTTCAAGATCGGCGAGAAGGTCAGCGACCCGCTCACCATGTACCTCACCGACATCTACACGATCTCGCTCAACCTCGCCGGCCTGCCCGGGCTGGCGGTCCCGTGCGGGTTCGACACAAGCGGCCTGCCCGTCGGCATGCAGCTCATCGGCAAGCCCTTCGCCGAGCCAACCCTCCTCAACGCCGCGCACGCCTACCAGCAGGCCACCGACTGGCACACGCGCGTGCCGCCCGCGGCCGCGCCGCCCGTCGGCGGCGAAAGCGACGGAGGCGCGTAATGGAGTACGAACTCGTCATCGGCATGGAGGTGCACGTCGAGCTCAAGACCGCGAGCAAGGTCTTCTGCGGCTGCTCGGCCGAGTTCGGCGCCGAGCCCAACTCCCACGTCTGTCCCGTGTGCCTCGGTCTGCCCGGCGTGCTGCCCGTGCTCAACGAGAAGGCGCTCGAGCACACCGTGCGCGCCGGCCTCGCCCTCGGCTGCACCATCTCCACCTTCAGCAAGTTCGACCGCAAGCAATACTTCTATCCCGACATGCCGAAGGACTACCAGATCTCCCAGTACGACAAGCCGCTGACCTACGACGGCCGCCTGCCCATCCTGCTCGACGGCGCGGTCAAGGAGATCCGCATCCGCCGCGCCCACCTCGAGGAGGACACCGGCAAGCTCACCCACCTCGAGGACGGCACCAGCGGCGTGGACTTCAACCGCGCCGGCGTGCCCCTGCTGGAGATCGTCTCCGAGCCCGACATGCGCTCGCCCGAGGAGGCGGTCGAGTACCTCACTCGCCTCAAAACCCTCCTCGAGTACCTCGGCGTCAGCGACTGCAACATGGAAGAGGGCAGCATGCGCTGCGAGGCCAACGTGGACGTGCGGCCCAAGGGCGGCGAGCGGATCGGCGACTGGGTCGAGATCAAGAACGTCGCCTCCATCACCGGCGTGCGCCGCGCGCTCGAGTACGAGTTCGAACGCCAGCGCGACATCTACGAGTCCGGCGGCACCGTCGAGCGCGAGACCCGCCGCTGGAACCCCGACAAGATGCGCACGACCGTCATGCGCACCAAGGAGGAAGCGCACGACTATCGCTACTTCCCCGACCCCGACCTTGTCCCCGTCGTCATCCCGGCCGAGGACGTCGAGCGCATCCGCGCCACGCTGCCCGAGCTGCCGCTCGCGCGCCAGCTCCGCTACATGCGCGACTTCGGCCTCTCCGAGTACGACGCCGGCGTACTCACGGCGCAGAAAGCCGCCGCCGACTACTACGAGGCGTGCATCGCCCGACACGACAACCCGAAAGCGGTCTGCAACTGGATCACCGGCGACGTGTTCCGCCGCATGAAGGAAGACAAGCTCGGCTTCGACCAGCTCCGGATCACGCCCGCCATGCTCGTGGAGATGATCACCCTTATTGACAACGGCACGATCAGCGGTAAGATCGGCAAGACCATCATTGAGGAGATGTTCGCCACCGGCAAGCCGGCCGGCGCCATCGTCGAAGAAAAAGGCCTCGTGCAGATCAGCGACCCGGGCGAGCTCGAGCGCGTCATCCGCGAGGTGCTCGACGCGAACCCGAAGCCCGTCGCCGACTACCGCGCCGGCAACGAGCGCACCTTCGGCTTCTTCGTCGGCCAGGTCATGAAAGCCACGCACGGCAAGGCGAACCCCAGGCTCGTCAACGAGCTGCTCCGAACGATGCTCGAGGCGTAGCCGCCCGCCGGACGGCGGCTGGAGGACACAACGATGCCTTTCTTCGGCAAGCCGCGATACTCCACCGTCAAGGTCACGCGCGTCCAGGTGCCCGACGGGCGCTGGATGAAATGCGCCGCCTGCAGCCAGATCATCGACGTCCAGCAGCTCGAGGAAACGCTCAAAACCTGCCCCAAGTGCAAGTTCCTCTTCAAGATGTCGGCCCGCGAGCGGATCCGCTCACTGCTCGACGAGGGCTCGTTCGTCGAGCTGGACGAAAACCTGACGCCGCAGGACCCCCTCAAGTTCACGGACACGAGCCCCTACCGCCAGCGCCAGCAGAAAGCCACCAAGGCCTCGGGCCTAAACGAAGCGGTGGTGACCGGCACCGGCACGGTCGAGACCGTGCCGATCGGTTTCGGCGCGATGGATTTCAGTTACCTCGGCGGCAGCATGGGCTCGGTCGTCGGCGAGAAAGTCACCCGCCTCATCGAGCACGCGATCCAGGAACGCCTGCCCGTCGTCATCGTCAGCACGTCCGGCGGCGCCCGGATGCAGGAATCGTCCTTCAGCCTCATGCAGATGGCCAAAACGAGCGCCGCGCTCGCCCGGCTGCACGAGGCCAAGCTGCTCTACGTCGCCATCCTCGTCAACCCGGCCATGGCGGGCGTCACGGCGAGCTTCGCCTCGCTCGGCGACATCATCATCGCCGAGCCCGGCGCCCTCATCGGCTTCACCGGCCCGCGCGTCATCGAGCAGACGATCAAGCAGCAGCTTCCCGAGGGGTTCCAGCGCTCGGACTTCCAGCTCGAGCACGGCATGGTGGACATGGTCGTGCCGCGCAAGGAGCTCCGGCCCACCCTGGCGCGGATCCTGCACTTCTTCGCCGGAAACGGTCAGTCGAAGTAGATCGGGTTCGTCCACGCCATACGGCCGTGCGCGTCGGTCACCTCGATCCGCACGTAGCGCTCCTCCCCGCTGAGCGCGTGCTCCATCTCGTGCAGCCGGCCGCCGGGCGGCGCCTCGTAGTGGCGGCCGTGGTAGCGCTGCGCCACGAACGTCACGCTCGCCGCCGGCGAACAGCACACCCGGATGCGGCCGTTCTCGATCGCCACGTCCTCGATCCGCGGACCCGCCGTCGCGTAAAACGCCCCGGCCCCGAGCGCGCCCAGCACCGACGCCGCGTCGAGCGACGCGGCCTTCACCATCACCCACCCCTTGAACACCTCGCGTTCGGTCCCGTGCGAGTCGTCCACCGCCACCCCCGAGATCCGCGCGCCCCGGTCGAGCAGGTCGTCCCAGTGCACCCGGGCCGTGCTCTTGCCCACGTTGCGCGTCATCGCATTGAACACTTCGAGCGCGAACATCCCGTCCACCAGCTCGAGCGCACGCTCCACCGTGTTGCCCGACCAGTACGGATGCGCCAGCACCACCATCGCCCCCGCCTCCAGGAGCGCCGCCTTGATCGCCCCGGCCGTCATCGGGTCCTTGAGCGGCGCGTCCGGCGGCACGTTCAGCCCGACGACGTGGTACGTCTCCCCCGTCTCGGGCTCCTCCGTGTGGCACTCCACCCCGTCAATAACCAAAAACTCGTCGGTGGACTTCGCCGCATCGGTCGAGACGACGAAATGGTCGGTCAGCGCAAGAAAATCATAGCCCGCCGCGCGATACGCCGCGATCCGCTCGTCGGGATCCGCCCGGCCGTCGCTGCGCGTCGTGTGCGTGTGCAGATTGCCCTTCAGCCACCGGCCGGGCATCGCAAACGGATTCGTCCAGTCCATGTGCTGCCATCCTCACGTTGTCGTTCACGTCCCAGGCGCCGATCTCTCTCGGCACCCGCGTCACCTCTAGACAAGCTCGTAGAGCGTCGTCCGTTGTTTCGGTTCGAAGCCCGCGTCCTCGATCAGCGCGCGGATCTCCTCGATCGTCATCGAGTGGCTCACGCCCGCCGCGGCCACCACGTTCTCCTCGATCATCGTCCCGCCCAGGTCGTTCGCGCCGAAGCCGAGCGCGACGCTCGCGATCTTCACCCCCTGCGTCACCCACGACGCCTGCACGTTGCGCACGTTGTCCAGGAACAGCCGCGACACCGCCAGCGTGCGCAGGTAGTCGTGCCCGCCCACCGTCCGGCCGCCGAGCGCCGTGTTCGCGGGCTGATAGGTCCACGGGATGAACGCCGTAAAGCCCCCCGCCTGCGGCGAGCTCAGTCGAGCCGTCTCGTCCTGCAGCTCCCGGACCCGGGCGAGGTGCTCGACCCGCTCGCCCAGCGTCTCGACATGGCCGAACATCATCGTCGCCGTCGTCGGCATCCCGATCCCGTGCGCCGTGCGCATCACGTCCAGCCATTGCTGGGCCGTGCACTTGTGCGGGCTCACGGACTCGCGCACCCGCTCGACGAGAATCTCCGCCCCGCCGCCCGGCAGCGAGTCGAGCCCCGCCTCCTGCAAGCGCCGGAGTACGGTCTCCACGCCCAGGCCGTTGAGCCGCGCGAAGTGCACGATCTCCGGCGGTGAGAACGAATGCACGTGGATCGGGTACGTCGCCTTGATGTGGCGCAGCATGGCCTCAAAGAACTCGAGCCGCAGCGCCGGGTGCAGCCCCCCCTGCATCAGGATCTGCGTCCCGCCGAGCGCGAGCGTTGCCTCGATCTTCCGGTCGAGCTCGTCGAGCGTCAGGACGTACCCCGTCGCGTCTCCCGGCTCGCGGAAAAACGCGCAGAACCGGCAGCCCGACACGCACACGTTCGTGTAGTTGATGTTGCGGTCCACCACGTACGTGGCCACGCGCTCGTCCGTGACGCGGCACCGCGCCGCGTGCGCCGCCGCCGCCAGGCTCGGCAGGTCCGCGCCCTCGAGCAGCGCAAGCGCCTCGTCCACGTCGAGGCGCGCCCCCTCGACGGCCCGTTCGAGGCAGCGGTCAAGTGCAGAAATCAAGCTCCACCTCCCGCGTCGCCAGGCCGAGCTCGACGCACATCCGCCCGAAGATCTGGAAGCCGAACAGCTCGTGGTCACCGAAGTCGTAATGGATGTTCTCGCCGAGGTAGCGCCGCGCCAGCTTGCTCGAAACAACCCGCTGCGCGGCGGCGATCCGGTCCAGGTTTGCCAACCCTTTCTCCTTGGCCGCGTGCAGCCGCTCGACCGTATCGCCCAGCGCCACCCCGCGCCGCACGATCCACAACGCATACGTGAACGGCACCTGCACGAACTCGTGCCACGCCTCGCCCAGGTCGAGCTTGCGACCCGCATCGCGGTGCCGCATCGCCTTGTCGCCGATCAGCAACTGCCCGTCGTACGACGAACGCCGCAGCGACACCCGCCACGACGGCACGTACTCGGGCGTCACGTCATACTTCTTCCCCAGGAGCACCTTGAGCAGCATCACCGACGCGCGCGACTCGTAGTCCACCACCACGGTGCGCAGCCGCGCCGGCTTCCGCAGGTGAAACAACACCGAGCTGCGGACCGGACCGCACGACCCGATGCAGATGCCGGGGATAACCTGGTAGTCGTCGGAATCGAATACGGCCACCGACGGCGCCAGCGCCACGTCAATCAGCCCCGTGCGCAGCAGCTTCACAAGCGTCGCCGGCGGCGCCTTGACGACCTCGTCCTCGAGACCGTAGATGAGCGGCCGCGCATTCAGATACGGCACGCTACCGATCCGCAGCCTTCTCACGCGTCCCACGCGTCCTCCTCGATCTCCTTCGTCCTACCGATGGCGCACAGGCGCCGCTCCGCTTACACGGCCTCGTACAACGTCGTCCGCTCGACCGGCGTGCGGCCCGCCTCCTCGATGAGCGCGCGAAGCCCGGCGACCGTCGCCGCCTGCGGCGTCCTGGCGCCCGCCGCATGCGTGATGCGCTCCTCGGCGACCGTGCCGTTCAGATCGTCCGCGCCGAAACCATCGACCGAGTCGGCGATGGCCGACCCGAGCGCGGTGGAATCGCCCGTGGCTTCATCCAGCTCGGCAAGCTCCTTGAGCGGCAGATCCTCCAGCGTCGTCGAAAACATGAACAGCCGCACCTTTCCTTTCTTCAGGAGCTTCGGAATCAGGCAGCCGGCATTGTCGGTCAGGACGCTCATGGCAATCTCGAGCCGTGTCCGTGCCTTGCCGTCGTCTATGATACTCATGCTTTTCGACGTGTCGATC
>CAZJXV010000198.1:0-8345 GCA_964550015.1 uncultured Verrucomicrobiota bacterium
GAGCATCATGGCTAAGATCACCAAATGTAAAGAAGCGTTAGACGCACCACACTAGAATGGTCGTGATGATGCCGATGATCTTGGCAGCCGTCGCCTTTCCGGAGCCGTCCAGCGAGGGATCGGCCGCCATCTTCCTCTGTGCCTCGTTGGCCTTGACGATGGCGACGGGCCCGAGGATGATCTGGAGGCAGAAGATGCTGATGATCGCGTACGTCAATGCGTGGTTGGCTTCTCTGCACGGCCGCCTCCGCTGTGCGACGTACGGCATCGGCGGCGACACAGGGGGGATCCGTGGGGACGGGCCTTGGGGCGGCCGTTGCCAAGGCTGACCGGGCGGTGGCGGCGGTTGGGCGGGCTGCGCGGTCCCCACCGCGGGCGGCGGCACGGCGAACTGATGGCCGCACGGGCACGCGACGGTCTGGCCGATGGCGAAGGCGGAGAGATCGAGTTGAGTGCCGCACCGGCTGCATTGCACGATGTGTGTCGCCATGTTTTTTCCCCTTCTCTTTCACGCTGCTCGTCAGGGACGGGCGCGGGCCACCCCCTCCTTATTCTTCTTGGCTGCGGGTCACTTTGAACAGGTCTTCGCCGTAGGTGATGGTCGCGGCGCCCGAGCCGAGGTCCTCAGCGACGGGCTTGCCGTCCTTGAGCACGCGCACGTGCGAGGCGTCGCGCAGCTCGATCCGCACGCGCTGCGCGGCCGCGAAGGGCTTGGATTTTCCCTTCGCGAGGACGGAGTTGAAGGCGACGGTGCCGTCCACCTCGGCCTTGACCCAGGCGTTCTCGTCGGCGATGACGGTGAGCTGGAAGCGTGCGGCGGCCGGCGCGTCGTCGGCGGCGACGGGCGTGTCCGGCGCCTCGGGTGCAATGGCGCCGTGCGGGCCGGCGCCTGCGGGACGGGGCGCCGGGGGCGCCTCGTCGGCCGGGCCGAACCATTTGTCGAACTTCACGTAAACGTAAACGGCGACGGCAAGCGCGAGCAGCACGAGGGCGGCGAGAAGGAACGGCCGCACGGGCGAACGGCGGCGGACGCGGCTGCGGCGGCTCGGCTTGAAGTCCTTGTGCGCCATCGTGCCGACGCCTTGCAGGTAGAGGCGCGCCTGCGGAGGGCCGCACAGGCGGTCGAAGGCGTCCATGACTTGTTCGGTGTCGGCCTCGAGGTACTCGGCGTAGCCGCGCACGAAGCCGCGCGCGTAGGCGGGCGGGCTGGTGTCGAGGATGGTGCCGGCCTCGATCGCCTTGATGAGCTCGGGCTGGATGTTGGTGGCTGCAGCGACCTCGTCGAGGGACAGGCCCCTGGCTTCCCGGCGGGCCTTGAGCCGCTGGCCGACCGGTTCCGGTGCGCCGTCGGCGCCCTCGTCCAGCATCGGGGTCGAGAAAGACATCGGAGGCTCCACAGACGTGCACGGCGTCGGGCCTCAGTCTGCCAGAGGGATGGGCGGGACGCAATCGAAATCGTGCCGCGCACGCACGAGCGGCAATCGGGAGAGCGCACTTCGGGGTCTGCGACGGGGTCGTGCACGGGACGGGGTGTTGTCGCGGGCTCGTCGTGTGTGCGACGGGCGCGTGTGCCGCCGCCGCGCTTGACAGCGTGAGAGGCGGGGCCTATGCTGGCCGGAGCGTGTGCCCGAAGAAAACCGGCCCGGCCACCATGTTCCCTCGTGAAGGAGACGCCACCGATGAGACGATCCCGTTCAGTGTTTGGGGCGGCGGCGTGCGTGCTCGTGCTGTTGGCGTGCGTGCCGCACGTGGCCGTGGCGGCGCGCAGCGCGTTCGACCGCCAACTCGATGAGGAGATCGCCGGCCTCGTCCGGGAGGTGGGTACGCCGCAGGCGCTATTGCGGCTCTACGCGATCGACGGGCTCAAGCGCATGGCGGCGTGGGACGGCCGGGCGCGGGCGGCTTACACGTGGGTGGTGCACGAGCCGGGGGCTTCGCCCGTGCTCAAGGCGCACGCGCTCTGGTTCCTGGCGGCGCTCGATCAGGCGGAGGGCAACGGCCTCGGCGCGGCCGAGAAGCACCGCCGCCTCGGGCTGATCACCGACTGGCTCGTCATCGGCCCGTTCGACAACGAGGGCAAGTCTGGGTTTGACGAGGTGTATCCGCCCGAGACGGAAACGAACCTCGCCGCGGCGTACCCGGGCAAGGAACGCGAGGTGCGCTGGCGGCGCTACCCGGCGGGCCTCGGCTCGGCCTTCGTCGAGCTGGGCGCGATCTTCCGGCCCCGGGTGCAGGTGGCGGCCTACGCGCTGGCGCTGGTGTACTCGCCCGTCGAGCAGGAGGCGGCGCTGCGGTTCGGCACCGACGACGCGGTCAAGATCTGGCTCGACGGCGCGCTCGTGCATGCCGACGACGGGTACCACTCGGCCGCGTTTGACCAGGCGGCCGCGGGCGTCGTGCTCAACAAGGGCTGGAGCACGCTGCTGGTGAAGGTGACGCAGGGCGAGGGGGCGTGGCGCTTCTGCCTGCGGATCACGGCGCCGGACGGCTCGCCGCTGCGCGGGGTGCGCGTGGAGGCGGGGCCGGAGCGGGTCACGGCGCTTGCGGCGGCGATTCCGACGCGCGAGGCGGTGCGGCCCGTCGCGGTGGACGATCCGGTTTCGAGCTTCACGCGCCTCGTCGAGCAGGAGCCGGACAACGCCGCACACCATGCGGCGCTCGCCATGCTCTACACCCGCACGAAGGCCTTCGACGAGACGGACGAGCTCGACGTGAAGACGTACGAGCGGGCCATCGAGCTCGATCCGCACAACTGGCGCTATTACGAGCAGGTCGCGCCGCTCTACCGGGACCGCAACAAGCAGCGCGACGCGTACGAGCGCGTGCTCGAGCTCAACCCGCGCCGGGCGCTCGCCCACATGCGGCTCGGCCGCTACTACCTCGAGCACGGGTTCGACCGCAAGGCGCTCGCGGCGTTTCGCGCGGCGCACCGGGCGGACGCGACCGACTATCGGGGCGAGCTGGGCCTGGCCGACTACGAGGCGCGGTTCCTGCACGGGGCGGACGCGCTGCGCAGGATCGAGCGGCTGCGGCGGCTCTACCCGACGACGCCGGCGCTGGCGGAGAAGGCGCTCTGGGCCGGCCTGGTCGCGCGCCCGGACGAAGAAATTGCGGCGCTGTGCCGCGAGGTGCTTCGGACGGACGCAGGCCACCGGCGGGCGCGTCGCACGCTGCTGGAGCTTGCCCGGCGGCGCGACGACCTCGACGGGATGCGCGCGCAGCTCCAGGCGCTCGAACGCTCGAGCCCGGGCCACACGGGGCTGCTCATCGAGGAGGCGCGCCTGCTGGGCGACGTGGGGCGGCCGGCCGAGGCCATCGCCGTGCTCGAGCGCGTGATCGAGATCTGTCCCGAGGAGGCCGAGGCGCTCGAGCAACTCGGGCGGTACGCGCACTGGGCCGGCCAGGACGAGGCAGCCGACTTGGCGTGGCAGCGCTCGCTCGCGTTCCGGCCGCAGAACGCGCCACTCAAGCTGTACGTCGAGCACCTGCATCCGGAAACGGCGCCGTTCGAGGACGATTATGTCGTCGAGGTCGCCGGCCTGCTCGCGGATCAGCCCACAGCGGAGGACTACCCGGAAGACGGCGCAGTGTACCTGCTCGACCAGCGTGTCTACCAGGTGCATCCGACGGGGCTGTCGAACAGGTTCGGGCAGCAGGTCGTGAAGATTCTCAACAAGAAGGGCGTCGAGGACTTCCGGGCACAATACGTGGCGTTCACCCCGGAGACGCAGGAGGTTAAGGTCCAGGCGGCACGCGTCTACAAGCCGTCGGGCGAGGTGATCGAAGGGCAAGGCCCCTACATATGGCCGATCTCGAACCCCTCGGGCGGGCTCTACTACAGCTACAGCGCGCTCGTGTACGGGTTCACCAAGCTCGAGCCGGGCGACGTGGTCGAGTTCCGCTACCGGCTCAACACGATCGCCGAGACGAACATCTACGCCGACTACTTCGGCAACCTGGCTTACTTCCGAGGCGAGCAGCCGAAGCAGCGGTTCAAGGTGGTGTACATCACGCCGAAGTCGCGCGAGTTCTTTTACCGGACCGTGCGGTCGGAGTTGGAGCCGACGGTCACCGAACAAGGCGAGGAGCGCATCTACGCGTGGGAAGCCACCGGGGTGCCCAAGATCAAGAGCGAGCCGCACATGCCGGGGGACTCCGAGGTGACGCCGTACGTGCATATCTCGACGTTCCGCGATTGGCAGGCGCTGACCGAGTGGTACTGGGGCCTCGTGCAGGACCAGTTCACGCTCGACGCGAAGGCCAAGGAGAAGCTCGCCGAGATCGTCGAGGGCAAGGCCACCGTGCTCGAGAAGGTGACGGCGGTCCACAACTGGGTGGTGACCAACACGCGTTACATCGGTCTGGAGTTCGGCATCCACGGGCACAAGCCGTACAAGGCCTCGAAGGTGTTCGCGCGCGGCTACGGCGACTGCAAGGACAAGGCGTCGCTGTTGGTGGCGATGCTGGGCGAGCTCGGCATCGACGCGGACCTCGTGCTTATCCGCACGACGGGCAAGGGGGCCGTCGAGTCGTTCCCGGTGTCGCTCGCGGTGTTCGACCACGCCATCTGCTACGTGCCGGCGCTCGATCTGTACCTCGATGGGACAGCGGATTTCAGCGGCACGCGCGAGCTGCCCGCGTCGGACCAGGGCGCCATGGTGATGATCGTGGGCAAGGACCGGCGCGAGTTCACCACGGTGCCCGTGTCGGGGGCCGAGGCGAACGTGACCACCGACACCTACACGATCACGCTCGGTGCCGACGCCGACGTGACCGTCGAGGGCACCCGCCAGGTCGTGGGCCAGGTGTGCGCCTACTTCCGCAGCAACTACCAGGAGAAGGCGAAACGGCGCGAGACGCTCGAGAAGCTGTGGCGCCGCTCGGTGCCGAACGCGACGATCACGCACCTGGAGTTTTCCGATCTGAAGGACATCGAGCGTGACGTGACGTACTCGTACACCGCAGCGCTGCCCGACTTCTTGACCGACGAGCCCGACGGCACCGTGTCGTTCAAGGGGTTTTTGGCGCCCAACGACCTGACGGAGAACTACGCGTCGCTCGGCGAGCGGGAGCACGACGTGGTGTTCCGGTTCCCGTGGACGGCGGCCAAGACGATGCGCTACGTGCTGCCCGAGGGGGCCACGGTGCTCGAGCTGCCGAAGCCGTTCGAGGCGAAGACCACGCACCTGGACTGCACGATCGGCACCACCGAGGAAGAAGGCGCGGTCGTGGTGCGATCCACGATTGTAATGAAGGCGCTGCGCGTGCCGCTCGAGGAGTACGCGGCCTTCCGCGAGACGTGCCGCGCCATTGATGAGAAGCAGAGCGAACGGATAAGGATCTCGCGATGAGACGGGCATGGGTGTTTCTGGCGCCGGCCTTGGGCCTGGCCTTGGCCTTGGCCCTGGCCTTGGCGTTGTGCGCGGGGATCGTAGGACCGGGCCGCGCGTCGGCGGCCGAGGCCGACGCGTCCGAGGCGGCCGCGTCCGAGGCGGACGGGCCGGCGGTCGACGGGCCGTTTGCGCCCGCGCTGCTCGGGCCGGGCGAGGAAGCGGCGGGCGCGATCGAGGCGTTGCGGCCGGCGGCTGAGACGGACCTCAATGCGGCGCTGCGGCTCGGGTGGCTGCTGCACGTGTACGCCAACGACAACGCCGGCGCGCAGGCGCTTTTCGAACGCGTGGTCGCGGCGGACGCGGGCAACGTGTGGGCACGGTTCGGGTTGGCATCGGTTGCGAAGCTTGCCGCCGATTACGGCGCGGTGTGCGCGCAGATGACGGCCGTGGTGACGCACCGCGCCGAGCACCCGCTGGCGGAGCTCGCGCTGCACCAACTGCAAGTGCTGTGGGACGACGTGCCCGAGGCGCGGCGCGGCACGGTCGCCGTCCGCGGCACGGTCGCCGTCCTGCAGCGACTGCTCGAGGATTCCGCCGTGACGAGCGCCGAGGCGCGGGGCCTGGCGCTCGGTCTTCTGCGCCGGCAGCTCGAGTGGGACGGCCGGATCGCCGAGTACGAGGCGCTGCTGGCGGCGACGGGCGCGGTGCGCTCGTGGCGGGTGGCGGGGCCGTTCGGGCCGCTCGTGGATCTGGCGTTCTACGCGCCGCTGCCGCCCGACGAGGACGCCGTGCTGGCCGAGCGGTACACGTCCGGCGGCGAGGACCACCGGACGCGGCGCTACGAGGCGCCCGGCGTGGGACTCGAACCGCCCTGGGGCGCCTACGGCGTGTACTACGCGGAGACCTTCGTGCACACCGACGCGCGGGTCCGCGCGCTGGTGCGCGTCTCATCGCGAGGCCCCGTGCGCGTCGAGCTCAACGGCGGCACGGTGTACTTCAAGGACACCTTGCGCACGTTCGCACCGGACACGGAGACCGTGGCGACCGTGCTGCCGGCGGGCTGGAACCGGCTGCGCGTCAAGTACCAGTCGGCGGGCGGGGTCGTGGTGCGGCTGCTCGACGAGGCGGGCCGGCCGCTGGCGGCGGTGGTGGACGCAGCCCCGCGCCGCGTCGCGTCGGCGCCGGCGGCGCCCGGGCGCGTGGTGCCGACGGCGTGCGAGGCGTATCTGGACGGGCTGGCCGCGAACGAGCCGCGCAATCCCGTCGTGCTGGCGCACATGGCGCAGCTCGCCCACTACCGGGGCGACGCCGAGGCGGCCAAGATCGCCGCGCTGCGCGGGGTCGAGGCGCACGACGGGTGGGCCTACGGGCACCTAGTGGCGGGCGTCGTGCTCGGCGCCGATCCCACGCAGCCCGAGCGGATCGCGCGCAGCCGGGCCAAGGGGCATTACATGCGCGCGCTCGAGCTGGCGGGGACGTGCCCGGCGGCGCTGTACTTCCTGGCGCTGTACGAGCGGCAGGAAGACCGCCTCAAGGAGGCGATCGAGAAGCTCGAGCAATGCATCGAGCAGGCACCGGACAACTACCTGTGGCACCGGGCGCTCTACGACATTTACACCGAGCGGCGATGGGAGAAGGAGCGCGAGGCGGCGCTCAACGAGGTGCTCCGGCTCAATGCGGACTCGCCGTCCGTGGTGCAGATCGCCGCGGGCTACTATCGCGAGCGGGACCTGTTCGACAAGCTGCGCGAGGCACAACTGCGCCAGCACCGCGGCACGGCGGGCTCGGCGATCCAGGCGCACCTGTTGTGGCGAGCGGGGCAGCTCGACGCGGCGATCGTCGAGTTCGAGCGGCTCGTCGCGGCGTATCCACCCGGCACCTCGTACAAGAGCAGTCTTGTTGATCTGTACAAGGAAACGGGCCGCCTCGCGGAGGCAGCCAAGCTGCTGCGCGCCCAACTGGCCGAGGAGCCGCGTGACACGCGCGTGATGCGCGAGTTGGCCGAGGTTGAGCTGCTGCGCGGGCGCCGCCGCGCGGCGGTCGCGCTCTGGCGGCGCATGCTCGCCGAGGAGCCGGCGGACCAGCAGGTGCGCAAGGCGCTGGCGCTGCACGGCATGAAGGAGGTGTTCGACGACTACGCGATCGCGATCGAGCCGTACCTGGCCGACGCGTCGCTGCGCGAGCGCTACGCCGAGTACGGGGCCGTCATGGTGGTGGACTACGCAATCGAGCAGGTGTTCGCCGACGGGTCGGGCCGCCAGTTGACGCACCAGCTCGTGCTCGTCAACACCAAGGCCGGCATCGAGCAGTGGGGCGAGGTGATGCTGCCGTTCGGCGCCGACGTGCTCGAGCTGCGCGTGATCAAGCCGGACGGCGCGATCGTCGAGCCGGAGTTGGTCGGCAACAAGGACTCGATCTCGCTCACGGGCCTGGCCGAGGGGGACTTCATCGAGATGAAGTACGTGGACGAGCGTGGGGGGTCGCCCTTTGGCACGCGGTCGTATCTGGGCCCGCGGTTCTTCTTCTGCAGCGACCGGGAGCCGATGCACCTGACGCGCTACCTGGTGATGGCGCCGGTGTCGCTCGAGCTCGACGTCGAGCAGGTGAACATGGCGGACGGGCCCGCAACGTGGACGCGCCGCGGCTGGCGGTTCCGGCAGTGGGAGCGGCAGTGCGTCGAGCCGATCCGGCCTGAGCCGGGCGCCGTCGGCAACGAGGAGTACATGGCGTGGGTGCGCGTCGGGTTCGGCCAGCAGGCGGCGCTGGAGCCGGGCCTGTACGAGGACAACAACATCGGTGTGACCACGCCGACGCTCGAGGTGCGCCGGGCGGTCGAGTCGCTGCTCGAGCCGGGCATGGGCCACGAGGAGATCGTGCGGACGCTGCACGCCTACGTCAACACCCACATTGAGGGCGGCGGCACGGGTCCCGCGATGGACCAGGACGCGAGCCACACGCTCGGCGATAAGCGCGGCAACCGGATGGCGCTGCTGAAGGCGATGCTCGAGGTGG
>CAZJXV010000199.1:0-8328 GCA_964550015.1 uncultured Verrucomicrobiota bacterium
CGTGAGGCGTGAAGCTAACCGGTACTAATCGGTCCATCGGCTTGACCATTGCACTTATCCGGCGGCGCAACGGCCCTCCAGGCTTGTGCGCTCGCCGCGACCAGACGCTCGCGTCGCGGGTTTTTCCCGGTAGCGCCTCGATTCAACTGTCCGACATACTGCCGCGCGCGTTGCGCGGATCACGGCATTCTTGGCGGCTTTGGCGGAGGGGGTACACCCGTTCCCATCCCGAACACGGCAGTTAAGCCCTCCAGCGGCGATGGTACTGCATGCTTGAGTGTGGGAGAGTAGCACGCTGCCAAGAGTATCATTCAAAGGCCCGGAGTCAGCGAGACCCCGGGCCTTTTCATTGCGCCTCGTGCTTGCAGCACCTCTTGCGCGCAGCACCTCTTGCTCGCAGCACCTCTTGCTCGCAGCACCTCTTGCGCGTGCGCCTTCCGCCTCGCGAGGTTCTTCCTTGACATTACGGCGGCCAATATGGTAACATCCTTTCAGGTTTTTGGTTGGGTTGGTGTATGCCCTTCACATATGTCGCTTTCGCCTGCCCGGCCGTGCGGCTGCATGTTGTTGAGCACCAACTGCAAGCGGGTTTCTTCGAACACCTTGTCTTGCTCAGGGGGGAACGCCAATGAATCCGCATCTTCGCTACGCACTCGTTCTCATTGCGTTGATCTTGCCCGGCCCGCTCGCTGCGGGCACGATCTATGTGGATGACGACAACACCGCCGGCCCCTGGGACGGCTCGGCGGCCAATCCGTTCCAGTACATACAGGACGGCACTGACGCCGCCGTCTCCGGCGTGGACACCGTCCTTGTCAGGGACGGCCTTTACGTCGGGGTAAAGAACAAGGATCTCGACTACGGCGGCAAGGCCATCACGGTCCGAAGCGAGAACGGCGCCGTGGTCACGACCATTGACTGCGAAGGGTCGGGCCGGGGGTTCGTTTTCCAGTCGTTCGAGACGGCCGCGGCCGTTGTGGACGGCTTCACGATCCGGAACGGATACGTGACCGGCGACGGGGGCGGCATCGCGTGCTGGCAGAGCAGCCCGACGATCACCAACTGCACGATCAGCGACTGCTCCGTGCTTGGGGATGGCGGCGGCATAGAGTGCTGGATCAGCAGCGCGGTGATTGCCGAGTGCACGATCAGCGGGAACACGGCGAACCATTACGCCGGCGCCATCTACTGCGATTTCAGCGACGCGACGATTGTCAACTGCACATTGAGCGGGAACTCGGCCCTGTGGGACGCCGGCGCCGTTATGTGCGTGGGCAGCAGCCCCGAGATCGCCAACTGCCTGTTCGCGGGCAACACGGCCGTCGAATATGCGGGCGCTATCGAATGCTTCTACTACAGCGACCCGACGATCGGTAACTGCACGTTCAGCAACAACACGACCGGCGTCGCGGGCGGCGGCATCGACTGCACGCGGCACAGCGCCCCGACGGTCACGAACAGCATCCTCTGGGGCAATAGCGCCCCCGCCGGCCACGAGATCGCCCTGCGCTGGCCCTCCGGCGTTGCACCGGCGCCAACGCTCACGGTCAGGCACTGCGACGTCCAGGGCGGGGTGGGCGAGGCCCATGTTGACCCGGGATGCACCCTCGACCTGGACGGCACGGATATGGATGCCGACCCGCTGTTCGTCGCGGGGCCGCTCCATGCCTACTACTTGAGCCACGTAGCGACGGGCCAGGGGGCGGACAGCCCTTGCGTGGATAGCGGCAGCGACACTGCGGCCAACCTGGGCCTCGACACCCTCACGACGCGCACCGACCACGTCGGCGACACGGGCACCGTGGACATGGGCTACCACAGCCCACGCTGTGCCTCTGGGCTGCCCGGTGACGTGGACGGCAACGGCGTGGTGGACGGCCTTGACCTGACTGCGGTCATTACCGCCTGGGAGACTGCGCCCGGTGACGCCCTCTGGAACCCCATCGCCGACCTGGACTGCAACGGCATCGTGGATGGGCTCGACCTGACAGCGGTAATATCCAATTGGACGACGGCGGCTGCGGCCGCCGCTGCCTCCGAGCCCGCGCCGCCGGCGTCGCTGAGCACGAAGCCAGGGAGGTCCGGTGCCGGCCCCGGCAATGTCCGCGGCCGCTCCGGCAACGCTTGGACAAGGTAGCCGATCACAACGGGAGAGAGAAAGACAGCCAATGAAGGCGCTGATGCTTGTTCTGCTCACCTGCCTGGTTCTTGCCTCGTCGGCGCCGCTTCTGGCCGGCACGATCTATGTGGATGACGACAACACGGGCGGGCCGTGGGACGGCTCGCAGGCGAACCCCTACCAGTACATCCAGGAAGGCATAGACGCCGCGGACCCGGGGGACACTGTCATCGTCAAGGACGGCACGTATACCGGGCCGTGGAACAGGAACCTTGGTTTCGGTGGCAAGGCCATAACGGTGGAGAGCGAGAACGGCGCCGACGTGACCATAGATTGCGAGCACGACGGCCGAGCCTTTTGTTTCGACAACGGCGAGACGGACGAGACCGTCGTTGACGGTTTCACGATCAAGAACGGGAGCGCTACGTGGGGCGGCGGCATCCGCTGCTCGCACAGTAGCCCCCACTATCAGGAACTGTACAATCACTGCCAACTTGACCTTTGGCCGGGGGGGCGGTGTGTGCTGCGACGGCGGCGGCAGACCGACGATCAGCGGTTGCGTGATCACCGACAACTCAGCCGGCGACGGCGGCGGGATCTACTGCGAAGATAGCAGGCCGATGATTAGCGACTGCACGATCACCGGGAATACGGCGAATACCGACGGGGCCGGTCTCTACTGCTCTGGCCCCAGGAGCCCGACGATAATGGGATGCAGCATCAGTGGTAACTCAGCCGATGGCCTGGGCGGGGGCATCGCCTGCCAGTTCATCAGCAGCCCTATGATCACCAACTCCGCGATCACCGGCAACTCAGCCAATGGAGACGGCGGAGGGATCGCCTGCCAGTTCGACACCAGCCCGACGATCACCGAGTGCACGATCAGCGGCAATAGGGCGAATGACCATGGCGGCGGCATCGCGTGCTGGGAGCGCAGCAGCCCCATTATCACCGAGTCGACGATTGCCGACAACTGGGCGGACGACATTGGTGGCGGCATCTTGTGCCAGTCCGACAGCAACCCCACGATCATGGACTGCACGATCACGGGAAACACAGCGAGCACCGGTGACGGCGGCGGCGTGGCGTGCTGGGAGCGTGGGAATCCGATGATCACCGAGTCCACGATTGGCGACAACATTGGCGGCGGTATCTTGTGCCAGTCCGACTGCAACCCGACGATCATAGGCTGCACGATCACGGGAAATACGGCGGGCACTGGGGGCGGGATCCGGTGCCGTGGCGATAGCAGCCCGATGATCAGCGAGTGCGTCATCACCGGCAACTCAGCCAATTGGGACGGAGCCGGTATCGCGTGCTGGGACGGAAGCAGCCCGACAATCAGCAATTGCGCGATCAGCGACAACACGGCGAATGACGATGCCGGCGGCATCTGGTGCCGGTCCGACTGCGACCCAACGATCATGGACTGCACGATCACGGGAAACACGGCCGGCGCCGGCAGCGGTGGTGCCATCCGCTGCGACGGCAGCAGGCCGAAGATCGCCCACTGCGTGATCACCGGCAACTCAGCCAATTGGTGCGGTGGCGGCATCCACTGCGACGGCAGCAGCCCGGCGATCACCAACTGCGCGATCAGCGGCAACTTGGCCAGGATGGGCGGCGGCCTGTTCTCCGAATATGGCGGTAGCCCGACGATCACCGATTCCACGATTGCTGGCAACTGGGCGGACGACCTTGGCGGCGGCATCTACTGCTCTGGCGGCAGTACCGAGATCACGAACTGCAGGATCAGTGACAACGAGGCACACGATGGGGCGGGCATGTTCGCTTGCGACGGCAGCGGTCTGGCGGTCACCAACTGCACGATCACTGGCAACGCAGCCAATGGCTACGGCGGCGGCATCTACTGCTACTGGAGTGCCCCGAGCGTGGCCAACTCCATCCTGTGGAGCAACACAGCGCCTCTCGGTCACGAGGTGGCGTTGCGTGCGGTCTCGGATCCATCCACGCTCACGGTCAGGTACAGCGATGTGCAGGGTGGCGTGGGCGAGGCGTATGTCGAGGCTGGATGTACGCTCGACGTAGACCACACGGACATAGACGCCAACCCGCTGTTTCAGAATCCGGAGCTAGGCGACTTCCGAATACAGGCTGGGTCGCCGTGTATTGACAGCGGCTTCGGCGATGAGGGGATTACCGTTCCGATGACGGACATCAGGGGTTGGCTGCGGTGGGACGACCCAACAGTGGAGCCGAATCCAGGGGCGGGCTCACCTGACTATTGCGACATGGGGGCATATGAGTACACCGGGCCTGGCGACGTGGACGGCAACGGCATCGTGGACGGCTTGGACCTTACCGCTGTTCTCACTGCGTGGGAGACTGTGCCCGGGGACGCGCTGTGGAATCCGAACGCCGACCTCGACGGCAACGGGCTGATAGACGGGCTCGCCCTCACCGAAGTCATGTCGAACTGGACGCTCCCTAGCGCAGCCCCGCAGTCGGCCACCACGCACGCGGTCAAACCCGGCAGGTTGGGCGCCGCTCCCGGCACCAGGCGCAGGGAAGCCCGATCCGGCAACGTCCGGCGGAGGTAGCCCCTCGCGAAAGCAACAAGAGGAGGACACCAATGACACGGCAGATGCCGCTGCTCCTGAGCTTGGTTCTGCTCGCATCTGGGCCACTGCTCGCGGGCACCATATACGTGGATGACGACAACACGGGCGGGCCGTGGGACGGCTCGCAGGCGAACCCCTACCAGTACATCCAGGACGGGATCACCAACGCCGATCCCGGCGACACGGTGCAGGTCGCCGACGGCATCTACAGGGGCGCGTTGAACAAGGACCTCGACTTCGGCGGTAAGGCGATCACGGTCCAGAGCGAGAACGGCGCCGCGAGCACGATCATTGACTGCCAGGACTCGGGTCGCGGCTTCTACTTCGACAACGGCGAGACGACCGCGTCGGTCGTTGACGGGTTCACAATCCGCAACGGGAGCGCCGAGACGGGCGCCGGCATCTGCTGCGAGGCCAGCTCGCCGACGATCACCAACTGCCGGATCCAGGAGAATGCGGTAACGGGCGAGGTTGCCGAGGGCGGTGGGATCTACGGCTCGGAGAGCTCTCCGATCATCACCGACTGCTGGATCAGCGGCAATACGGCATCGGGCGAGTACGCCGACGGCAGTGGCCTGTGCTTCAGGGGCGGCTCACCGACGCTCACCAACTGCACGATCAGCGACAACTCAGCGACGGCCGTCACGAACGGCGGCGGCGGCGGCATCTACTGCTGGCAGAGCTCGCCGACGCTTACCGGCTGCCGAATCACCGGCAATTCCTGTCCCGACGGCGGCGGCGGCATCTGCTGCTATTGGGGCATCCAGACGATCACCGACTGCACGATCACCGGCAATTCGGCGTCACGCGTGCACGCCGACGGCGGGGGCATCTATTGCCTGCAGGCCTCGTCGACGATCACCGGCTGCATAATCAGCGGCAATTCGTCCCCCGACGCCGGCGGCGGCATCGGCTGCGAGGAAAGCGCTCTGACGATTGCCAACTGCACGGTCACGGGCAACACGGCGCCCGGCTACGGCGGCGGCATCTGGTGCAGGGCCGGCTCCCCGGCAATCGCGAACTGCGTCATCGGCGGCAACCAGGGAGATGATGGCGGGGGCATCTGCTTCACCGGGGAGAGCGCGCCGACGGTCACCAACTGCACGATCAGCGCCAACTCGGCCGGCGACGACGGCGGAGGCATCTACTGCTTGCTCAGCGACCCGACGGTCACGAACTGCATCCTCTGGGGCAATGAGTCAGATCAAGTGTACGCCGGCCCCGGCTCGTCTCCAAGCCTCTGCTACTGCGACGTCCAGGGCGGCTGGTCAGGCGCCGGAAGCGGCAACATCAACGCGGACCCGCTCTTCGTGTATCCCGCCGGCTCGAACTACCGCCTGCGGCCGGGTTCGCCGTGCGTTGATGCGGGCACCAGCGACGGGGCGCCGACTGAAGACATGGAGGGCCGACCGCGCTACGACGATCCAACCACGCCAAATGCTGGTGGCGGCACGCCCGACTACTACGACATCGGCGCGTACGAGTTTAAAGCCTACTATGTAAACGGCGACCCCGCCATCGGTAACGACGCCTACGACGGCCTCGAGCCCATCTACAACCCCGTGTCCGGCCATGGCCCGGAGCTGACCATCCAGGCGGGGATCAACGACGCCAGCGACGGCGACACCGTATGCGTTGCGCCGTGGACGTACACGGGCGCGGGCAACAAGGACCTCGATTTCGCGGACGGGCTTCCCTCATGGCAAACGAGGCATATCGCACTGATATCCAATGGCGGGCCTGAAGTCACAATAATCGACTGCGAAGGCACCGCTGTTGACCGCCATCTGGGCTTCTATATGCATTCGTATGAACAGGCGGATTCTGTCGTTGATGGTTTCACCATCAAGAATGGGTACGATTTCAGGGGAGGCGCCGTGCGGTGCGACGGTAGTAGCCCCACAATCATGGACTGCATCATCACCGGGAACACGGCCATAATGGACGGCGGCGGGATTTTCTACGACGGCTTCGGCCTCGGGGGCCCCAGCCCAACCATCACCTCCTGCGAGATCAGCGGAAATACAGCGGGCCACTACGGGGGCGGTATCTCGTGGTTCGCCGAGCCCGTCTACGCGCCAAGTATCATCAGCGACTGTTTGATCAAAGACAACTCGGCCGATGTAGGCGGCGGCATAAGCTGTGCGGGTTTCTCAAGCGGTAATCTGACCATAGCGAACTGCATTGTCACCGGCAACCACGCCGCGTACGGAGGGGGTGGCATTATGTGCTGGGACTTGAGCGACGCGCTGGTGACTGATTGCACGATCAGCGGGAATACGGCCGCGGCAGGAGGCGGTATCTGCTGCAATTACAGCAGCGCGACGATCAGGAACTGCCTTGTTTTCGACAACTCCGCAACTGAGGACGGCGGCGGCGTCGCTTGCTCGGAGGAGCACCAACAGAAGATTGTCAACTGCACGATCGCTTTCAACTCGGCAGGCGAGAGCGGAGGCGGAATCAACTGCAATTGGGAAGCGGACGTGACAATGACAGACTGCGTCCTGTGGGGGAATCAGGCGCCCCAGGGCCACGAGATGTCCCTGACTCGTGTCTACGGCCCTACCATCCTGACGGTGAGCCACTGCGACGTCCAAGGAGGGGACTCCGAGGCGTACATCGAAGCGACGTGCATCCTCAACTATGACATCACGAACATTGACCAAGACCCGCTGTTTGTTATCGGGCCGCTGCACGACTACTACCTGAGCCAGACGGCTGCGGGGCAGCTCGCGGACAGCCCGTGCGTGGACGCTGGCAGTGACACGGCGGCAAACCTTGGTCTCGACGCCCTGACCACGCGCACTGACGGTGTGCCGGACGCGGGCATCGTGGACATGGGGTATCACGCGCCGCCCGCCATCTTCGGCGACGTGGACGGCAACGGCGTCGTGGACGGCCTCGACCTCACCGCCGTCATGACCGCGTGGGACACTCAACCCGGCGACCCGCTCTGGGACCCCGACGCTGACCTCGACTGCAACGGCATCGTGGATGGCCTCGACCTGACAGCGGTAATATCCAACTGGACGACGGGGTTTATGGCGGCTAGCGCCGCGGCGCCTGAACCGATGGCGGAAGATGCGGCTCAGCGTGGCACGGGAACGGTGATGCCTCACAGGCGTGGCTCCCGCCGCGGCAAGATGCGGCGCAAGTGACCCGTCTGTCCCGGTGTCAAGCGCGGTATCCTTCAGAACCTTTTTCCGGGCAATCGTCTTGACAGCGGGGGCGTGTCTGTGGCATCCTGCCTCGGTCAAAGGAGTAGAGGGATTCCTTGCCTCCGCGACAGCGACCTCCCCTGCCTGACTGGCTGATCCGTGACGATCGAGAGGAGAAGACCGATGAAACTGCAGCTTTGTGCGACACCTGCTCTTGTCCTGCTGTGCTTGCCCGCGATGGTCCTCGCGGACACGATCTTCGTGGACCTCAACAACACCACCGGCCCGTGGGACGGGTCGGCCGCGAACCCGTACCAGTACATCCAGGACGGCATCGACGCCGCCGTCTCCGGGGTGGACACCGTTTTCGTTCTCGACGGCACCTATACGGGCCCGCGCAACAAGGACCTCGACTTCGGCGGCAAGGCAATTCAGGTCTGGTCCGACGGCGGCCCGGACGCGTGTATCA
>CAZJXV010000200.1:0-8317 GCA_964550015.1 uncultured Verrucomicrobiota bacterium
CTGGAACGGGCAGACCACCGAGGCCACCTACACGCGCCAGACGGCCATCGGCCGGACGATCCAGTACGTGCCGCCCGAGGAGCTGACCGAGCTCAACGCGGAGAACTGGTCCACGTGGGCGCAGGGCGCGGAGGCCACGGTCAGCGACGACACCTCGAACAAGCGCGTCGGCGCGGGCAGCATCAAGATGGACACCACGGGCGGTTTCGACACGTACCTGCGGTACCCATACGGGATCATCGCGCACTGGGACCTGTCCGAGGTCACGCACATCAACGTCTGGTTCTACACCGTGAACGTCCATAGCTTCCAGAACCACAGTCCGTGGATACGCCTCGGCAATTACAGCGGCGACTACGTCGAGATCCACGCCAGGAGCGACATCCTCAATGAGACCCGCAACGTCTGGCGCAGCTACTCCATTCCGCTCGCCGGCAACTCCAGTTGGTCGCGATCGGAGTTCGGCACCCCCGACATCACTGACGTCAACTCCATCGAAATCCACGCTGACACGTGGGACTACGGCTTCCAGCTCTGGGTGGACGGCCTCGCGTTTTTCCCGCAGCCCACACTCCCCGGCGACGTGGACGGCAACGGGGTAGTGGACGGTCTGGATCTGACCGCCGTGCTCACGGCCTGGGAGACCACGCCGGGCGACCCGCTCTGGAACCCCGCCTGCGATCTCGACGGCAACGGCGTCATCAACGGCCTCGACCTCACCGAAGTCATCTCCAACTGGACGCCCACCGCCGCCCCCGAGCCGGCGGTGACAGAGGCGGTCAAACCAGGCAGGTCGCGTACCGCTCCCGGCAACGTGCGCAGGGGGTCTGGGGCCGGGAACGTGCGGCGCAAGTAGCCGCGCAGCGGGCCGCGCTGCGAGAGCTGCAGCGCCCGCCTACCTTCTACGCCGCCAGCCATCTTATCTCGGCGTAAACGTGATGACGTAGGATACGTCGTGTGGGGGAACGGCTCTCGTTGCGGCGTAGAACAGCCACTCGTGGCCGGCAGCCACCAGGTCTGCAGTCACTGCCACCGTCAGGACTAGCGGTGAAGGACCCTCAACTTGACGATGGGGAAAGGCCTCCGTGGCCGGATGGCGAAACGCAGCAATCAGTGCGGCGTCGCCGTCGGTTACCGTTGCTACCAGCGTTCCCGGCTCAGACACAGAGACCCGAGCATGTGCCGTGTAGGTCTCTCCCCAGTACCTGCCTGGTATTGGAGCCGCGGTGCCCTGGGCAAGTACACGGGTCCCAGCTCCGTCGCCGTTTCCGCTGTCGCCGTTCTCGCCGTTGCCGTTCCCGTCGTCGCCGTCACAGCCGAGAGCCATGGCGAGCGCCAAGGCGGCAAGCAGCAGACAAAGACGACCCATGTTTCCACCTCCTCTCGAATACCCACTCGATATGCAGCACTACACCTCACACTCAAGTACGCCATAATGTTTTTGCGTGTCAAGAAATATCCTTGCGCCTCTTTGCCACTTCAGCTGGCCGGGCGGTATGACTTGTTCTCTCAACGGAGATTCCAGGCGACACCAGAACATTGGCCAAGCCATCCGTTACCGCTCCTGATGGAGCGGAACTGAGACGGCGAAGCCCGACGAGCGGCCCCGCTTGCGGGTTCCCAGGAGGACGTGTGGGTGGCACGGCTTGCCGACCGTGTCTTGTCGCCCTCCTCATTCAGA
The DNA here is from genome assembly GCA_964550015.1 of uncultured Verrucomicrobiota bacterium. Taxonomy (GTDB): domain Bacteria; phylum Auribacterota; class JABMQX01; order JAFGEW01; family JAFGEW01; genus CAZJXV01. The sequence continues at coordinate 1,682 of CAZJXV010000200.1, forward strand.
GTCCTCGCGGTCGTGGCTGTGCCCAGGCGGCTTCTCCACGAACTACAGACCGCCAGCGTCGCCCCACCAGGATGCCCCTTCCTGCGCTGAGACGCGCGTGGCGAGGGGTGTTGGGCGTCGAAGGCGCTGGGTGACTCGTAAGACACAGGGAAAGGTTTGCTGCACAGAGCGCTGAGAACGTCGATCCCCGCCGCTCCCCAGAATCCTCTTGACACAACACGTTCATTGTGGTAGCCTTACAGTGTGTCTGGGTCTGTGATCTGTGCGTATTCTTCGCCGCACTGAAGTGTCCTCCGGGGGAGGTGCCGCACGCTCACCGGTGGCGCACTGCAGGTCCGGCACGAACATGACATCTTCAGGCACAGGAGGAGGCACCGATGAAGCCGTATGCATCTATTGCATGTGTCATCGTCGCGTTGATTCTGTCCGGCCCGGCGTGGACAACTACCATCTACGTCGACGACGACGCGCCGAACGACCCCGGACACGGCGATCCGACTGTCAGCGATCCTTTGGAGGATGGCACCGCGGACCATCCATACGACGCCATACAAGAAGGAATCGATGCGGCTGTCGGCGGCGTTGACGATGTCCTTGTCAAGGACGGTACCTATACCGGCATCGGCAATCGCGACATTGATTTCGGCGGCAAGGCCATCACGCTCGTAAGCGACAACGGGGCCGCGAGCACCATCATTGACTGCGAAGGGACGAACCTCGAGCCTCACCGCGGTTTCTACTTCCATTCCGGCGAGACGGCCACGTCCGTTGTCGACGGCTTCACGATCACGAACGGTGGCGGCGTGGAGTCCGGCGGCGGCGTCTACTGCGATGGCAGCAGCCCCACGATCACCAACTGCGCGATCACCGGGAACAACGGTGGCGTTGTGGACCACGGTGGCGGCTTCTACTGCCATGGCAGCAGCCCCATGATCACCAACTGCGCGATCACCGGGAACTCGAGCGTATGGTACAGCGGTGGCGGCATTTTCTGTTCTGACAGCAGTGCCCCGACGATCACCAATTGCACGATCACTGGCAACTCAGCAGGCTATGCCGGCGGTGGCATCTACTGCCACTGGCTCAGCCATGCGGCGATCGCCAACTGCACGATCCGGGGCAACACGACTGACACTGTCGGTGGCGGCATCTACTCCCGCTCCTTCAGCAGCCCCGCCATCACCAACTGCACGATCAGCGACAACGATGCGTTCTTCAATGGCGGCGGCATCTATTGCGAATACGACAGCAACCCTACGATCACCAATTGCGCGATCACGGGCAACTCGGCGGGCGACTACGGCGGCGGCATCGGCTGCGCCGACTCCGCCGACCCGACGATCACCAACTGCACGATCACGGGCAACTCGGCGGGCCACTACGGCGGCTCCATCGAGGGTGGCGACGGCGGCGGCATTTACTGCCTTTCCAGTTACCCGGCGATCACGAACTGCACGATCAGCGCCAACAGGGCAGTCGAGGGCTACTTCGGCGGCTACGGTGGCGGCGTCGCCTGCTACGAGAGTAGCCCGACGATCACTAACTGCACGGTCACGGGCAACATGGCCGACTACCAGGGCGGCGGCATCGACTGCCACCAGACGTGCAGCCCGACGATGACCAACTGCATCCTTTGGGGCAACACGGCGCCCGACGGTCACGAGATCGCCCTGACCTCGACAGCTTATCCATCAACGCTCACAGTCAGATACGGCGACGTTCAGGGCGGCGAGGGCGAGGCGTACGTCGAGGCCGGCTGCACGCTCGACATGGACGGCACCAACATTGGCGATGACCCGGGCGACGACCCGCTGTTCGTCGTCGGGCCGCTGCACGACTACTACCTGAGCCAGATCGCGGCCGGCCACGCCGCCGACAGCCCGTGCGTGGACGCCGGGAGCGACACGGCGGCCAATCTCGGTCTCGATGCGCTCACGACGCGCACGGACGCCGTGTCCGACACGGGCATGGTGGATATGGGCTACCACGCGCCGCCCGCGATCTTCGGCGACGTCGATGGCAACGGCGTCGTGGACGGCCTGGACCTCACCGCCGTCATCACCGCGTGGCAGACCACGCCCGGCGACCCGCTGTGGAACCCGGCCGCCGACCTCGACGGCAACGGCATCGTTGACGGCCTTGACCTCACGGAGGTCATCTCCAACTGGACCTCTGCGGGGGCCACGGCGCCAGCCGCCGCGGCCGAGCCGTCGGCGGCAGAGATAATGAAAACGACCTCGCCTGGACGCCGCCGGGGCAACATGCGCAGGGATTCCGAGTCCGGCAACGTGCGGCGGAAGTAGCCGAGCCGCACGAAGCCAACGGACGTTCGAGCGCTTTGGTGTTTCGAGCCGATTCGCCGCCCGGACGGCACACACGTGCCTACGGCCGCATCCGGCCGCGTCCAGCACACCCCGCCGATCTGCAGGCGGGCGCGACCCACGTGTCGCACCCACCGGAGCCTAGCAGGCTGCTGAAAAACCCGGTCGAGGTCAAGAGATCGTCGCATCTGGGGAGGCACTTCTGCCGCCCCTCCGGGGCTCAGATCATTCTCTTTCTCGTCGCTAGCCTGGGGCTTACGCCCCAGGCTACCCGCTGTCGGGCCTCCGGCCCTGGTGGTACCACGATTCGAGCCAGGTCCGTTTTTCAGCAGCCTGCTAGTAAGAAGCGGGCCTGACGCATCTGCCCCAAGTTGTGCTACAGTGGGCGCGTAGAGAGCAGGTTGCTTGGGCCAAGGGAGAGTTGGATGAAAGATTTGTGCCTGCATGGTGTGGAAGTGGCGAAGAGGCGGGGCGCGACGTACGCGGACGCGCGGATCGTCAGGCTGCGCAACCAGCACGTGATGACCGAGGACGAGCGGGTGGCCGACATCCGGGAGTCGGAGTCTTTCGGCATCGGTGTACGCGTGATCGTTGACGGCGCGTGGGGTTTCGCCGCCAGCGCGCGCGTGGAGCGGGGCGAGATCGAGCGGGTGGCCGCGCGGGCCGTGGACATCGCCCGTGCGAGCGGGTTGGCGAAGGCGCCGGAGGGGATCCACTGGGCGGAGGAGGCGGCCTACGACGACGTGTTCGGAACGCCCGTCGAGAAGGACCCCTTCACGGTGCCGCTCGAGGAGAAAGCCGCGCTCTTGCTGGCGATCGGCAAAGAAGTGCTTGCCGTCAAGGGGGTGAAGAAGTGCCATGCGCGGATGCACTTCCGGCGCGAGCACAGGCATCTCGCTACAAGTGAAGGCACGCTCGTTGAGAGCGATACCTGCACGAGCGGGGCGTGGTACCAGGCGACGGCCGTGGATGATACCACGGCGAAGGACCGGTACTTCGAGGCGCCCCCGCGCAACGCCGGCTACGAGCATATCGAGAACACGCCCCTGCTGGCGGAGGCGCCGCGCGTGGGCGAGGAGGCGGTCGCGCAACTAAGCGCCAAGCCGTGCCCGGTCGGGAAGAAGGACCTGGTGCTTCATCCCTCGCACCTGGCACTGACGATGCACGAATCCATCGGCCATGCGACCGAGCTGGACCGGGTGCTCGGCATGGAGGAGAGCCTCGCGGGCTCGAGCTTCGCGACGATCGACCAGCTCGGCCGCTTGAAGTACGGCTCGCCGCTCATGAACATCGTGTGCGACAACACGATGCCGGGCGGTCTGGCGACGCGCGGCTACGACGACGATGGGGTGAAGGGACAGAAGTGGCACGTGATCAAGGACGGTATTCTGGTGGACTATCAAACGGGCCGCGAGGTGTGCCACGCAATCGGGGCGAAGCGCTCGCGCGGCAGTTGCCGGGCGGACTCGTGGGCGTCGATCCCGATTATCCGGCAATCGAATATCGGGCTGGCACCCGGCACAGAGCCGCTCACGCTCGAGGAGCTGATCGCGGACACCAAGGACGGCATTTACATCGAGGGGATGGGCTCGTTCTCTATCGACCAGAAGCGGCAGAATTTCCAGTTCGGCGGCGACTGTTTCTGGGAGATCAAGAACGGTAAGAAGGGCGCGATCCTCAAGGACGTGACGTACCAGGCAATCACAACCGACTTCTGGGGCTCGCTCGACGCCGTATGCGACGAGCGGTTCTGGATACCGGTCGGCATTATGAATTGCGGTAAAGGAGATCCGATGCAGGTGGCGCAGATGACGCACGGGTCGGCCCCGGCCCGCTTCAGGCAGATCAGCGTTGGGGGGGCAAGGAAATGAACGAGGCGGAAGCGGTAGGTCTTCTTGAGAAAGTCCTGGGTCTTGCGGCCGCCGACGCGACGGTGGTCACGCTCGAGGGCGGCACGCAGGCGTCGACCCGGCTGGCCGATAACGCGATCACGCAGAACAGCGAGAAAAGCAACTCCGTCCTGACGGTGAGCTGCGCGTACGGGCGAAGTCACGGCTCGGCCTCGACGGAGGACCTGGGCGAGGGCTCGCTCAAGGCCGTGGTGGAGACGGCGCAGGCGATCGCGAAGCGCCTGCCGGCCGACCCGGAGTACATGCCGCCACTCGATGCAAACGAGACGAAGAAGTACGCCGATGTGGACGCGTTTTTCGCGGAGACGGCCGGCCTCGAGCCGCTGGCGAGGGCGGAGCAGCTTGCTGCCGCGGCCAAGATGGTGGCCGGCAAAGGGCTGCGGCTGTCGGGGGCGTACTTGAGCGGCGACCGTTTCGAGGCGGTTGCCAACTCGGCGGGGCTGAGGGGCTTTCATCGCTCAACCGAGGCGGGGGTTCACTTGACCGCGCTTGGAGAAACGGGATCCGGATGGGCTGAGAAGATCTCGAATAGCGCGGCGGACATCGACGCGAACGAGGTTGCCGAGAGGGCGCTCAAGATCGCCGAAGCGGCACAGGACCCGACCGACCTCGCGCCGGGCAAGTACACGGTGATCATGAGCCCTGCGGCGATTGCCGAGATGCTGGCGTTTCTCTTCTGGGGCGGCTTCGAGGCCAAGGCCGTTGACGAGGGGCGTACGTTCCTACGGGGCAAGCTGGGGACGAAGATATGCGGCGAGGAAACCACGATCGGTTCCGATCCGGCCGACCCGCGCTGCCCCGGCGCATCGTTCCAGGAGGAAGGGCTGGCGTCACCCACCGTGGCGTGGATCGAACACGGCATCCTGCGCAATCTATGCTACTCGCGTTTCTGGGCGAGCAAGCAGGGCAAGGAGGCGACCGGCCGGCCGTCGAATGTGATTATGCAGGGAGGCGAGACGTCGCTTGACGAGATGATCGCCTCGACGGAGAAAGGGCTCCTCATCACGCGGTTCTGGTACATCCGCTTCGTTGACCCCATGATGCCCCTGGTGACGGGGATGACGCGTGACGGCCTGTTTTCGATCGAGAATGGGGCCGTTGCCCAGGCGGTCAAGCACATGCGGTTCAACGAGGACCCGCTCGATATGCTGAGGCGAGTCGCGCTGATGGGCCGGCCGGAGCGAACGGGTGAGTACATCCCCATGCTCATCCCCGCCTTGAAGGTGCGCGATTTCAACTTCACGAGCACAACGAAGTTCTAACGTATCATCTTAGCCTAACGAATCTAACAGACTTCTTACCAGGAAGTTCCAGTCTTTCAACATGCTTCAAGTGATACGTAAGCTTCTCGTTGGACTCCGTTGTACATCAAAAGGCCTTGACTGAGTCCGGCCAGGGCGGCTACAAGGCTTGTGATGGAATTCACAATCTGACCGCAAATGCAGGGCCGTCGTGTACTCGCACAGGACGATTGGCCGGTTGAGCCTCTATCGTCGTCTGCTGTACGGACTGGCAGAACGTGGGACAGCCTACGTCCATTCGCACGAGCTTGCAGGCCTGGCAGAGGCCACGGCGGCCCAGGTGCGCCGAGACCTGATGGCGGTCGGGTGCCCGGGGACGCCAAAACGGGGCTACGACGTGCGGGCCCTCATCGAGAGCATCGGCGTGCTGCTCGATACGCCCGAGACACAGGGGGCGGCGCTGGTAGGCATTGGGAACCTTGGGCAGGCGATTCTCGCATACTTTTCGGGCAGGCGGCCAAAGCTGACGATCGCCGCGGCATTCGACATTGACCCAGCCAAGGTGAATCGCGTGTTCCACGGTTGCCGCTGCTATCCCGTCGAGAAGCTCGGACAGGTCATCCGACGAAAGGACCTCCGAATCGGTATCGTCACCGTGCCCGCGGAGGAGGCCCAGCAGATCGCCGATAGGCTCGTGCGGGCCGGCGTCCGGGGGATCGTGAATTTCGCGCCGATCCCGCTGCACGTTTCGCGGGACGTGTACGTCGAGCACGTGGACATGACGATGTCGCTGGAAAAGGTCGCGTATTTCGCGCGACACGACAGGAAAGACTCCCGGGCGTGATCAGTTTGCGCCGCCGCGGGAGACAGCGATTTCGACCCAGCCGATCTGGAACGGCCTGAATCGAGTGATTGTTTTCCCATCAAGCGCGCAGGCGTGAAGGACCGTTTTTGTGCCGAGCACGCATGCGGTGGGCATGGCCGGGCGGCCCTCGCGCTCGAACACAAGGCAGCGGACTTTGCCGGCCTTCCACTCGACGGTAACCGGCTCGAGATGTGCCGGGCCAATGCGCAAAACGTCGCCCTCGCGGAACCGGGCGTTGTCTCCCGAAGCGGCCACGGCGATGAGCGGCTCGCCGTAGCGTCGGGCCGCGTCGGGGACGC
>CAZJXV010000201.1:0-8254 GCA_964550015.1 uncultured Verrucomicrobiota bacterium
ACCGATATCTAGGAAAATAGGGACAGTCACCTATTTTTCTGGTTCGCGTGCTCGCACTCGTTGAGATACGGGAATCGCGGTTTCCGGTGATGTGCCCGCCGCTTTGTAGAAAAAAATAGGTGACTGTCCCTATTTTCCCGAAGGAGACGGCTAATGGGCGAGCTGCGTGACGACGTGCTGGCGACGATCCGCGACGTGCCGGACTTTCCGAAGCCGGGCATCGTGTTCAAGGACATCACCCCGGTGCTGGGCGACGCGGGGCTCACGGCACGCATCATCGAGCACTTCGCCGACCGCTACGAGCCGAAGAAGGTCACGGCGCTCTGCGGGATCGAGAGCCGCGGGTTCATCTTCGGCGCGGCGCTCGCCTACGAGCTCGGCGTGCCGTTCGTGCCCATCCGCAAGAAGGGCAAGCTGCCGGCGGTGACGGTGAGCGCCTCGTACGCGCTCGAGTACGGCCACGATTCGATCGAGATGCATCGCGACGCGCTGGGCAAGGACGACCGGGTCGTGATTTTCGACGACCTGATCGCCACGGGCGGCACGGCGCGGGCGTCGGCGGAGCTCGTCGAGGCGCTCGGGGCGGAGGTGGTCGAGATCGGGTGCGTCATCGAGCTCGCGTTCCTCGAGCCGCGCACGAAGCTCGAGGGCTACGAGGTCTATTCGCTGGTCGCCTACGACGCGGAGTAGGGGAGGATCTCTCGCAGAGACGCAGAGGACGCAGAGAGGAAAGCATCGGGAAGCTGCTCTGCGAGCTCTGCGTCTCTGCGTCTCTGCGAGAGAGTTCCTTCTTGCGCTGGTCTTGACCCCGTCTTCGGCGCGGTGCTATAGGTAGGTGTGCCCTGGGCCGGGGTAGCTCAATTGGCAGAGCAGCTGATTTGTAATCAGCAGGTTATGGGTTCGAGTCCCCTCCCCGGCTCTTTTCTTGTGCCCGCGCTTCAAGGTCGCGTCAGCGGTGTAGGGCGGCTCCCCCTGGGGCCGCCGGCTTCTCCTGGTAAGCAGCGCTTCGCATGACTTGCGGCGGGCGGCCCTTCGACAGGCTCAGGGCTTAGGCGGCCCGCCCACCAACGCTGGCGCGATGTGTGCACGCACCGGCGGCCCGCTCAACGCGAAAGTTGCCGGCAACCGGCTCACGGCTTGCAGAGCAGCTCGGCGTTCTCGACCCACATGACGAAGAACGGCCGCTCCGCTCCGCGCTTCTTCATCACGATCAGGAACGGCCGGTTGAAGATGAAATACCGAGGCTCCGCCGACTCCGCGTCCAAATCCGCTCTTGACTTCAGGTCCGCTCCGGTCCGCTCCAACCTGAAGTCGATGACCTGTGACGCCACGTTGATGTAGTAACCGGCGGCAGCGCTGCGTTCGTTCAGAATGCGCTTGTCCGTGCCCTCGAGTTCTCTGAAGTGGTGATCGAGACGCCACGACATACTTGGCACGAGCAGCACTTCATTTTCGTGGAACCTGCGGCCCCAGTCGGAATCGCTCCACTTGGCCATCTTCGTTTCAAGCTCGCCGAGCGTCTCGGCAAGGGATTCCCCCGCCTCTATACACGCGACAATGATCTGGTTCGGGGACGAGTCCTTGCAGGGATCCAAGGCGAACTCGTACTTCGCCCGGGGGTTATCTTCGTAGTCGTGGTCTGAATACAGGATCTCGATTTGGCCCCGCAACTTCGAGTGCGCGTACTCGTCCTTCTTGCGGATGCCGAAGGATCTAACCGGGAAGCCGTCGAACAAGAACGGTTCTTGATTCTCGAAGAACGGGATTGTGAATTTCACATTGGCGGCGAGGTAGGCGTAGGAGACAACGGCCTCGGATGAGGCGGCGATTTCGGGCGTTGGCGCATCGGGGAACTGCGCGGCCATGTCCGCCTGTATCTGCTCGATGACGCCGTCGGCGACGGCGCCGGCCTTGGCGTAGTAGGAGCCGGGGACGAGGTCGTCCTTGGTGACCTTGGCGTCATTGAGGCGGTCGGCGATTTGTCCGGCGTTCTCGATGCGGATCGGTTCGCCGACGATCTCGTCGCGCATCTCATTCCACGCGAGCTGGAACGACGCGCACCAGATGACGTTTTTGTCGGGCGGCATCGGCGTGTCGAGGGTGGGGACGATGACGGTCGCTTCGAGGCCTTCGGAAGGGCCGTCGTAGGCCTTCACGAACGGCGGCGGGCCGTTGAGCGAGGGCGTCAGCGCGGCATAGATGAGCCCGGCGATGATGGCCGCCAGGATTACGGCGTACACGACGAGGCGCGTGGGTGGTATCGGGCGTTTCCCAGCCATTTTTCCCTCCTTCTGCCGGGGCCGGCAGTGTCGGGCGCGGGCCTAGCAGCCCGAGGTGGAAGTGCCAAATGACAATGAGCGGAGTCCCCGTAGGGGACGGCATCCTGTAGCCACAGGCGTCAGCCTGTGGGGGGCGACGGAGACGCGAACGAAGCCCCCGCAGGGGGCGGCATCCGGTTTTCTCTGGTCGAGAGTCTCATCTGTCGCCCCCTGCGGGGGCTCTTTGAATCGTGTCCTCCTGATCCACGGGCTGACGCCCGTGGCTACATTATGCCGCCCGCGGCTCGACTGAGCTCGCCGAAGTCTGCGCGGGCTCGGCCGAGGCTGTGTGCGATTGCCGCCACGGCTTGCTAGTCCACGATTTCGAGGGCGGCGTGGGTGTCGTGCTTGGCGGCGGCGGTGACCAAGAGCGTGCGCAGGGCCTTGATGGTGCGGCCGCCGCGTCCGATGATGCGGCCGACGTCGTCCTTGTTGCAGCGGAGCTCGAGGACGAGGGTCTTGCCGTCCTCGCCGTCGCTTTCGGCGACCTGGACCTCGTCGGGGTGGTCGACGAGGCTCTTGGCGACGAACTCGATGAAGCGCTTCATCTCGTCCATGGCGCCGGTTCCCTACTGTGTCGCTTCAGGCGGGGGTTCGGGCTCCTCTGCGGGCGCTTCCGGCTCGGCTGGTGCCAGCGGTTCGGCCGGTGCCTGCGGTTCGGCCGGCGCTTCCGGCTCGGCCGGTGCCTCTGGCTCGGCCGGTGGCTCCGGCTCGGCGACGGCTTCTGCCGGTTGGGGCGCTGGGCCTGTGCCGATCAGGTTGTGTCTCTTGAGGATGCTGCGGACCGTGTCGGTGGGCTTGGCGCCCTTGGCGAGCCAGTAGAGGGCGCGTTCGGCGTTGACGTTGGAGTTGTCTCCCTCGAGCTTGGGGTCGTACCATCCGAGTTCCTCGACGAATCGGCTGTCGCGCCCGCTGGCGGACTCCGCGACGGCGATCCTGAAATGCGGCTGGTGGCGCGAGCCGAGCTTGCGCAGTCGCATCACGAGTGCCATTTGATACCTCCCATTCGCATCAGACCTTTCTGCATTTTGCCCATATTCTTCATCATTTTCTTCGCTTGCTCAAACCCTTTTAGCAGTTTGTTGACGTCCTGCACAGTGGTTCCGCTGCCCCGGGCGATGCGGGTGCGGCGGCTGCCGTTGAGCACCTCGGGGTGGCGGCGCTCCTGCTCGGTCATGGACTGGATGATGGCCTCGACGCGCCCGAGCTGTGCGTCGTCGAGGCGCATGCCCTTGAGGTGCTGGCCCATGCCGGGGATCATGGCCATGACGCTCTCGAGCGAGCCCATCTTCTTGATCTGCTGGAGCTGGGCGAGGTAGTCCTCGAGGTTGAGCGAGTGGCGGCGGATTTTCTCCTCGAGCTTGCGCGCCTGCTCGTCGGTGAACTGCTCCTGGGCCTTTTCGACGAGGCTGACCACGTCGCCCATGCCGAGGATGCGCGAGGCGAGGCGGTCGGGGTGGAACACGTCGAGGTCGGCCGGCTTCTCGCCGATGCCGACGAGCTTGATGGGCTTGCCGGTCACGGCGCGGATCGAGAGCGCAGCGCCGCCCCGGGTGTCGCCGTCGAGCTTGGTGAGCACGGCGCCCGTGATGCCGAGGCGTCGGTCGAACTCCTCGGCGATGTTGACGGCGTCCTGGCCGGTCATGGCGTCGGCCACGAGCAGGATCTCGCGCGGCGCGAGTTTTGCCTTGATGCCCTCGAGCTCGCGCATGAGGTCGTCGTCGACGTGGAGGCGGCCGGCGGTGTCGAGCACGACGACGTCGAGGTGCTCGGCCTGGGCGCGGGCGACGCTCGCGGCGGCGATCTTGACGGCGTCCGGCTCGCCGGTGTCGGCGAAGACGGGCATGTCGAGCTGGCGGCCGAGGACGACGAGCTGCTCGATGGCGGCGGGGCGCTTCGTGTCGCACGCGGCCATGAGCGGGTGGCGTCCTTTGCGGCGGAGCATGTTGGCCAGCTTGCCGGCGAGGGTGGTCTTGCCCGCGCCTTGCAGGCCGACGAGCATCACGACGGAGGGGGAGGCGGAGAGGTCGAGGGCTTCGGCCGTGCGCCCCATCAGGGCGACGAGCTCGTCGTGCACGATCTTGATGACCTGCTGGCCCGGCGTGATCGAGCGGAGCACCTCCTGGCCGACGGCGCGGGCCTTGACGCGGGCGATGAACTCCTTGACGACCTTGAAGTTGACGTCGGCCTCGAGCAGGGCCAGGCGCACCTCGCGCATCGCGTCGGCGATGTTCTTCTCGGAGAGCTTGCCGTAGCCGGTCAGCTTGCGGAAGGCGCCCTGGAGTTTTTCGGTTAGTCCTTCGAACATCAGTGTGTTGTCTTACCACGGAGATCACGGAGAGCACGGAGCTGCTGCGCGTGTGTGGTCTCCGTGATCTCCGTGGTGATGGTCTTTTCTGTATTAGTTTGATTTGACTCGTTTGATCTTGGCGCCGAGGCGCGCGAGTTTCTCTTCGATGTCTTCGTAGCCGCGGTCGATGTGGTAGACGCGCAGCACGGTGGTCTCGCCCTCGGCGGCGAGGCCGGCGAGGACGAGGCCCGCGCTGGCGCGGAGGTCGCTGGCCATGATGGGCGCGCCGCTCAGGTGCTCGACGCCTCGCACGATGGCGCTGTTGGCGTCCATGGTGATGTTGGCGCCGAGCCGGGCGTATTCCATCACGTGCATGTAGCGGTTGGGGTAGATCTTGTCCACGACGCGGCTCAGGCCCTCGGCGAGCGTGGCGACGGCCATGAACTGGGCCTGCAGGTCGGTCGGGAAGCCGGGATAGGGCTGGGTGACCACGTCGACGGGCCCGACGTCGCCGGTGGCGTCCACGTGGATGTCGCCGTTGTGCATCTCGATCTTGACGCCGAGCTCGGAGAGCTTGGCGATGACGGATTGCAGGTGGGCGGGCTCGGCGCCGGTGACCGTCACGTCGCCGTGCGTGACGGCGGCGGCCGTCATGAAGGTGCCGGCTTCGATGCGGTCGGGGATGACCTGGTAGCCTTCGACGCCGTGGAGTTCGCTGACGCCCTCGACGGTGATGGTGGGGGAGCCGGCGCCGCTGACCTTTGCGCCCATGCGGTTGAGGAAGTTGGCGAGGTCCACGACCTCGGGCTCGCACGCGGCGCTCGTGATGCGCGTGGTGCCCCTGGCCTTGACGGCGGCCATGAGCACGTTGGCGGTGGCGCCGACGCTGGAGCCTTGCGGCCCACTGAGGAAGATCTCGCGGCCGACGAGCTCGGGGGCCTCGGCGAAGATGTAGCCGCAGCGCTGCTCGATGGTGGCGCCCAGCTCGGTAAAGCCCTTGAGGTGCAGGTCAATGGGCCGGGGGCCGATGACGCAGCCGCCGGGGATCGAGACGGTGGCCTTGCTGAAGCGGCCGAGCAGGGCGCCGAGCACGTAGATCGAGGCGCGCATCTTGCGCACGAGGTCGTAGGGGGCTTCGTGGCTGGCGAGCGGGCCGGGATCGATGCTGAGCGTGCCTTCGAAGGTGCGCTGGACGCGAACGCCCATGGCGTCGAGGATTTCGACCATCGTGTCGACGTCCTTGAGCCATGGGCAATTGGTGATGGTGCTGGGGGTCTCGGCCAGCAATGAGGCCGCTAGTATGGGGAGGACGGCGTTCTTGGAGCCGCTGGTTGGAGTTTCACCCTTGAGCTGTTCGCCTCCCCATATCAGGAACTTATCCATCGTTCTCGGGGCCCTTCGCCTTTTGTCCTATGATGATGCGCTCGGCCCCGCCGTAGTCACGCACTGTTTCCGTTTTGCCCAGGGCGCCGGTGGCCGCCATGAGCTGTGTCACCGCTTCGGCCTGGGTGTGGCCGACTTCGAGCAGCAGCCACCCGCCCGGCTTGAGGTGGCCGGGGCACCCGGCGACGATCCGGCGGATGACGGCCAGGCCGTCCGGCCCGCCGTCGAGCGCCTCGCGCGGCTCGTAGAGGCGCACCTCGTCGGGCAGGCCGTCCCACTCGTCGTGGGAGACATAGGGCGGATTCGACACGATCATGTCTGCCGCTCTCATGTCTGCCGGTCCCGTGTCTGCCGCTCCCACGTCCGCCGGTCCCACGCCGTGCCGCGCGTGCGGCTCGAACAGGTCGCCCTCGAGGAACGTGATCCGCCCGGCCACGCCGTTTCGCTCGGCGTTGGCCCGGGCGACCTCGAGGGCCGCCGCGGACGAGTCCGAGGCGATCACGCGGCACCCCGGCGCCTCGTGCGCGATGGCCACGGCCACGCATCCGGAGCCGGTGCCGACGTCGTAGGCGAGCGCCTCGCCGGGGGCCTCGGGGCCTTTGAGCCGCTCGAGGGCGGCTTCGACCAGGTGCTCCGTCTCGGGCCGGGGAACCATCACGCGCTCGTCAATGGCGAACGGCAGGCCGTAGAACTCTGTCTCCCCGATCAAGTACTGGCAGGGCACCCGCTGCCGGCGCTTGCGCAGGAGCTCGCGGAAGGGCGCGAGTTCCGGCTCGTCGAGGGGCCGGTCGAACTCGAGGTACAGGTCCAGCCGCGAGCGCCCGAGCACGTGGGCGAGCAGGTGCTCGGCCTCGAGCCTCGGACGTTCGACGCCGCGCTCGGCCAGGGTGCGCTCAGCGAGCTTGAGAATCTCGAGCAGTTGACGCATCGCCCGTGTGGGAGGCCAGTTCGGCCTCCAGCCGCGCTTCGGCATCGCTCGTGATGAGGGCGTTCAGCAGCTCGTCGAGGTTCCCGTCGAGAATATCGGGGAGGTCGTGGAGTGTCAAGCCAATTCTGTGGTCGGTGACCCGGTTCTGGGGGAAGTTGTAGGTGCGGATCTTCTCGCTGCGGTCGCCGGAGCGGATCTGGGAGCGTCTTTCGGCGGAGCGGGCGGCGTCGAGGCGCTCTTGTTCCATTTCGTAAAGCTTTGCCCGCAGGTGTCTTAGTGCGGACTCCTTGTTTCGCCTCTGGCTTTTCTCGTCCTGGCACTGGACGATGATGCCGGTGGGCAGATGCGTGATGCGTATGGCGCTGTCCATGGTGTTGACGCTCTGGCCGCCGGGGCCGGATGAGCGGAAGGTGTCCACCCGGAGGTCCTTGTCGGCGACGTGGATCTCGACGCTTTCGGCCTCGGGGAGCACGGCGACGCTGACGGCCGAGGTGTGGATACGCCCGCTCTGCTCGGTCCTGGGCACGCGTTGGACCCTGTGGACGCCGCTTTCGTGGCGCAACTGGCGGAAGACGTCCGAGCCCTCGACGGTGAAGACGATCTCCTTGAGGCCGCCGAGCCCGGTTTCGCTCCTGGACATCGGGGTGATCTTCCAGCGCTTGCGCTCGGCGTAGCGGGCGTACATGCGGAAGATCTCGGCGGCGAACAGCGCGGCCTCCTCGCCGCCGGTGCCGGCGCGGATCTCCACGATCGTATTGCGGCTGTCGTCGGGGTCGGGCGGGACGAGCAGGAGCTTGAGGGCCTGTTGCTGGCGTGCGCGCTTTTCCTCGAGGCCGGCGAGCTCCTCCTGGGCGAGCTCGACGAGCTCGGGGTCCTCGTCCTTGCGGCCCAGGATGGCGCGGTGCCCCTCGATGTCGGCGACGGTGTGCTTGTAGGCGTCGTAGGCGCGCGCAATGCGGCCCAGCGCGGCGTGCTGTCTGGACAGCTCGGCGAGTTTCGCCGGGTCGGCCGCGACCTTGGGGTCGCCGAGCCTGGCCTCGATCGAGCGAAGCTGCTCGGCGACGCGCTCGAGCCTTTGAAACAGCGCTTTCCTTTCCATCGGGACGGACTCCTTCCAGCGTGCGGCACACGAACGGAACGTGTGGCGGGAGCGGCCGGCCGCCGGCGGGCCGGGCCACGCGGCGGGCCGGGCCGCACGGCGGCGCTAGGACTCCTTGAGACCGTACTTTTTGCGGAAGCGCTCGACGCGGCCGGCGGTGTCGACGAACTTCTGCTTGCCCGTGTAGAACGGGTGGCAGGCCGAGCAGATGCCGACGTTGATCTCGGCGACCGTCG
>CAZJXV010000202.1:0-8195 GCA_964550015.1 uncultured Verrucomicrobiota bacterium
CACACCCATTCCTATACCGGCCCGCGAAATTACACAATCTTTGGTACTCCACCCCCCCTCTGCAGCGGGTTGACACCGGCGGGGTCATCTAGTATCTTATAGGTAACTGGGTAGCCGTCTTGACCTCCCGGGAGAGCGGCCTATTGAGACGGGGCGCGCGCAGGGCCGTATGGGCAGTGGCAATTGTGCTCGCCGTGGTGCTGGCCGTGTTGGCCGGCGGATATGCGGCGGCGCGGGCGCGGCTGTTCCCGAGGCGCTACCGGGAGGCAGTTGGTGAGGCGGCTGACGAGTTCGGCCTCGACCGGCTGCTGGTGGCGGCCGTGGTGCACCACGAGAGCCGCTTTCGGCCGGAGGCGCGGTCGTCGGCCGGGGCGCGTGGGCTGATGCAGCTCATGCCGGCGACGGCCGAGGAGGTGGCCGGTAAGCTCGAGGCCGCCGACAAGCTCGGGGCCGGCGGCACGCTCGGTCTCGACGGCTACACGGAGGCGATGCTCGATGAGCCGCGGGTCAACCTGCGGCTCGGGTGCGCGTACTTGAAGGAGTTGCTCGAGCGCTTCGACGGCGACGAGCGGGTGGCGCTGGCGGCCTACAACGCGGGCCGCGGCAACGTGGCGCGCTGGCTCGAGGAGGCCGGGGGCGACGTCGAGCGGATGCTCGGGGAAGAGGCGTTCCCCGAGACCCGGCGGTACGTGCGCGACGTGCGTGGAACGAGGCGGCTGTTGCGCCGCCTCGAAGCGATACACAGGTTCTGACGGAGCGAAAGGTGGCGGCGCTCACAGAAAGCGTGCTGGTCCTGAACCGCCTGTGGCAGGCGGTGAACGTGTGCACGGTGAAGCGGGCCGTGGGCCTGCTCTACCAGGGGTACGCGCAGGTGGTGTTCGAGGACGACGGCCAGCTCCTGACGTACTCGTTCCACGACTGGCGCGACTTCTCGCTCGAGACGGGCGAGGACGGCACGGAGTACCTGCACACCGTGAGCTTCCGGCTGCTCGTGCCGAAGATCATCCTGCTGCACCGCTACGACAAGCTGCCGATCAAGGACGTCAAGTTCACCCGCCACAACATCTTCGAGCGCGACCGCAACCGGTGCCAGTATTGCGGCGGCGTGTTCGAGCGGCGCGACCTCAACCTCGATCACGTCATCCCCAAGGACCAGGGCGGGCACACGACGTGGACGAACATCGTGTGCTCCTGCAAGCAGTGCAATACGGACAAGGGCAACCGCACGCCGCGCCAGGCGGGCATGCACCTGGTGCGCCGGCCGAAGAAGCCGACGTGGAACCCGTTTGTGACGATGACGGTGTCCGGCCCGCCCCACGCGACCTGGCGCAAGTTCATTGACCTCGCCTACTGGCACGTGGAGCTCGGGCAGGACTAGGGCTCCGCAGAGCGGCGGCGGGAGGTTCCCAGGAGGGCCGGGTGATGCGCTCGAGGCTTCCACTTGTACTTCTCATCGTGCTGCTGGTCGGCGGCGGCATCTGGTACTTCACCCGCGACAAGAAGACGCCGGAGGAGCGGGCGGAGGAGCTCTTTGAGGAGGGAGCCCGGTTGGTAGAGGAGGAAGGCAAGTACGACGATGCCATCGGGCCATTCAAGAAGGCCGTCCAATTGGATCCGAGCCACGCAGAGGCACACGAGGCACTCGGTTGCTGCTATTACGCGAAAGGCGATTTCGAGGCGGCGAAGCGGCACTTCGCAAAGACGCTGGAGCTGGTTCCGCACGACGGTAGCGCGGCAGTGGCGTACGCAGGTTGCCTACTCAAGACCGTCAAGGACAAGGACGAAGCGTGGAGGCAGGCGAACCGCGCGCTGAGAGGGCTGACCCAGCAAGGGATCCGGGATCCCGATATCGCATACAACTTGGCCTGTTTGTACGCGGAGAACGGCAAACCGCAGTTGGCGCTGCGATATCTCTCTTACGCAGTCAAGAAGAGCCCCAATCATCGTAAGGTTGCGAAGCACGATAGGTGCCTCGACAGCATCCGTCACACGGAACAGTTTAAGCGATTGGTTCAGGAGTGACCACGCCGGGAGCTCCGAAAGCGCGGGGAGTGTCAGGGCAGTTGAGGACAGGGCGCGAGTTTATTGACCTGGCCCACTGGCACGACGAGCTCGGGCGGGAGTAGGGCTCCACATAACGGCGGCAGGAGGTCTCCAGGCTCAGCGAGGCCCGCCCATAGGCGAGCTCCCGTGTCTGGGCGTGGAAGTCCCGTGACAGCCGGGCATTAGGTCGTCAAGAAAGAGCTTGACAGATCCCGTCAGAGGACCGAATCTATTATTGCAGGCATGCGCGGGAGTACCTCAGGTCGTCCGCAAGGACGGCAGCCCTATGTGGGTGGGATCCTGAGGCCTGGGGCCTGCGTTTCTGAGGCCGTTGTCCCCGTGGCTTTGGAGGATGCTGCTACGGACGGGGTGGCAGGAGCTTCGTGCTGATAGGAGTGGCCCGCATGAGTAAGAGACCCAAAGCTCAAGGCGCCGTCTCGGACAAGCGAAGACGTAAGGCGACGGACCCTCTCAAGCAGCCGGGAGTCCGCGAGGCCATGGCCGTCTATGAGGCTTGGCGGAAGGTGGATGGGGAGACGGCGCCTTATCGGCGCGCCATGTCGAATAGAGTTGTCGTGTCGGTTTCCGATGGCGCTGGGCCAATGACCCGCCGGATTTCCTAGAAGGGGCAACGTGCCTACCTAGAGCGGTGTACTTGGCGAGCTGAAGGAGTCCATGACTGAACGCGGTGGCCCGGATTTCGACCGCGTTAGACGGAAATACCTTCTGGCCGCTCATCGCCATACTCGTCGCGACGTAATTCTGTATGCCACTAAGTGGACCCAGCCCGACCCCCAAGTTTCTCCTGAGCTCATAACCATCGTCGATGAGGATATCCAGGGAATCATGGAGGTCGTCCATGGTCTTGGCGGCCCGGGACTCGACCTCATTCTCCACAGCCCAGGTGGTTCGCTCGAGGCTACTGAGGCCCTCGTTCGGTATCTCCGTTCCAAGTTCAAACACATCCGAGTCATCGTTCCGCAGATGGCGATGTCGGCGGCAACGATGATCGCCTGCGCGGCGGACGTGCTGGTGCTGGGCAAGCACTCCTTCCTGGGGCCCATAGATCCGCAGTTTACCTTGAACACGCCTTTGGGTCCAAGACTGGTGCCGGCACAGGCAATCCTCGAGCAGTTCGAGCGTGCGAGGAACGAGTGTCAAGACCCAGCGAAGATGGGAGCTTGGCTCCCGATGCTAGCGCAGTACGGCCCGGATGTCTTAATCAAGTGCAAGAACGCCCTGGAGCTTTCTAGAGAGCTTGCTCGGGAATGGCTTGAGAGCTACATGTTCAAGCGGAGCCCAAGGGGCATCCGACAAAGGAAAGCGGAAGAGATCGCGGAATGGCTGTCAGATCACAGCGAGTTCAAGACCCACAATCGGCACATTCCCCGTCGAGACCTGAAAAGAAAGGGCCTTCGCATCCAGAACTTGGAGAAAGACCAGGAGGCTCAGGACCTCTTTCTATCGGTTCTCCATGCCGCCACGCATACCTTCTCGGGCACCGGTGCGGTCAAGATTATCGAGAACCACCTCGGGAAAGCATTCGTCAAGATCCAGTCAGTCGTGGTGTCTGCCCAGCCTTCGCCCGGCCCACGTGACGAGGCCCCCGGCCATCGGAAGTAGCTGTCGCGACAAGGGCTTCTAATCCCTTTGCTCGTACAACTCCTTCTGCGCTTTCGTGCTGGCGTCGAGGATGGCGGTGTGGAGTGAGGTGCCGTGGGAGTCCATGGTGACGACGGCGGGGAAGTTCTCGACGCGGATGACCCAGATGGCCTCGGGGACGCCGAACTCTTCGAGCATGTAGACGTTCACGACCTCCTTGATGCTGTCGGCGAGCACGGCGGCGAGGCCGCCGATGGCGTGCAGGTAGACGCCGCCGTAGTCGCGGCAGCCGGCGAGGGTCTTCGGGCCCATGCCGCCCTTGCCGATGACGCCGCGGACCTTGTAGAGGCCCATGACGTCGGCCTCGTAGGGCTCTTCGCGGATGCTGGTGGTGGGGCCGGCGGCGACGAAGCGGTAGGTGTCGCCTTCCTTGGCGACGACGGGGCCGCAGTGGTAGATCATGGAGTCGTTGAGGACCTCGTGCAGGTAGTCGGGCCGCTGTTCGATCATGTACTTGTGGGCGGCGTCGCGCGCGGTGACCATGAGGCCCGTGATCTCGACCTCGTCGCCAGCCTTGAGGGCGCGGATGGCGGCCTCGGTGGTGGGGAGTTGGATTGTCTCAGGCATAGCGCACCTTCCCGTCGCGGATGATCATTTGTTTTCGCCTGTAGGACCAGCACATATAGCTGACGGTGACGAAGTAGCTGGCGGGCAGGCGGTTGGCGGTACCGATCTTGACGCCGAACACGGTGGTCCGGCCGCCGAGGCCCATGGGGCCGATGCCGAGCTGGTTGATCTCTTCGAGGCAGCGTGCCTCGAGCTGTGCGAGCTCTTTTGCAGGGTTGGTGTCGTCGAGTTTTCTGAAGAGCTGCTCCTTGCTTGCGATGTAGCCGTAGCCGCGGTCGCCGCCGATGCAGACGCCGAGAACGCCGGGCGCGCAGCCCCGGCCCTGGGCCTGGACGGCGGCGTCAATGATGCAGCGGCGGACGCCTTCGAGGTCGCGGCCCGCGCCGAGGGCCTTGTCGGGCAGCTTGTACTGGATGCCGACGTTCTCGCAGCCGCCGCCCTTGAGGATGAGGCGGGCGCGGAGGTAGGGTTTGTCCCACTGGTGGAAGTGGAGCGAGGGGTGGCCGATGCCGAGGTTGTTGCCGGTGTTCTTCTCGGTGCGCGGGTCCACGGAGTTGGGGCGGAGGTACTGCTTCTCGGTGGCGGCGATGGCGGCCTTCGTGATCGCGTCGGTGATTTTTTTTTGGGGGATGCGCTTTGGGTAGTCAACGTAGAAGATGAGCGTGCCGGTGTCCTGGCACAGGGGGACGGACTTGGCCTTCGCCAAGCGGGCGTTCTCGAGCATCTTGCCGAGGATGCTCTGGGCCATGGAGTCGGGCGCTTCCTTGGTGCGGTACGACTCGATGGCGTCGAGGACGTCCTTGGGCAGTTGGGTGGATGCGCGCCGGATGAGTTCGAGGAATGCGTCCTGCATGGCGGTGGCCCTCCTCCCTCCAGGGTGACGGCGGTTCCAGGAATCCACGGCGGATTCTACCGGGGCGGCGCGCCCGGGTCAATGGGAGGAGGGAAGAATTCGCCACAGAGTTCACAGAGGGGCGCGGATCAAGCCGCTTCGCGGCGAGGGGCGGGGCGTGCCGCTGAGATCATTCAAGGAGCCGGCGGGAGTTCCACACGTAGTCGGCTCTGTTCAGGGCCTCTCTAGGCAGGGGATCCCAGCGTGCGGCGACCTCCTTGAGCTTACCGCCGTTGTCCTTGAGATCCTCGCCCACGCTCCAGATCGTGAAGGAGCCGTCTTTTTCGAGGCGGTACTTGAGCGGCTCGCCTGAGAACGGGTCTATGCCATCGCTGAGCATGAGCAGCTTGAGCTCATCGAGCGTGCCGGGGTACTTGCCGTGCCTCGCCTTGAATCGCGCCAGGGCGATCTCGACGTCGAGCACCGCCCAGTAAAGATCGTCCCTGGCGTAGATGATTCGCGAGCTCCAGATCGCGGGTCCGAGGAGTATCATGATGTTGGCGGGGCCCCTATCGCTGCGCGCTCGCACCTTGCGGCTGAGTTCTTCCTGGGCGTCGCTGTGGAGGTATTCACGCAGCGGCATCCGGACATGTCTGTCTGTGATGTCCCAGAATTCCTCGACGTCGCGCCGCACGATCGCGTGCCACTCTTTGCGAGTCAGACCACAAAGGCGGATGTAGAGCCGCCATGTCAGGCGGCCGCCGTGTAGTTCGGGGTGTCTGAGAAAATGCTCGGCACATTGCACTGAGCAGACTTTTTCGCTGTGCATCGCCCAGGCGATGTCGGGACGGCGGGTCGAGAGTTCTGCAAGTTGCGCCTGCACCCGCACGAGGGTTTGCTCGTCGCACGCGTGGCGCATGAGGCACTCCTCGATTGCCTCCATTGCCATTCGGTTGAAGGCAAGCCCAACGAGGCCGTGGATCAACATGGTGCCGCGCGAAGCATGGTAGCCGAGCCGGGGCACAAGGAGGTACGTCGCGAGGGCTTCGGCGGGGCGTCCGTCGAATTCGAGTTTCTTGCCCGTGACGATGAGGAACCGCGCGAGCTCACGCGTGTGGGACAGGTGCGGTAGCAGGAGGCCGGCGGGTGAAACATCCTCGAACGTGTCGCCTACATTGCCTATCGGCGGGAAGTAGCAGTCGCGCATAGCGGCCGCCTTCTTGAGCAAAGCCAACGCCTTCGCATTTCGCTTGAGGTAGTTGTCGAGCGGGGCCGCTTCTTTTGTCCATGTCCCCTGCTCGACTGCGTCGCGCAGCCTCCAAAGATCCGAGCCCCGATCGAGCCCGGAGTAGGCGTTGATCGCTTTGAAATACACCCAGGCGGCGTTGTTCTCCCGTGGCAGATCAGGGACATCGAAACCCCAGGCGCGCATCTTCTCGTCCGGCACAACCGCGTACGTTTTGCCGGCAATGGTGACCGTTTCACCTTCCACGGCGGCCTTGAGGCCGATGGGCACGAACAGGGCAACGCAGAGAGTGAGGGTAGCGGCCTTCATTCTTGTCCTCCGGCGTGACATATCCGTCTACATTATACACTATCACGCATGGTGTTGTCTTATGTGCGTAAAGAATCCGTGGGTATCCGTATGAATCCGTGGCGGCTTCTTGCTTACGGCACGGCTCGCGTCACGGCAGATCGGACGGGAGGGCGCGGACAGACCAGCCGGGCGGTAAGCGCTTGCGCCGGCGGGGGGGATGGGGTATGGTGCGGTTCGAGTTGCAGTGTGGGTGGTTCTGTCGGCGCCGCCCGGGCGGGAACGCTCCGGAGCGGGCTTTTTGTTGATAGAAGAGAGGGGCCTGGAGATAGATGCAGACTGAGCACACGATTGTCTCGAAGCGCGCGATTGCGCCGGACGTCAAGGAGTACGTCGTGCGGGCGCCGGTGGTGGCCCGCAAGGCGAAGGCCGGCCAGTTCGTGATCGTGCGCATTGACGAGGAGGGGGAGCGGATCCCCCTGACGATCGCGAATGCCGATGCCGGGGCCGGCACGATCACGCTGGTGGTGCAGGAGGTGGGCAAGACGACGATCGAGATGGGGCGCCTCGAGGAAGGGGACGCCATCCTCGATCTGATCGGCCCGCTGGGCAGGCCGTCGCACGTCGAGAAGTTCGGGACGGTGTGCATGATCGGGGGCGGGATCGGGATTGCGCCCATCTACCCGATTGCCGTGGCGATGCGCGAGGCGGGCAACCGGGTGATCTCGATCATCGGCGCGCGCACGAAGGCGCTGCTGTTCTGGGAGGACGAGATGCGCGCGGCGAGCGACGAGTTGTATGTGACGACGGACGACGGGTCGTACGGCGTCAAGGGCTTCGTGAGCCAGGAGCTCGAGCGGCTGATCCGGGAGGGGCGCGAGCTCAACTCGGTGACGGCCATCGGCCCGGTGCCGATGATGCGCGCGGTGGTCGAGACGACGCGGCTGCACACGATTCCGACGGTGGTGAGCTTGAACCCGATCATGGTGGACGGCACGGGGATGTGCGGCGGGTGCCGGGTGACGGTCGGGGGCGAGACGAAGTTCACGTGCGTGGACGGCCCGGAGTTCGACGGCCACGGCGTGGACTTCGACGAGCTGGTCCAGCGGCAGTCGTTCTACAAGGATCTCGAGGCGGAGGCCGCAGAGGGGTGCCGCCTCGCGCGGGAGCATCCCGAGGCCGGGCCGAAGAAACGGACACGATGAGCAGGTTGACGCAGCCGTGACTGAGCAGCGTGAGAAGAAACCCCGCCGCGAGATGAAGCCCACCAAGGAGCCGATGCCGCGGCAGGACCCGAAGGCGCGCGCACGCAATTTCAACGAAGTGGCGCTCGGCTACACCGAGGCGCAGGCGGTGGGCGAGGCGCAGCGCTGCCTGCAGTGCAAGAAGAAGCCGTGCATCGCCGGGTGCCCGGTCGAGATTGACATCCCCGAGTTCATCCGGCTTGTGGCGGAGAGGGACTTCCGGGGCGCGGCCCGCACGTTGAAGGAGAAGAACTGCCTGCCGGCGATCTGCGGCCGGGTGTGCCCGCAGGAGGAGCAGTGCGAGGCCGTCTGC
>CAZJXV010000203.1:0-8159 GCA_964550015.1 uncultured Verrucomicrobiota bacterium
CAACGCGCTCCGCCTGCGGATCGGCACAAAGGCGGGCCGCGACCCGCTCGAGCAGTCGCACTGACGGGACGCAGTTCAATGGCGAAGAAGGCGAAAACGAAACCGCGCAAACCGTGGGGTGGTCGCTTTACGAAAGCGACGGATGCGCTCGTCGAGGCGTTCACGGCCTCGGTGGATGTCGACACGCGGCTCGCGCCTTACGATGTGCGCGGCAGCATCGCGCATGCGCGCATGCTCGGGGAGACGGGCATTGTTGCGAAGAAGGAAGCGCTGGCGATGGAGCGTGGCCTTCGCGAAATCTTTGAGGAGATCGAGTCCGGGTCATTCGCATTCGATCCGGCGCTCGAGGACGTGCACATGAACATCGAGGCGCGACTGATTGAGAAGCTGGGCGACGTCGGCGCGAAGCTGCACACCGCGCGGTCGCGCAACGATCAGGTGGCGCTCGACCTGCGAATGTTCCTCAAGGACGCGATCGGCGAGCTGACGGCAGGACTTGTGCGACTCCAACGATCGCTGATCGCGGTTGCGGCGGCGAACCTCGATGTGATCATACCGGGATATACGCACCTGCAGCATGGACAGTTGGTCCTGTTTGCGCACCATGTGTTGGCGTACGTGGAGATGTTCGAGCGGGACGCCGGGCGGCTTGCCGACGGGCTGAAGCGCGTGGATGTGATGCCGCTCGGCGCGTGCGCGGTGGCGGGCACGACGCTGCCGATCGACCGCGAGATGGTGGCGCGAGAGCTTGGCTTTTCGGCGGTGGCGCGGAACAGCATTGATGCGGTGAGTGACCGGGACTTCGCGATCGAGTACCTCGCTGACGTTGCGCTGATCGGCGTGCACCTCTCGCGCCTGGGCGAAGAGCTCGTGCTGTGGTCGTCGAGCGAGTTCGGTTTCATCACGCTCGGCGAAGCGTTCTGCACGGGCAGCAGCATGTTGCCGCAGAAGCGGAATCCTGACGTCGCCGAGCTCGTTCGCGGAGCATCCGGGCAGCTCGTGGGCGCGTTGGTGGCATTGCTGACGACGCTCAAGGGGCTGCCGCTGAGTTACAACCGTGACCTCCAGCAGGACAAGCGCGCCGTGTTTGAGGCCACGGACCTCGTGCTGTCGTCGCTCGAGGTCATGGCGCGAATGCTGCCGACGTTGCGGGTGAACCGCGACGCGGTGGCACGGGCGCTTGAGGACGATTCGATCCTGGCCGTGGACGTGGCCGAATACCTGGTGCGGAAGGGCGTGCCGTTCCGGCGGGCGCACGAGATCGTCGGCGGTGCCGTGGCGGCGGCAGAGCGCGCTGGGAAGAAGCTGAGGGAGCTGACGCTCGACGAGCTGCGAACCGACGCGGACGTGTTCGATGCCGACGTGTACGACGTGCTGGAAGTGGAAGGGTCGCTCGAGCGGAAGGCGTCGGCGGGGAGTACGGCCCCGGCGATGGTGAGGAAAGAAGTGCGGCGCTGGAAGCGCCGGCTCGCGAAGGGTTAGTCATGGAGGCCTTTGCGTACAAGAAGGAACGGCTGCATTGCGAGGGCGTGGACCTTGCCGCGGTGGCGGCGGACGTCGGCACGCCGGCGTACGTGTACAGCCGGACGGCGTTTGTCGAGCGGTTCAAAGAGCTCGACGCTGCATTCTCGTCGGTGCCGCACCTGGTCTGCTACTCGGCGAAGGCGAACGGCAACGTCGCAGTGTTGCAGGCGCTCGTCGAGGCGGGCGCGGGAATCGACATCGTGTCGGGCGGCGAGCTCTATGGCGCGCTCCGCGCGGGCGCGGACCTGCGGAAGATCATCTTTGCCGGTGTCGGGAAGACGGCCGGCGAGATCGAGCAGGCGCTCGACGCGGGGATCCTGTTTTTCACCGTGGAGTTGGCGCCGGAGCTCGAGCGAATCAGCGCGGTGGCGGAACGACGCGGGACGGTGGGGCGGTTCGCGGTGCGCGTGAACCCTGACGTGGGAGTGGATACGCACAATTACATTGTCACTGGGACGTCGAGGAACAAATTCGGCGTCGAGCTTGGTGGCGCGCGAGAGCTGTACCGGCGCTCGCTCTCCATGGCGGGGGTCGAGCCGGTCGGCGTGCAGATGCACATCGGTTCGCAGCTTATGACACCGGAGCCGTACGTCGAGGCCATCACGAAGATACTGCCACTCGTCGAGGACCTGAAGGGCCTGGGGATCACGCTCAAGTACTTCGACATCGGCGGCGGCTTCGGCATCCGCTATGATGACGAAGCGCCGGCGACGCCGGCCGAGTTTGCTGCGGCGATTCTTCCGCTGGTGGAGCCATTGGGCCTCACGGTTGTTCTCGAGCCCGGGCGGTTCGTCGCGGGCAACTCGGGCGTGTTGCTTGCGCACGTCGAGTATGTCAAGCGCACGCCGACCAAGACGTTTGTGATCGTGGACGCGGCGATGACCGATTTGATCCGACCGGCGCTGTATGGGGCGGTGCATCGTATCGTTCCTGTCGAGGAGCGCGGCGGCAAGACGGAGCACGTGGACGTGGTGGGCCCGGTGTGCGAGTCCGCCGATTTCCTCGGGCAGGGCGTTGCGCTGCCCGAGGTACACGAGGGCGATCTGCTCGCGGTTATGAGCGCGGGCGCGTACGCGGCGACGATGGGCTCGACGTACAACGCGCGTCCGCTCCCGCCCGAGGTGCTCGTGTCGGGCGGTGACTACCGGGTGGTACGGACGCGGCAGACGTACGAGCAGCTTTTCGAGACACAGGTCGTGTCGTCGCGCGCGACGGAGGGGCCTCGGACGTGAACGAGATACGCTTTGCGAAATACTCCGGGTCGGGCAACGACTTTATCATGATTGACAACCGCGACGGCGCGTTCCCGGCCGGCCGCGAGTTGATTGCCCGGATGTGTGCGCGGCGGTATGCGGTGGGCGCAGACGGCTTGATTCTCGTCGAGCCGTCGATGAAGGCCGCAGTGAGAATGCGCTACTATAACAGCGACGGCGGCGAGGCGGAGATGTGCGGCAACGGGGCACGTTGCTTCGTGGCGTTCGCGCGGACGTTGGGGATCTCGGTCGCGCCGCTGGTGTTTGAGACGATGGAGCGCGTGCTCTCGGGCTGGATGGACGGCGCGACTGTCACGGTGGAGATGGGCGCGGTGCGCGATACGCGCCTTCACGTCTCGCTGAGCGTGGAGGGGGCGGAACACGCGGTGCACTTCACGAATACGGGGGTGCCGCACGTGGTCTTGTTCGTTGCGGACCTCGAGGGCGTCGACGTGGCGGCGCACGGGCGGGCGATCCGGTTTCACGAGGAGTTCCAGCCGGCCGGGGCGAACGTGAATTTCGTTCAGGTTCGGAAAGACGGCGACGTCGAGGTGCGCACGTACGAGCGGGGCGTCGAAGGCGAGACGCTCGCGTGCGGGACGGGCGTCGTGGCAACGGCGGTCGTTGCGCATCTGGTGGCGAAGCGTGAGCCGCCGGTGAAGGTACGCGTGCGGAGCGGCGACGTGCTGACGGTTGGGTTCCGTCGAGAAGGCGACGGGGTCTTGTTTTCGGACGTGACGCTTTCGGGTCCTGCCGCGCACATCTACGATGGCGTGTATCGGATCAGTGACGTATCGTAAGCGACGTATGTGATTGGAAGAGAGGCCGCGCGGGCAAACCCAGGAGCCTGTGACACAAGGGAGGAGGCGGTTATGTTTAAGGGATCATTCGTGGCAATCGTTACGCCATTCCGGAGTGGCGAAGTGGACTACGCGAAGCTCACCGAGCTCGTCGAGTGGCACATCGAGAGCGGCACGCACGGCATTGTGCCGTGCGGGACGACGGGGGAGTCGCCGACGCTGTCGCACGACGAGCATGCGAGTGTCGTCAAACATGTCATCAAGACGGTGAACAAGCGCGTGCCCGTGATCGCCGGCGCCGGCTCGAACAGCACGCGTGAGGCGATATGGCTGACGAAGCACGCGAAGGAGTGTGGCGCCGACGCGGCGCTGAGTATCACGCCGTACTACAACAAGCCGACGCAGCGCGGGCTGATCGAGCATTACAGGGCAATCACGAGCGAGGTGGACATCCCGATCGTGATGTACAACGTGCCCGGGCGCACCGGCGTGAAGATGGCGCCGGAGACCGCGGCCGAGCTCTCGAAGATCCCGACAATCGTCGCCATCAAGGAAGCGTGCGGGTCGGTCGCGCAAGTGTGCGACATCCTTTCGCTGTGCGAGATCACGGTGCTCAGCGGCGACGACTCGCTCACGTACCCGATGATCGCTGTCGGCGCCACGGGGGTGATTTCGGTTGCGGCGAACGTGATCCCCAAGGATATGGCGGCGTTGGTGGACGCGGCGAACGCCGGACAATTCGAGACGGCGAGGACACTGCACTACAAGTACTGGCGCTTGTTCAAGGACCTGTTCATCGAGACGAACCCGATCCCGGTCAAGGCCGCGATGGCGATGGCGGGACGGCTCGAGCGTGAGGTGCGGTTGCCGCTTTGGCCGATGAGTGAGGCGAATGCGGCGACGCTGCGCGCGACGCTCGAGTCGTGCGGCATCGGTCTGGCCGAAAGCATTCGATGAGGACGCATGAAATGGTCAAGCTCGTGGTGAACGGCGCCTGGGGGCGCATGGGTAAGCGCATCATTGCGTGCGCGGCCGACGATCCGGCCATCGAGGTCGTTGGTGCGGTGGACCTCATCGAGCACGACGGCGCGCCGCAGGTGACGACGGACCTCTCGTCGGCGATTCAGGGGGCCGACGTCGTGGTTGACTTCACGTCGCACATCGGCGTGCCGGCAACGATTGACCTGGTGTCGAAGGCGGGTGTGGCGTTGGTGGTGGGCACGACGGGATTGACGCGCGACGAGCAGAGCTCGCTCGAGAAAGCCGCAACGCGCGTCCCGATCGTCTACGCGCCGAACATGAGCGTGGGCGTGAACTTGCTTTTCAAGCTCGTGGGCGAGGTGGCAAAGACATTGGGCGAGGGATACGACGTCGAGATCGTCGAGGCGCACCACAACCAGAAAAAAGACGCGCCGAGCGGCACGGCCCGCACGCTCGCCGAGAACATCGCGCACGCGCTCGGCCGCGACGTGGCGAAGGACGCGGTCTATGGCCGCGAGGGAATGACGGGCGAGCGGTCGCCAAACGAGATCGGGGTGCACGCGATCCGCGCGGGCGACATCGTCGGCGAGCACACGGTGCTGTTCGCGGGACCGGGTGAGCGGATCGAGCTCACACACCGGGCGCACAGCCGCGACACGTTTGCGCGCGGGGCCCTCCGGGCTGCAAAGTGGGTCGCCGGCAAGGCGCCGGGTCTCTACAGCATGCGTGCGGTGCTGGGCCTGGAGTAGCGGGTCGCGCGACGCGGGAGCGGCGACGCATCTGTCGGCGGGAAGTGATGAGCGATGAGCATCGGGGACGGGAAACGGCTTGACCCGGGCGTGTTCAAACTTGACGCGCAGCGGATGCGCACGGGGTGGTACAGCGACTTCTATTTCATCAACGTGCGGGACATCCTGGCGGCACTGGCGGCCGAGGGATACACGTTTGGCGGTGCGTCGCCGCTGCTCGAGGAGCTCGACGTGGCGCCGGGCGAGGTCGAGGCCGGCAACATGGAGGTGGAGATGCAGATCTTCACCAAGCGCGAGCCGTTCTCGGTCGTCGCGGGCACGGACAACGCCATCGCGATGCTCAAGCTGTGCGCCGGCACCTTCGACCGGGATCACGCGTTTGTGAGTACGTGGGATTCGCTGGAGGTTGAGGCCGTACAGGACGGGACGAAGCTGGCGCCGTGGGTGCCGGCGATGCGGGTCCGCGGACGCTACCGCGACTTTGCAATCCTGGAGACGCCCATGCTTGGCGCGATCGCACGGCGCACGAGGATCGCCACGAACGTTTTCCAGACGCTGGTGGCCGCCCGGGGCAAGGAAGTGATGTTCTTCCCGGCGCGGTTCGACATTCACGAGACGCAACCCGGCGACGGGTATGCGTACCGCGTCGCGATTGAGGCGTATAACGAGGAGGCCGGCACGCGGTTGCTGCCGTTCATCTCGACGGACAGCCAGGGCGATTGGTGGGGCGAGTCGGGCGGCGGCACGGTGTCGCACTCGTACGTGCTTTGCTTTCTCAAGGACACGGTGGAGGCGATGCTCAAGTTCGCGGAGATCATCCCGCCCGACGTCAAGCGCATCGTGCTCGTGGACACGGACAACAACTGCGTGCGGGACAGCGTGGGCACGGCGCGCGTCATGTTTCGCCGCTACAAGGCGTGTCTCGAGGCGGGGCGCGAGGCCGAAGCCAAGAAGTACGTGCTTTACGCCGTACGGCCGGACACGGCGCGCGATATGGTGGACGCAAGCATCGAGCCGATCGGCGACCCCGCGGTTGACTGCGGCGTCAACCCGCGTTTGATCCGGAACATTCGGCACGGCCTCGATGCGGCGCACGAGGGGATGGAGCTCCCGGACGAATGGGTCGGGCGGGCGCGCGAGTACTTCCGCCGGGTCGGGATCGTCGCGACCGGCGGGTTCACGCCGGAGCGGATCCGGCTGTTCGAGTCGCTCAAGGTGCCGGTGGACATCTACGGCGTTGGTTCGTACCTGATGCGCGGCGAGGAGAACGACTTCACCGCCGACATCGTGCGCGTGAAGATCAACGGCGCGTGGCACGAGATGGCCAAGGCCGGGCGCCGTGCGATAGACAACGCCGATCTTGAGCGTGTGACCTGACACTTCGACGAGAGAGGGCACTGACGCATGGCACGTTCAGCCGTCACGACTGAGTTGGCGGACCGTCTCAAGGCGCTGCCGCCGTACCTGTTCGTGCAGATCGACGAGTTGAAGAAGGCGATGCTGGCCAAGGGCGTGGATGTGGTGGACCTCGGGATCGGCGATCCCGACAGGCCGACGCCGGGGCCCATCGTCGAGGCCTGCGCCCGCGCCGCGCGCGATCCGGCGAACCACCGGTACCCGACAAACCAGGGCCTGGCCGAGTTTCGCGAGGCGGCGGCCGCGTGGATGAAGAGCCGCTACGGCGTGGCGTGCGATCCGGCAGACGTCCTTCCGCTACTTGGCTCGAAGGAGGCGATCGGCCACATCCCGCTCGCGTTCGTCAACCCCGGCAACGTCGTGCTGGTGCCCGACCCGTGTTATCCCGTGTACCGGTCGGCGACGATCCTGGCGGACGCGGCGTACCGCTCGATGCCACTCATCGAGGAGAACGGTTTCCTTCCGGATTACGAGGCGATCCCGGCGGAGGTCTGCCGCACAGCACGGCTGATGTACCTCAATTACCCGAACAATCCGACGGGCGCCGTGGCGGACGAGGCGTTTTTCGAGCGCACCGTCGAGTTCGCGAGGGCCAACGACATTATCGTGGTGCATGATGCGGCGTACCTCGAGGTCGCCTACGACGGGTACGAGCCGCCGAGCTTCCTGGCGGTCGCGGGCGCCGGGGACGTGGGCGTCGAGTTTCACTCGCTGTCGAAGACGTTCAACATGACGGGCTGGCGCATCGGCTGGGCGGCGGGCAACGCGGAGATCGTCGCGGGGCTGATGAAGGTGAAATCGAACATAGACAGCGGCATGTTTCAGGCGCTCCAGCTCTGCGCCGTCGAGGCGCTCAGCGGCGATCTCTCGTCGTGGCGGGCGGAGCTGGCGGCGCTCTACACCACGCGGCGCGACATCCTGTGCGACGGCCTCAACGCGATGGGGTGGCGGGTCGAGAAGCCCAAGGCGAGCTTCTACGTGTGGGTGCGGGTGCCCGAGGGGATGACGTCCGCCGGCGTCGCGGCGGAGCTGCTCGAGCACGGCGGCGTCGTGGTCATTCCCGGCACCGGCTACGGCGAGGCGGGCGAGGGGTATGTCCGGATGAGCCTCACGCTGGCGACCGAGCGAATCAAGGAGGCCGTCAGGAGGATCGGGCCGGTCTACAAGCGCTGGCGGTCGAAATGAGTCGTGCGGTGACTGCGTACATCGGCCTCGGCTCCAACCTCGGTGAGCGGCGCGAGCTGATCCGTCGCGCGGTCGAGGCGCTCGACGCCGTCGAGGGTGTCACGGTCGTCGGTCAGTCCGAGCTTTACGAGACGGAGCCGGTGGGCGGGCCACAACAGCCGCGATTTCTCAACGGCGTTGTCAAGGTCGAGTGCGTGATGGGCGCGCGCGAGCTGATGGGCGAGCTGATCCAGATCGAGGAACGGCTCGGC
>CAZJXV010000204.1:0-8159 GCA_964550015.1 uncultured Verrucomicrobiota bacterium
GTGGCCAATGCCCGCAGAAGTGCCAGTCCTTCTCGTAAGGCCCGCCGACGCCTTCGACCTTCATGGCGCGCCGGTACTCGGTCCAGATGAAGAAAATCCTGGTGTGCCCGTAGAGTTCAAGGACGCCGGCATCGTTGCCGGCACCGGCGCCCCTGCCAGGCTGCTTGAGCAGAAAGTAATAGGTGCGCATTCGGCACTCGTCGGCGAAGACCGGCTCCCCCTCGATCCCGGGGTACGCGCCTATCACCTCCCGGCACGTGCCGAGCAAGGTGTTGGCGTGTCCATACCGATGACCGAGCCGAATGAGGGCGGCCTTCGCGCCGAGGCCGTAGCGGCCGCCGTCGGTGGCGCGGATGGCGGCGAACACGGCGAGGGCGAAGGCGAGCTCGAGGCCGAGGGGGACAAGGATTCTGGCTCGACGCGATGCCGTCATAGGAACTTTCTCACGCAAAGGCGCAAAGGCGCAAAGAACGCCTAGATATCCAAGTTGGTGACACTAAGCGCGTGTTTTTCGATGAACGCCTTGCGCTGGTCCACGTGGGTGCCCATCAGGACGGTGAAGATCTGGTCGGCGGCGACGGCGTCCTCAAGCGTGACCTGCAGGATGGTACGGGCGTCGGGATCCATCGTGGTTTCCCAGAGCTGCCGCTCGCTCATCTCGCCGAGGCCTTTGAAGCGCTGGATCGTGATGCCCTTGCGCCCCAGCGCACGCACCGCGTCCACGAGCTCGCGCAGCGAGCCGAGGTCGACGATGTTCTCGCCGTCGGCGAGCTTGTAGCGCGGCTTCCGCTCCCCCTCCCCGCCTTCAGCGTAGTAATGCTTGAAGGCCAGGCCGCGCTTCTCAAGCGCGGCGATCTTTTTCTGCAGCTCGCGCGACTCAAAGAGGTCGGCGACGATCTTGATGCCACCCTCTTCCTCCTCCTGCTCCTCCTCGTAGAGCTCGAGTTGGCGACCGCGCAGTTTCTCCTCAGCCTTGCTCAGCTCGGCGAGCTCGCGGTCGCTCGTGAGGAAGCGCCGGTCGCCATTGACCTTGACAAGGTACAGCGGCAGCCGGCCCTCCTTGTCGCGCCCGGCGAGGTAGTCGTGCACGTCAATGCCCTTGCGGGCGACGAGCAGCAGCAGGTGCTCGATCTCGACAAGCAGCTCGAGGATGCGCGCGAACTGCGCGTCGCTAAACGTCTTCGCGCCCTTGCCCGCGGTGCGCAGCTCGAGGCCCGTGGCGCCGTTTTCCAGGAGGAAGGTGTCCATCTCGCGCTCGTTCTCGATGTACTGCTCCTTCTTCTTGCCCTTGACGCGATAGAGCGGGGGCTTCGCGATGTAGATGTGGCCCTGGTCAACGAGGGGCTTCATCTGCCGGAAGAAAAACGTCAGGAGCAGGGCGCGGATGTGCAGGCCGTCCACGTCGGCGTCGGTCATGATGATGATGCGGTGGTAGCGGAGCTTCGCCACGTCGAACTCGTCGCTGCCGATGCCGGCGCCGATGGCCATGATCATGGTGCGGATCTCTTCGTTCCGGAGCACCTTGTCGATCTGCGCCTTCTCGACGTTGAGCAGCTTGCCGCGGATCGGCAGGATGGCCTGGAACCGCCGGTCGCGCCCCATCTTGGCCGAGCCGCCGGCGCTGTCGCCCTCGACGAGGTACAGCTCACACAGCGCCGGGTCTTTCTCAGCGCAGTCGGCCAGCTTGCCCGGCAGGCCGCCGCTCTCGAGCGCGCCCTTGCGTCGCGTGAGGTCACGCGCCTTGCGCGCGGCCTCGCGCGCGCGCGCGGCGACGATGGCCTTCTCGACGATGCGCCGGCCGATGGGCGGGTTCTCCTCGAGGAAGGCGCCGAGCCCGTCGTTGACGATCTGTTGGACGATGCCCTCGACCTCGGGGTTGGTGAGGCGGATCTTCGTCTGGCTCTCGAACTTGGGGTCACGCAGGCGCACGCTCAGCACGGCGGCGAGGCCCTCGCGCACGTCGTCGCCGGTGAGCGAGATCTTGTCGTTCTTACCCGCCTTGGCGTGGGTGCGGATGTAGTAGTTGATCGTCCGGGTGAGCGCGCTCTTGAAGCCGCTCTCGTGGCTGCCGCCGAAGACGGTGCGGATGTTGTTGACGAACGAGTAGATCGTTTCCTGATAGCCGTCGGTGAACTGCATCGCGAGCTCAACCTCGACGTCCTCGCGCTCACTCTTGAGGTAGATGGGCTTGCGATGCAGCACGTCGCGGTTCTGGTTGAGGTGGCCGACGAAGCTCACGAGCCCGCCGGTGTAATGGAAGCTGTCGTCGCGGTCGGCGCGCTCGTCCTTGACCGTGATCGTAACCCCCGCGTTGAGGAACGCGAGCTCGCGCAGCCGGCCCGCGAGCGTCTCGAAACTGAACGTGTGCTCGCCGAAGATCTCCGGATCGGGCCGGAACGTGATCTTGGTCCCGCTGCGCTTGCGCTTGCCGATCTCCTCGAGCGGCGACACCGTCCGACCCCGCTCGAAGCGCATCTTGTACACCTGGCCGCCGACGGAGACCTCGGCCTCGAGCCACTCGCTCAGCGCGTTGACGCACGAGACACCCACGCCGTGGAGGCCGGCGCTCATCTTGTACGACTCGTGGTCGAACTTGCCGCCGGCGTGCAGCATGGTCAGCACCACCTCGATCGCCGGCTTCTTCACGGTCTCGTGCGTGTCCACGGGAATGCCACGGCCATTGTCGTGGACGCTGACGCTGTTGTCGGCATGGATGCGCACGTCAACGCGGTCGCAGAAGCCGGCCATCGCCTCGTCTATTGCGTTATCCACCACCTCGCGCACGAGGTGATGGAGGCCCGCGACGCCCGTGTCGCTCACGTACATCTCGGGCCGCTTGCGGACGTGCTCAATCCCCTCGAGGACCTGGATACTCGTGGCGGTGTAGGCCTTCTCCGTCTTCGGCGCTTTGGGACGAGAAGGCGCCGCTTTCTCAACGGGGGCCTTCGTAACTTCCGTCTCTGCCGGCGCTGCGCGCCGAGGCTTCGCCTTTGCAGACCTTGCCTTCTTGGCCTTCGCTTTCGCCGACGGCGCCTTTGGCCGCGGCGCCTTTGGCCGCGGCGCCTTGGTAGCCCCGACCTTCGACCGGCTCTCCTTCGTGCCCGGCTTCGCCTTGCGAGCGGCCTTTTTCTGCGCCTCCCTCTTCGCCTTGGCCATCTAGTCGTTCTCCCGCTGTGCCGCGTCGCGCGCGACGCGGAATCGGATATCCTGAATGATGCTGCCACCCAGCCGCGCGTTGAGCTTGCGCAGGATCCTCGCCTTGTAGAAACGCGACAGTTGATCGCGCCACACGGCGTCACGCACCTCGACGACAAGCGTCTTGCCCTCGGTCTCAAGCGGCCGCGTGCTCCGGGCGATGACCTCACCGACGACGTCGGGCCAGCACAAAATGACCCTCTGGATCGGCCCGCCGGCACGGCGCTCCCAGCCGCGTACCACGCCGCCGATGAGCTCGCCCACGGCGTGTGTCTTACCACGAGGCATGCCCTCTCTCCTGCTTCACCTTCAACCTCGACCTCGACCTCGACCTCGCTACAAGTCGCCTTCCACAAGCAACTCCACAAGCTCCACGCCCATCTCCTGATCTAACTGCTCTGCAGTGACGCCGGGGTTGCCGATCCTGGCCTTGTACTTGCGAATCACGCCGGCAATGGCCATAAGCTGCTCCGTCTTGCCGACATCGACCGGCACGATATCGCCCGCCTGGAAATACCACTTGCCATTCTTGCGCGTCAGCTTGATCGCCTCGCCTTGATAGCGGCACGTGCAGATATCGCCTTGGACGTCGAACTCAGCGGCCGCGATCTTGCGGTCCACTTCCGCCGGATCGCCCTCAAAGGTCAGCGTAATCTGCGCTCCCTCGGCATCTTGAAACTCCTCCCAGGCGCGCGCCCCGTATTCCTCGACGAACGCCTCTCGGAACTCCTGACCCGCACGCGCGAAACGCACGAAGGCGCGCACCGCACCAAGTTCTTGCTCCGTCCCGGTAACACACTGTAGAAGCGTCTCCTCGTCGAGTCGGAGCAACGCCTTATTGGCTGCTCTGCACGCTTCTTGCGGCGTGCTTTGGTCCACCGCCCTCTCTTTCTTGCCACACCCCGGCGTCAAGGCGACGGCTACGAGCACTACTCCCACTCGACGAAGCCACGCCGCTTTGAGCGCTGCTTTCATCGTCCCGCACCTCCTGCGGCCTCGAGGCCACCGTGTGCCGGTCGAGGCCGGTAATCTGGGTCGGCTGCTCGGCAGAGGGCTCCCCGGCGCTGTCCACAACCGTGCACGGCAACAGGCGCCCGAGCAGCCCGATGCGCCGGATTACCGCCGCCCGTGACGCGGCGATACCGACGCCATATTCTATGGGTTCGCGATCAAACGCGTCAAGCGTTTTCTCGTCGTGGGGCCGTTTCAAGAAAGCGTTCCCCCGCCGCCGATTTCGCCACGACTGCCGCAGGACGGTCAGCCTGCTACGGCCGCCGTGTGAGGGCCGTCAAGAAAGTCCGCAGCTGGAGAGAAACGAACGTCCGCCCGGGGGTAGCCAGGGAAATCGTGCAGCTCGACTCGCTTAAGCCACAACGCACCAGCTGCTCGGCGCCTTGCGGGGGTCTACTCCGTGTCCTGCAGGCGCATGGGCATAATCACGTGCAGGAAGGTGCCCTCGCCCCGAACCACGCCCGGGCTCAACGAATCACTCAACTCAAGCGTGACGACCTCCTCATCCATAGAGCCGAGCACATCCTTGAGGAAATCGGGGTTGAAGGCAATCTCCAGTTCCTTACCGCCGTACTTGGCCGGCATGGTCACGCGCGCCTCACCGATTTCCGGCGAACTGGAGGTCATAACAAGCTGGCCGCTGCTGAAGCTGAGGCGCACAAGGTTTGCCTGATCCGTGGCGAGCAGCGCCGCACGCCGCACCATATGGAAGAACTCACGCCGGTCGAGCTCAACCTTCTGTGTCGAACTCTCCGGAATCACACGCTCGTAGTCCGGGAATGTCCCATCGATGAGCCGCGAGACAAGGAGCACGCCGTCGAGCTGGAAGGCAACCTGGTTCTTTGCCAAGAAGACACGGACATCACCGTCGTCGCCAAGCATCCGCTGCAATTCGTCGACCGCCTTGAGCGGCACGATAAAGTCACGCTTGAGCTTGACGCCCGACCCGAGGTCTGCCGAGATCTTCGAAAGGCGCCGCCCGTCCGTTGACACGAGCGTCAGCGAGTGGTTGGCAATGATGAAATACATCCCCATCAGCGCGTAGCGATTATCCTCGCGGGAAATCGCGTACGCCGTCTTACGCAGCATTCCCTTGAGCAGCAAGTGGCTGAGTGTGAATGATTCCTTCTCAACGAACTCCGGCAGTTTTGGGAACTCATCGCGTGAGATACCCAGGATACGGAAGTATGACTCACCACACGTGATGGACGTTGTGTCCTTCTCGTCGATCTCTACCTGCACGTCACCCTCGGGCAGCTCGCGCAGGATGGCAAACAGGGTCTTGGCCGGGATTGTCGAGGCACCCTGTTGCTTCACGCGCGCCTCGGCTTTGCAGCGGATGCCCACCTGCAGATCTGTCGCAGTGAAAACAAGGGTGTTCTCCACGGTCTCAACGAGCACGTTCGACAAGATAGACAGTGTGCTCTTACTGCTGACGACGGTCTGGACCCTCTGGACCGCTTCGAGAATGTCCTTGGTCTGCGCGGATGCTTTCATGCCTCCTCCTGCAGGTCTACCCACACACGTCCTAAACTATGATTGCTGTATATATACTTAAGTCATCGTCGTAGGATGTGTGGACATGTGAATCGTCCAGAAGCGCTTCCCTGACCACTGTACTCTGAATGAGCGGTGCAGTTTGTGTGGATGAGCTGGCGGTTGTCCACACTACCTATCTTGGGGGCGCATAGTAACACCGTGTGCACGGTGAACCAACAGAATTTTTCACAGGCCGCTACTTCTGGAGGCTCCTTGAGAGGGCCGCGACGGTCAGCCGGAGCTTGGAGTCCTGGTCAAGCCGCTTCTTGATGAGGCGGTGGCCGTGGATGATGGTCGAGTGGTCCTTGCCGCCAAACGCTTCGCCGATTGCCTGGAGCGTGTATGCCGTTAGCTCTCGGGTCAGGTACATGGCGACCTGGCGGGGAAAGGCAATGGACTTCGGGCGGCGCGAGCTTTTCATGTCGGCGACGCGAATGTCGAAGTGCTCGGCGACGCGGCGCTGGATCTCGTCAGGGGTGATCCGCGACTGTTGCTCGGCCACCAGCACGTCGGCGAGAACGCTGGTGCAGGCCGCGATGGTGATCGGCAGCGAGAGCAGCGACGCATACGAGGCCACGCGGATCAAAGCGCCCTCAAGCTGGCGGACGTTCATGCGGACCCGGTCGGCCAGGAAATAGGCGACGTCGTCGGGGATGGAGATCCCCTCGCACTCGGCCTTCTTGCGCACAATGGCCACGCGGGTCTCGAAGTCGGGCAGTTGCAGGTCCACGACCAGACCCCACTCGAAGCGCGAGATCAACCGCAGCTCCATCTGGTTGAGTTCAGCCGGCGAGCGGTCACACGAGACGATGATCTGGCTGCTCGCATCGAAGAGCGTGTTGAAGGTGTGGAAGAACTCCTCCTGGGTCTGCTCCTTGCCGCACAGGAACTGGATGTCGTCGATGAGCAGTGCATCCATCGTGCGGTAGTGGCGGCGGAACTGGTTCATGCTGCGGTTCTGCAGGCTGGTGATGAGGTGATTGGTGAAGTACTCGCTCGAGGTATAGGTGATGCGCGCCGTGGGCTTGCGGGCAAGCATGTACTGAGCGATGGCGTGCATCAGGTGCGTTTTCCCGAGGCCCGTGCCGCCGTAGATGAACAACGGGTTGTAGGCCCTGGCCGGTGCCTGGGCGACGGCCAGGCAGCCGGCGCGCGCAAATCGGTTGCAGGCGCCCTCGACGAAGTTGTCGAACGTGTACTTCGGGTTGAACGAGTTGCC
Source organism: uncultured Verrucomicrobiota bacterium (assembly GCA_964550015.1). Taxonomy (GTDB): domain Bacteria; phylum Auribacterota; class JABMQX01; order JAFGEW01; family JAFGEW01; genus CAZJXV01. The sequence continues at coordinate 6,965 of CAZJXV010000204.1, forward strand.
GTTGTTTCGATCGACGCGCGTGCGGCCTTTCGGGGTCTTGGGCGCGGCGTCGGCGGCTTGCGTTGCGTCGCGCCCGGGCGCGCGGCGCTCGAGGTGTTCGTTGATCGTCAACTCGAGCCGCGGCGGCTGGTCCGGTCGGTGACGTTTGAGAGCCCGGGCGATGTCGTCGCCGTAGTGATCGGTGATCCAGTTGCGGACGAAGATGTTCGGCACCTCAACGGTCAATCGGTCGGCGCTGAGGCGCGTCGGGACGCACTGGCCAAACCAGCGTTCAAAGGTCTGGGCGTTGACGCCGTTCTTGATCTCGTTCAGGACGCGTTCCCAGAGCGCGCGCAAGTCCACCGTCATCTCCTTTCCGTGGCGGGCGGCAGCCACAAGTTCAAGGTGGTGATGACCTTGAGCATGGCCCCACGGTCTCCGGGACCTCGGGGCCGAGGGAAGCGCCCGAAGGGGCCTCCTCCCCGACACACACAACCCAGCCTTTCACAAGGCGGCAGCAGATGTTCCCACTTCAGGTGCGGACTCCCGGCAGCAGCGGAAGCACTTGGCGGTGCGGCGCAGCCCGTCGCTGCCGGGCTGTGGCCCTTCTGCACAGGGCCGGGACACTGGCTATTGGACCGCCGCGCGACCCATCCGGCGCGGCGAGTCCACAAGTTGCTCACAGGCTATTCACATCGGCTTGCTCTTACCGCCGAAAGCCGGCGCATTATACGCGCGCGGCGACAGGGATGGCAAGACTTTTTTTCATTTTTCTCGCGGGGCCGCGGTCGGGTGGGTATAGTCATGGGGAGCGACTTCGGCAGCGGAGGGCATATTTCTCGACGAGAACACCTGCGGTGTACGGGTCTGTTGGCGGGCGGGCTTTTTCCGGTGAAGAAATGACGGGGCGAGAGCATAGAAACAGTGTGAACTCGCAGCTCGAGCTCGACGTGGGCACGCCGCCCTCGGACGAGGAGCTGATGCGTGCCTTTCAGAACGGGCGCGACGGCGGGTTCGCTGAACTGGTGATGCGTCACGGGGCGAAGGTGCTCAACTATGCGTGGCGGCTCACCGACGACTTCGCGCTCGCGCAGGACGTGGCGCAGGAGACGTTCCTCGCTGTGTACACGCGCAAGGATACGTTCGACTCGAGGCGGAGCTTCCCGGCGTGGCTCTACCGGATCGCCAGCAACCTGTGCCGAATGGAATGGCGGCG
>CAZJXV010000205.1:0-8123 GCA_964550015.1 uncultured Verrucomicrobiota bacterium
CTCCGGTCGGGGCTTCTACTTCCATTCCGGGGAAGGGGGAAAGTCCATCCTTGTCGGCTTCACGATCAAGAACGGGTCCGCTTCCAGGGGCGGCGGCATCTACTGCTCTGGAAGCAGCCCGTGGATCGGCAACCTCAAGATCATCGATAGTTCGGCCGCCGACTACGGCGGCGGCATCTACTGCACCGCGGGCAGCAGCCCGACGATCTCCCGCGTCGTGATTACCGGCAACTCAGCCGCCGACAATGGCGGCGGCATCTGCTGCACCGCCAGCAGCCCGGCCATCAACGACTGCACGATTGCCGACAACTCGGCTACTGATCTCGGCGGTGGGCTGATCTTCCTGGGAGGCAGCAACCCCGGAGTGACTGGCTGCACAATCACCCGCAACTCCTCCGGGCAAATGGGCGGGGGCTTTTACTGGTTCGACAGCAGCCCGACCCTCACCGACTGCACCGTCGCAGACAATGTGGCGGACAGCGGAGGCGGCGGGGGCATCTTCTCCTACCAGAGCAATGCAGCGATCACCAACTGCAGGATCACGGGCAATGCGGCGAGCAGCTCCGGCGGGGGCATCAACTTCTTTCACGACGGCGCAACCATCACCAACTGCACGGTCAGCGCGAACTCCGGCTGGAATGGCGGCGGTATATATTGCTCGGACAGCAGCCCGCCGATCACCAATTGCACGATCACGGACAACACGTCGTCGGGCGATGGGGGCGGCATCTGGTGCGGTTCGACCAGCAGCCCGCAGATCACCAACTGCATCGTCTGGGGCAATGACCCGGATGAGATCTACGTCTATTCCGGCGGCACGCCGACGGTCACCTATTGCGACATCCAGGGCGGCTGGCCGGGCACGGGCAACATCAACGACGACCCGCTGCTCCTGCCATTGGCGGGCGGCACCTTGCGGCTCGGCCACGGCTCCCCGTGCATTGACGCCGGCACGAGCGCGCCGCCGGCGCCGGCGACCGATATGGAGGGCCGCCCTCGCTGGGACGACCCGAACACGCCGAATACGGGCGGCGGCACGCCCGACTATTACGACATGGGTGCGCACGAGTTCAAAGGCTGGTACGTCAATGGCGACCCCGCCATCGGCAGCGACACGTACAACGGCGCGTACCCGACGTGGCAGGGCGGGCTCAACGGCCCCGAGCGGACCATTCAGGCCGGCATTGACGACGCCGCCGACGGCGACGTGGTCACCGTCGCGCCCTGGACCTACACCGGCGCGGGCAACAGGGACCTCGATTACGCGGGCAGGGGCATCACGGTCGTCGGTGAGGACGGTGCGACGACCACCATCATAGACTGCCAGGGCTCCGGCCGGGGGATTCGGTTTGCCACGGGCGAAACGGCGAACGCCGTCGTGATGGGATTCACCATACGCAACGGGAACACCACTCAGGGCGGCGGCATCTACTGTGAGGCCACCGGCCCAACGATTCTCAACTGCAGAATCGAAGACAATTCGGTCTCGGGATACGGCGGCGGCATCTACTGCTGGGGCGGCAGCACCGCGACGATCGCCCACTGCGTGATCACCGGCAACTCGACAGTGCACCATGGCGGGGGCGGCATTGGCTGCTGGGCCAGCGATCCGACGATCACCAACTGCCTGATCACCGACAACTTGTCGGGCGACGACGGCGGCGGGATCGCGTGCATGACCGAGAGCAGCCCGACGATCACCAGTTGCACGGTCGTGGACAACACCGCGAAGGACATCGGCGGCGGCATCAGTTGCTGGGGCAGCCCGACGATCACCGACTGCATCGTGGGGTTTGATGACCCGGACGCGATCTACGTTCTTTTCGGGAATCCGCTGGTCACCTACTGCGACGTGGAGAACGGGACCGGCGAGCCCTGGTTCGGCACGGGCTGCATTGACGTGAATCCGCGGCTCGTGTTGGGGCCGCTGCACGCCTACTACCTGAGCCAGACGGCCGCCGGGCAGGTCAGCGACAGCCCATGCCTGAACACCGGCAGCGACACGGCACTGAACCTGGGCCTCAACACGCTCACGACCCGCACCGACGGCGCCTGTGACGCCAGCACCGTGGACATGGGCTACCACGCCCCGCCCGCCATCTTCGGCGACGTGGACGGCAACGGCATTGTGGACGGCTTGGACCTGACCGCCGTTCTTACCGCGTGGAAGACGATACCCGGCGATCCGCTCTGGAACCCGTACGCGGATCTGGATGGCAACGGCGGTGTGGACGGGCTGGATCTCACGGAGGTGATCTCGAACTGGGGCAATGTGCTCACGGGCTGCCCCGCGGCGGCGTCTTTAGCGTCAGAGTCGAGCACGGCAGAAACGCCCGGACGGAGCCCCAGCAACGTCAGGAGAGGGAAGGGCAACGTCCGAGGGGATTGATCGCGCTTCGACACACTCAGGGCAAGCGGGTTCCTATAGACACGGATCACGCTGGATTGGCACCGGCGTGAATCTGTGGAGCTCGGTGGTTGATTCCGCAGCCTGTTGACAGGCGCGGGCGGTTCTGAAACACTCGCTGCGCCATGAGCGAGCCGGACCCCGACAGCGCCAAGACGCTCAACGAGATCCTCGAGGAGCACCTCGGGCCGTACGCGATGCGGTCGAAGGACACGCGCGGGCGTGCCCGGCCGATGGAGGCGGATGCGACCCGCCCGCCGTTCCTGCGCGACGCCACGCGCATCCTGCATTCGCGCGAGTTCCGGCGCCTCAAGCACAAGACGCAGGTGTTCCTCTCGCCCGAGAACGACCATATCTGCACGCGGATGGAGCATGTGCTGCATGTGGCCTCGATCGCGGGCGTCGTGGCGCGCTGCCTGAGCCTCAACCCGGACCTGACCGAGGCGATTGCGCTGGGCCACGATCTGGGCCACGGCCCCTTCGGCCATTCGGGCGAGGACCGGCTCAACACGCTCGCGGCGGGGATCGGCGGGTTCCTGCACGAGATACATGCGCTGCGCGTCGTGGACCGGCTGGCCGGTGGCGGCGGCCTGAACCTGACGTGGGAGGTGCGCGACGGCATCGTGTGCCACTGCGGCGAGTCTTTCGGGCAGGTCGTCCGGCCGGAGCCCAAGGACTACGCGCTCGAGTCCATCACGAAGCTGGGCCCGGTGCCCTCGACGCTCGAGGGCTGCGTGGTGCGGATGGTGGACCGGGTCGCCTACTGCGGGCGCGACATGGAGGACGCGATCACCGTCGGTCTCATCACGATCGAGGACGTGCCCGCTCGTGTCAGGCAGGTGCTCGGCAGCACGAACGGCGAGATCATCAGCACGCTCGTCGAGGACATCGTCCGCCGGAGCCGAGGCCGCAACGAGATCGCGCTCGGCGACGAGGTGTTTGAGGCGATGCAGGCGCTGATCGAGTTCAACTACCGGCGCATCTACCTGCACCCCGAGGTCGAGCAGCGCAAGGAGCAGGCGTGCTACATCCTCGAACAGCTCTGGCGCTGGTTCCTGGCGCTCTTGCAGCGCACCGACCGGTGCTGCGCCATGAGCGAGCACGACCTCGGCTTCGACGTCGCGCGCCGCTTCCGCGACCACGTCCACAGCATGGGCTACGACCCGGCCGAGGCCGACGAACAGATCGTCCTCGATTTCGTCGCCACCATGACCGACAACTTCGCGCTCCGGAGCTTCGAGGAGCTTTTCTACCCCAAGGCGCTGGCCTAGAGCGGCTGCACCTGTCTAGCCCGCATGTCTCACGGCGCGCAGGGGGCGGAAATAATAGGGACAGGCACCTATTTTTCTGCGCCAGGGTGCATCACATGTGTTCAGCGCCCACAGAAAAATAGGTGCCTGTCCCTATTTTTTCCATTGCGCATCGCTCACCGTTCGGCGTCGGCTCTCTGTGAGAAATGCGGGCTAGAGTGCCCGCGCTTGCGACTCTGGCTGGATCTGAGGCAGACGGCAAAATGTCATTGACGCCTTGGCCGTGGTTGTGTTATATTGTATGGGTGCTGGGGTGGTTACAGGGCCGGGTGTGCCCCAGAGGGGATTCCAGGCAACCGAGGCGCGCTCCGGCGCATATACAACGCTCGATTGCGGCGCAAACGGCGATCTGCGCAGCCCGGCACCGGTCCGTGTGGCGGACCGCCCTTCGGTCGGGGGAGACAGCGCTCGACATCAGGCGCGTTGGAGGAGGGAGAGATGTTGTGGGCAAGACTCATTCCGGCAGTCTTAGCGTGCGCAGTGGCGGTGCTCGTGTGTCCTTCCGCGGGTCAGGCAGCGCAGAACGTCGAGGTGCTTATACAGCCGGGGCTGGATAGCCAGCTCGGCAGTCGGTTCACGAGGTACCTCGACGACCTGGTCAACGACGGCTGGAATCCGAACGTCTATGCAGTTCCCACCGGCACGACGCCGGAACAACTGCGCACCTACCTGCGCAGCCGGTACGAAACCGCCGGCACCGTCGGCGCCGTGGTGGTGGAGGCCACGCAGTGGGCCACCCCGTTGCCGTACGCCAAGTATGACGATACCTCGCCGCCGAACGACCGCGCGCCGGTGGACTTGTTCTACATGGACCTCGACGGGCAGTGGGACGATCCGGACAACGACGGGTACTACGAGCATCACAGCAACGGCAGCGGCACCCAGACGCCGGAGATCTGGCTGGGCCGGATGACGGTCGATACCGTCTCGCGCCTCGAGAGCTATCTGGACCGCAATCACACCTATCGCTACTGGCCGACCGGTTCAAAGGCCGAGCGGCCGGCCCTGGGCTACGTGACGCATGACTGGTCGCCGGGAACGACGGCCCGCACCGCCATCGGGCAGGCGTTCACCGTCCCGACGTGGGTGACGTACCCGGACGCAACCGCCGCCGGCTGGAAGGCCGACATCCAGGACAGCTACGCCTTTGCCTTCGTCGCCACGCACTCGAGCCACTGGACCCACTGGTTCGACTCCGGCACGGTGAGCGTCACCGACATCCCCGGCATCGACAGCCGGACGAGGTTTTTCTACCTGTGGGCCTGCCACGCGGCCGACTTCGGCGGGCACGACCGCTACCTGGCCGGGGAGTACGTGTTCGGGACCGAGGCCGGGCTGGGCTCGCTCGGCAGCGCCAATTCCGGCGGTCTGTGGCCGCGCGACTTCTACTTCGAAAAGCTGAACGAAGGTTACACACTGGGCGAAGCGTACTTCCTGTGGACCTTCGACGAGGCCAATCCCGACGGCTCGTTCACTGATGACTGGCTCGGCTGGCACTGGGGCATGAGCACCATCGGCGATCCGACACTGACCGTCGTCCTCATCCCCGAGCCGGCGACGCTCGCGCTCCTGGCTCTCGGCGGGCTCGCGCTGGCGCTGGGGAGAAGGCCGAGGGGCTAGGAACGTTCCCGGCAGGGAGACGTCTTGCGCACGTCATGGCCCCGGAGAACGCCTGCCCTTGTCTGCGGCCACGGGCACGCCGGTGCTCGCCTCTCTGCCCGCATACCCGTTGACACGACGCCCCTCTAATCCTATTGTTGTCCTTGGGTCCGGTCCGGGCCATTGCGTAGAGGAGGAAACAGGATGAGGCAAGCCGTCAGGTCGTTTCTTGCCGTGTCGTTGCTCTGCGTGCTTCTCGTCGGGGGGACGGGGTGTGTCGCCGGGAGCGAGAGGTACGATGAGGCCAGGGCGACGTTCTGGAGCGGGCTGTTCCATGGCCTCATCAGCCCGGTGACGCTGGTGATCACGCTCTTTACGGGCAAGATTGACATGTACGAGGCGCGCAACGTCGGATGGGGCTACGATTGCGGCTTCTTTATCGGGATCAGCCTCATCCTCGGTTGCGGCTGCGGCTCCAGCACGAAGGCGTCCCGGCGTGCGAGGCTGAAGCGGTGGGCCGCGAAGTGCGACGCGTTCGGCGACGAGATCGAGCGTGAGATCAAGAAGGAGGTCCTCGACGCGCTTCACGCCAAGCAGGGCGAGGGCGCCGGGGACGGCGAGGGCGCCGGCGACGGCGAGGGCGCCGGCGACGAGGAGAGCTGGAGCGAGATCGGCCGGAAGATCGAGGGAAAGGTCAAGCGCAAGCTGAAGGAGTGGGCCGACCAGGAGTAGCGTGGCACAACGAGTGGACGGGGCGAGATGATGATTCTGTCTGCGGTTTCGGACGTATTCAGCCTGGAGTTCCTGGGCAACGAGATCTGGAGGTGGGTCGCCGCCGTTCTCGTTGCCATCGTCGTGTATCTGATCATCCGCTTCATCAAAGGCCCGATCGCCCGGAAGCTTGGCACCCTTGCGAAGTTGACCAAGACCGGGCTTGATGACTTGCTCGTGAGCGTTGTCGCGAAGACGGTCCCGTTGTTCGCGGTGATCATTGCCATCTATGCCGGGTCGCTGGTCCTGCGACTGCCCGTCAAGACGGCCGCGCTTTTCAAGAACATCGCGCTGGTCGCGCTGCTGGTCCAGGCGGCACTGTGGTCGCACCGGCTCCTCACGGCGGTGATCACCCGGAGCATCACCCAGCGCAGAGAGGAAGACCCGGCGAGCGCCTCGGCCTTCAGCGTTATCGGCTTTTTCGCCAGGCTCATCCTGTGGTCGGTCGTCATTCTCGTGGGGTTGCAGAACATCGGCGTCAGGATTACGGCCTTGATTGCGGGTCTGGGCGTGGGCGGCATCGCCGTGGCGCTGGCGGCGCAGAGCATCCTACAGGACGTCTTCAACTCGGTCGCCATCCTGCTCGACAAGCCGTTCGAGGTGGGCGACTTCATCATTGTCGGCGACTTCCTGGGCACCGTCGAGCGCATCGGCATCAAGACCACGCGGGTCCGGAGCCTGACGGGCGAGCAGCTCATCTTCTCCAACGCCGAGCTGGTCGGCAGCCGCATCAAGAACTACGGCCGGATGCAGGAGCGGCGCATCCTGTTCACCATCGGGGTGACGTACCAGACGCCGCACGAGAAGCTCGAGGCCATCCCCGGCATGATCCGCCAGGTCGTTGAGCGGGTCGGCGACCGGGTGCGCTTCGATCGCGCGCACTTCAAGCAGTATGGTGCCTACTCGCTCGATTTCGAGGTGGTCTACTACGTGCTCAACCGCGACTACAATATCTTCATGGACATCCAGCAGGAGATCAACCTCGCGCTGCACGAACGCTTCGAGCTGGAGGGAATCGAGTTCGCCTACCCGACACAGACGCTGTTTGTGGCCAAGGAGGAGGCGGGGGCTACCTAATGCTTCCTTGCGCTAAGTCTCATTACGGTTCTATCGCGCCCCAGGCGATTCCTATCGCGCCTCCGGCGCTTCGGCGGGCCGAGGGCGACCCGCCCTACAACCCTGCCGTTTCTGTTGGCCCTCATGATGTAGGGCGGGGCCCCCTGGCCCCGCCGCCCGATCTGTCAAACGCGAACTTCCGCAGGTAAGCACTAGATGTTTCGCCGGGGACCCGTACGGTGCGCGGCGGCGTCCCCGGAGCAAGGCTTCGAACGCGCACGCGAGAAAGGAGGAGTCAGATGGGAGCGCAAAAGGCGGAGGAGATCACCATCAGGACGCCCAACGAAGTGGGGACGATGGGCAAAGTATTCGGCGTCATAGCCACGGCCGGCGTGAACGTCAAATCGTTCGTTGCCTGGACCGAGGGCAACCAGGGCCTCTTCAAGCTCATCACGTCCGACAATGCCAAGGTCGCCGGCCTGATGGAGAGCGAAGGGTTCAGCGTCGAGCGCACCCAGGTGGTGGCGGTCACCTGCAGCGATGCGATCGGCTCCGGCGCCGATCTCGGCACGAAGCTCGGCGAGGCCGGCGTCAACATTGACTACACCTATGCGACCGGCACGGGGAGCGGCGAGGCCGTCGTCGTTTTCTCTGTGGACAACGTGGACAAGGCCGCCGCCGCGCTCGGCTGAGCCCGTGCTCGACCCGGCACCCGGCACACCCGGGGGCGGAAGGAACTGGGGCTGTTGAAGAAGTCCGTGCTTGTTCTTCGCAGCTTTGCCCCGACGGGGCAGCATAGAATAGCCCAGGGTCAGCTTGGCCCCGAGCCTGCCGAGGGGCAAAGCGCCACCCTGGGTCGAAGGGCAATACCCACGAGGTACCCTGAAAGGGTTGCATAGGGGCGGCTCGCGGGCCGCGTCTTTGTCCTCGACGAGGGATCTATGAAACCCTTTCAGATACTATGGAGGCCATCCCTCTCG
>CAZJXV010000206.1:0-8108 GCA_964550015.1 uncultured Verrucomicrobiota bacterium
CCGTAGGCTTACGCCTACGGCTACTCACGTTCGGCCCCTTCGGGGCATGGGACGAGGTGCGTCGCGCCCTGGAGGACGTGCTGGTCGCGGTTTCTTCAACAGGCCCTTACGCCCCAGGCTACCGGCTGTCGAGCTTGCCCGCCCTTGGCGGGCCGCCGGCCCTCATGGCGGGACGATCCGGGTGAGGCTCCTTTTTTCAGCAGCCTGCTAGTATCGCGTCCGGGAAATAACTGACATAAGTGGAGCTTCCCATCATTTCTGTTGAGGAAGACCCTTTGGACGTTTGGTTCTGTGATAGGGCATTTGGCCCTTTTGCCAACGAACTTGCGAGACACGACACTAGGCGATCTTGATGACGACGAGGGTGACGTCGTCCTCCTGGGGTTGTGCTTGGCGGAAGTCGGCGAGCGCGTCGGTGATGGCGCGGCTGATGTCGTCGGCGGACCGGTCGGCGTGGCGGCGGACGACCTCGCGAAGCGCGTCCTTGCCGAATCTGGCGCCGTTGGCGTTGCGTGTGTCCCAGATGCCGTCGGTGCCGATGACGATGACCTGTCCCGGCTCGAGGCCGTCGCGATCGAATGCGGAGTAGGCGTACTCGGCTTCGATGCCGAGGGGGATGTCCGCGCCTCCAAGCTCGCTGAATGAATCGGTCGCGGGCGTGTAGATCATTGCCGGGTCATGGCCCGCGCTGACCCAGCTCAGGTTTTTCTGTTGCCGGTCAATGACCATGTAGAACAGCGTCATGAACTGGCCGACCGGGGTGTCGGCGGTCAGGTGGTTGTTGATGTCGGCGATCATCTTGGCCAGGGTGTGCGGGTGGGCCGCATGGCTGCGGAGCAGGGCGCGCGCGGTAGCCATGAGCAGTGCGGCCGCGATGCCGTGGCCGGTCACGTCGCCGACGGCCACGCCGAGGCGGTGGGGGGTCAGTTTCGAGAGGTCGAGGAAGTCGTAGTAGTCGCCGCCGGTCTCGTCGCAGAAGTCGCTGCTGCCGGCCACGTCGAGGCCGCTGACCTGCGGCGGGCCGGCGGGGAGCAGGTTCTGCTGGACTTCCATGGCAAGCGTAAGCGACTGGCGCATGCGCAGGTTGTCCTGGAGTTGGGGGACCATTTCGTTAAACGTGCGTCCCATCTGCGCGAGCTCGTCGCGGCCTGTCACGTCTGCGCGGGCCTGGAAGTCACCGGCGGCGAGATGCCTCGCCGCGTGGGCCAACCGGCGGATGGGCCTGGTGATCGTGCGTGAGACGAAGAAGGCGATGATGCCCACGATGACGATGACGCCGACGAGGACCGTCCCGGCGAGCTGGAGCTGCTCCAGCGTGCGATCGAGGACATACGTTTCCGCGTTGACCGCTTCCGCGACGATGTGGTCGTAGGGCGCGATGACGACGAGGTACACGTCGGAGCGGCTGAGTCGTCCATAGACCCACAACGATTCCCGGCCTTTGTAGGGCATGCGCTGGACGCCGGCCTCGAGCTGCTGCATCCGGGCCACCATCTTGCCGAGCGTGTCTTTGTCGTCGGAGTCGAGGGGCTCTGCCGTAATCGGCATGTCCCATCTCCGCTCCCTGCGGTGGTAGTCCTCCTGGGCGACGATCACCGGGGCGATCTCGCCCGTGGCCGCGTCGGGGATAAACGTGACAAGGAGGACGGCGGCTTCCGCGGCCCATTCTGCGGGCAGCCCGACGCCACCGAGCATGTCGCGAAGCGGGACGTCAATGGCGGTGACGCCTGCCAGGGAGCCGTCGGGGTAACGCACGGGGACCGCGGCGGTCATCAGGAGCCGGAGTGAGGAGGCGTCCACCACCGGGCCGTCCCAGGTCAGGGTGCCCTGCTCGACGGCCTTCCGGTACCAGGTGCGCTTGCGGGGGTCATACTCAGGGGGGTACCCGCCATGGCCCGGGAAGGAGGTGTGCACACCGCTCTCGAGGCTCGTGTAGTTCCAGTAGAACAGTTCCGGGTGCTCCTTGGTGAGGAACTGGTAGATGGGAAGCACCTTGGTGAGGCGCGCCACGTCCTGGGCGACGTCCTTGAGGGCCACGCCCGGGGCCAGCTTGAATACCTGATCGCTGTAGGTGACCGGCATGGGGGTCGCCTCGGCGCCGCCCGGGGCCATGAAGTGCTTCGGCGAGAGCACCAGGTTCGGGGGTGCGCTGCCGCCGACATCGAAGTCTCGCGAGAAGTACACGCGTGGGTACTCCTGCGGGGGCTCTGCGGCGAGGCGCTTTTCGACCTCACGCGCCTGCGCCTGCAAGGCCAGTTCGATGATCTCCTGGTCGTGCCTGAGGATCGTGCGGTAGTCATCGATAAGGTGGCGGAGCTGAAGCTCGGCGTCGTCGGCCAGCGTGTTCCGAATGCGCGCCGCCAACTCATCTCCAAGCCGGGCCGTGGTCCGCCGCTGCAGCAGGCTCAAGACGGCGAGCGGCACGAGCGCGGTCAGGAGCAGCAATATGAGTAGCTTCCAACGAATAGCCATTGTCACCTCAACCCGTGCGGTGCGGGAAACGTTCCCGCCGGGCGCACGGCACGGTCCGGCTTCTATCATAACAGGAATTGCGGCCGGGCGGCACTCACTGGGCTGAGGGAGGGCCGGGGCCGAGGCGGGGGCAGGAAGGCGGGCCCGAATGTGCCGGGGAACTCAACGTGGCCGGAGCCGGTTGTCATTAGGAATGATGAATGCCCGGGCGAGAGATGAGGCGCCGGCCCAGGCGACACGGGGTCTGCCGGAGACCCGGAGAATGTGTCGGCGAGTGGTGCAATCCGCGCGCTGGAGCTTGCGTGCCCCGCGCGCCACTCCGACGGCGACGCCGAAGGCGGTTGCCACCTGTGCTGCATCCGGTGCGGACGTCTGGACGACGCGCCGGTCTCACCGATCAGCCATCGCGATGGAGTGCTCGGCGAGGCGAGCGGGTACGTCGTGGCGGGCCATCGAGTCGGATTGGATGGAATCCGCCTGCGGTCCAGCGGCAACGAGCAGGCACCACACCGGGAAGGGTCATACGGGAGCGTCTGTCTGATGAAGTACGACTACGACGTGGTGGCACTCGGCCTCGGCCCGGCGGGGATGGCGGTCACGATCATGGGCGCGGCCATGGGGCTGAAGGTGTGCGGGATCGAGCCGGACAAGCTCGGCGGCGAGTGCCTCAACGTGGGGTGCATTCCGAGCAAGGCGCTTCTGAAGGCGGCGAAGCTCCGGCACGCGCACACGCAGCTCGCCGAGATGGGCCTTGGCGAGACGCCCGCGCCGGAGGTGAGGGCGCCGCTCAGGCGCGTGCGCGAGGTGGTGGACCACATCAACACGGCCAAGACCCGCGCGATGTTTGAGAAGGTGGACCTCGTACACGGCGAGGGGCCGGCCCGCTTCGTGGACCCGCACACGGTGGCCGTGGGAGACGGGGCGGACGCGGCCGCTGGTCGCACGGACGCCGCAGGGGGTCGCACGATCACGGCGAAGAAGATTTTCATCTGCACCGGCACGGTGCCGGCGGTGCCGCCGATCCCCGGTCTCGACGCGGTGGACGTGCTGACGAACCAGAACCTGTTCGAGCTGGACGAGCCGCCGGCGACGATGACGGTGATCGGCGGCGGGGCGATCGGCTGCGAGATGGCGCAGGCGTTCGCCCGGCTGGGCACGAAGGTCGCCGTCATCCACATGGACCCGCACCTGTTGCCTGCCGGGCCGCCCGAGGCGGGCACTCTTCTGCAGAAGCACCTTGAGCACGAAGGGATAGAGGTGCACAACGGCGCACGGATCACGGCCGTCGAGAAGGACGGGGCGACGGTCGTCGTGCGCGCTACGAACGGTGGCCCCATCGAGCTGCGCGCCGACCGGCTGCTGGTGGCGGCGGGGCGCAGGCCGAACGTCGAGGGGCTCACGCTCGAGAACGCGGGCATCGCTTACACGAAGAAGGGCATTTGGGTTGACAAGTACCTCCGGACGACGCGGAAGCACGTGTTCGCCCCCGGGGACTGTAACGGGCACTTCCTGCTCACGCATGCGGCCATGCACCAGGGGATGATCGCGCTGATGAACGCGATGCTTCCGTGGCCGTTCAGGCGCGACTTTCGCACGTACGTCGTGCCGTGGGCGGTGTTTACCGAGCCGGAGGTGGCCCGGGTCGGCGTGGAGGAGGCCGAGCTCAGACGCAAGGGCGTGCGGTACGAGGTGGTCCGCACCGAGTATGAGAACTACGGCAAGACGCTGGCTGAGGGCGTGCCGGTCGGGTTTGTCGAGGTGCTGGCGAGTCCCGGCGGCCGGATCTACGGGGCGACGATCGTGGGCGAGGCTGCGGGCGAGATGATCCACGAGTTCGCCCTGGCGATGCAGGCGAAGAAGAAGCTGTGGCACATCATGATGCTGCAGCACGCCTTCCCGACGTTTTCGTTTATGAACAAGCGCATCGGCGAGCAGTGGATGATGGGTAAGATGAAATCCAAGTTCCTGCGCTGGATGGCCAGGAGGATGTTCTGAAGGAAACTGAACCGCTTACGCAAGACGTGGAAAGGGAGAACAATGGGTGAGAATCGGATGCCGCTGATTGGTGAGAAGGCGCCGTCGTTCACGGCGGAGACGACGCAGGGGACACTCAAGTTCCCCGACGACTACAAGGGCAAATGGGTGATCTTTTTCTCGCACCCGGCGGATTTCACGCCGGTGTGCACCACGGAGTTCATGACGTTTGCTTCGATGGCGGACGACTTCAGGAAGCTGAACACGGAACTGCTCGGGCTCTCGATTGACAGCACATTCAGCCACATCGCCTGGCTCAGGACGATTGCCGAGAAGATCGAGTACAAGGGCATGAAGGACGTCGAGGTGAAGTTCCCCGTCATCAGCGATCTGACGATGGAGGTGGCCAAGGCGTTCGGGATGCTGCAGCCCGAAGCGAGCACTACGCAGGCTGTCCGGGCCGTGTTCATCATCGACCCGAAGGCGATCGTGCGGGCCGTGCTCTACTACCCGCTGTCAAACGGGCGCAACATGGACGAGATCAAGCGGCTGCTCATTGCCATGCAGCATAGCGACGAGCACACAATTGCCACGCCCGCCAACTGGCAGCTCGGTGACGATGTGATCATCCCGCCGCCGGGCTCGTGCGGCAGCGCCAAGGACCGTGTGGAGGCCGCCGGCAAGGACTACGAGTGCCTTGACTGGTTCCTGTGCCTGAAGAAATGCCCGCACTAGGGGGTGCAACGGAGGGGGAACTTAGTTCGCCGACAGGCAGGAAAAGGAGACAGAGATGCTGAGCAAGAAGATGGAGACGGCGATTAACAAGCAGATCAATGCGGAGCTCTACTCCGGCTACATGTATCTGGCGATGTCGAGTTACTTCGCTTCGATCAACCTGCCGGGCTTCTCGGGGTGGATGAAGGCCCAGGCGGGCGAGGAACTTGGTCATGCGATGAAGTTCTACGACTACGTGATCGAACGCGGCGGCAAGGCAACGCTCGATGCCGTGGACAAGCCGCCGGCGAAGTGGGCGTCGCCGCTCGCAGCGTTCGAGGCGGTTTACGAGCACGAGGTGAAGGTCACCGGCCTGATCAACAAGCTGGCCGAGCTGGCGGCCGCCGAGAACGACCACGCGACGGGCGTGTTCCTGCAGTGGTTCATCACCGAGCAGGTCGAGGAGGAAGCCTCGGCGGACGCCGTGGTGCAGAAGCTGAAGATGATCGAGGAGGCGCCGGGCGGGCTGTTCATGCTCGACCGCGAGCTGGGGCAGCGCGGCGCCTCGGAGTAGGCGCGGGCGCTGTTGGGCAATCTGCACCGGCCATGAGAATCTCGGAGAGGAAGGTCCGATGGGTGAACGGATTGGGATTGTCACGATGAAGGGCAATCCGGTGACGCTGATCGGCGGCGAAGTCAAGGCAGGTGACCGGGCGCCGGACTTTGCGTGCGTGGACACGGACCTGAAAGCGGTGGGCCTGTCTGCGTACCGCGGCAAGGTGGTGGTGCTCTCGGCGGTGACGTCGCTCGACACGAGCGTGTGCGACACCGAGACGCGGCGGTTCAACGAGGCGGCGGCGTCGCTGGGCGAGGATGTCGTGGTTGTGACGATCAGCATGGACCTGCCGTTCGCGCAGAAGCGCTGGTGCGGCGCGGCGGGCGTCGAGCGGGTGGTGACGCTGTCGGATTATCAGACGGCGTCGTTCGGTGAGGCCTACGGCGTGCTCATCAAGGGGCTGCGACTGCTGGCGCGGGCGGTGTTCGTCGTGGACAGGGACGGCGTCGTTCGGTTCGTGCAGATTGTCCCGGAGACCGGGACCGAGCCCGACTACGATTCGGTGCTGGACGCCGTCCGCGCGCTGACCTAGAGGCACAGCGTTGGGGCGGGCGTTGCGCCGCTGAGGCACCGGTTGCCGCCGAGTTCGTGCGGCCGTGGCAGACAGGCCGTCCGGGGAGCTGGCGCCCGGGCGGAAGGGAGCACGGCCAGGTCCGCGTGAGACATAGATCGGCAGCACAAACACAATGACAACCTCAAGAAAGGAGCGAAACGATGGCTCGAGTCGCACAAGAAATGGTCAAGAAGGCGGGCGTGAACCTGGACCAGCTCGTTGAGCTGTTGGTCAAGAACGCGGCCGCAGAACTTACAACCTATTACTATTACACGATCCTGCGGGTGAACCTGATCGGCCTTCAGGGCGAGGGGATCAAGGAGATCGCCGAAGTGGCCCGGATCGAGGACCGCAATCACTTCGAGGCGCTGGTGCCGCGCATCTACGAGCTCGGCGGCGCGCTGCCGGAGGACATGAAGGCGTTCCACGACATGTCGGCCTGTCCGCCGGCGAGTCTGCCGAAGGACCCCAAGGACGTCATGGCGGTTCTCAAGGTGCTGGTGGAAGCCGAGCGCTGCGCCGTTCGGGGCTACACGCACATCTGCAACATGACGGCGGGCAAGGACCATCGGACCTACGATCTGGCGCTGGCGATCCTCAACGAGGAGATCGAGCACGAGTCGTGGTTCTCCGAGTTCCTTGGCGAAGGGCCTTCGGGGCACTTCATGAGGCAGGGCGACACGTCTCCGTTCGTGTCGAAGTTTCTGAAGTAGGGTCACGACGAGGCGCTGAGAGGCCCGGCGAAGGGCCGGGCCTCTCGGGCCCGCCCGGGCCGACGACTGCATACAGGGCGAATCGAATGCGAGAGTTCACTCGAGAGGAGCTGCGCACGTACACGGGCAAGGATGGTACGCCGGCACTGATCGCCTTCAACGGCATGGTGTACGACGTGTCCGGGAGTTTCCTGTGGCGAGGCGGGGTGCACCAGGTGATGCATCCCGCGGGCGTTGACTTGACCGACGAGCTGGACCAGGCGCCGCACGGCGCTGGCCTGCTTGAGAAATTCCCCGTGGTGGGGACGCTCGCAGAGGGCTGACTCGATATTGTTGTGCGCCCGCGAGGCACAGGGCGGGTATTGTTGGAGACAGACTGAGCCGGGAAACACGGAAAGGAGAGAGCAGAGCAATGGCGACACAGAGACTGCAGATCTACAAGTGTAACGTGTGCGGGAACATCGTCGAAGTGGTGCACGCGGGCGCGGGCCAGCTCGTCTGCTGCAACCAGCCGATGGAGCTGCAGACCGAGAACACGGTCGACGCGGCCAAAGAGAAGCACGTGCCCGTGATCGAGAAAGTCGAAGGCGGCTACAAGGTGAAGGTCGGCAGCGTGGCGCACCCGATGACGGGCGAGCACTGGATCGAGTGGGTGCAGCTCCTGGCCGACGGGCAGGCCTACCGGCAGTTCCTCGATCCCGGCGGCGCGCCCGAGGCGACATTCCACATTGCCGCCGGCAAAGTGAGCGCGCGCGAGTACTGCAACCTGCACGGGCTCTGGAAGGCCTAGCAGGTTGGTGAGAGACTGGGGCAGCTCGGGTGGACCCTGGGATGTTGAGGGGCCTCTGTCGCCCCTACGGGGCTGAGATGCTTTGTTTTGTCGTCGCTAACCTGGGGCTTGCGGGCCTGTTGAAAAGCTCCGTTTATGTAAGCCCTTCAGGCTATGCTTCGGTTTGTTGCGGCGTTTGTACCCAGGGTGGCGCTTCGCCCCTCGACAGGCTCGGGGCCAAACTGACCCTGGGCTGTTCTATGCAGCCCCTTCGGGGCAAAGCTGCGAAGGGCAAAG
>CAZJXV010000207.1:0-8093 GCA_964550015.1 uncultured Verrucomicrobiota bacterium
GCGGTCCGTAGGCTTACGCCTACGGCTACTCACGTGGCGCCCCTACGGGGCGTCGAGGGCACAGGTTTTTCAACAGGCCCTTGCGGGCCAGGCTACCCGGTGTCGGGCCTACGGCCCTGGGGGTGGTAAGGATCTCGTCGCTAACCTGGGGCTTGCCCTCCTTCGCCAAGGCTACGGAGGGCGGGCGGGCCAGGCTACCTGCTGTCGGGCCTACGGCCCTGGGGGTGACAAAGATGTCGTAGGGAGTCCGCCTTTTTGAGCGGGTTGCCGGAGCGCGACAGGGCCGTCCGGTGTGAAGTAGACGGCCCCCCTGCAATCTGGTATGAGAGCCGGTGCGAGCCGCTCGGCCGGCGCACCAGCGGTGTGACCTGACGGAGGAGACCGGCATTGTGAAGGACGTGTTCAAGGCACAGAAGGTCACCGACACGGTGTACTGGGTCGGCGCCATTGACTGGGTGCTGCGCGATTTCCACGGCTACGCGACCAACCGAGGCACGACGTATAACGCGTACCTTGTGCTCGCCGATACGGTCGCGCTTATTGATGCGGTGAAGGCACCGTTCAAGGACGAGCTGCTCGCCCGGATCGCGTCGGTGATTGACCCGAAGAACATTAGCATCATCGTCTCGAACCATTCGGAGATGGATCACACCGGGTGCCTGCCGGACGTGATCGAGGCGGTTGAGCCGGACGCGGTGTACGCCTCGCGCGCGGGCACGGAGGCGCTCGCGCGGCATTTCCACGGCACCGGCGGGATCGTGGCCGTCGAGGACGGCCAGACGGTGAGCCTCGGCAACCGGACGCTCAGCTTCATCGAGACAAAGATGGTCCACTGGCCCGACAGCATGCTGAGCACCCTCGTCGAGGAGCAGTTGCTGTTCTCGCAGGACGGTTTCGGCATGCACCTGGCGACGAGCGAGCTGTTCGCCGACAGGCTCCCGCGCGAGGTGCTCGAGTTCGAGGCGGCCAAGTACTTCGCCAACATCCTGATGCCGCTCGTCAGCCCCATTTTGAAGGCGCTGGGCAAAGTGCAGGAGGCCGGCATTGAGTTGGCCGTTGTCGCACCCGACCACGGCCCGATCTGGCGGCGGCGCGAGGACATCGAGTTCATCGTCGGCAAGTACGCCGGGTGGTGTGAACAGAAGCCGACGAGAAAGGCCGTGGTCGTCTATGACACGATGTGGGGCAGCACCGAGAGGCTGGCGCGGGCGATCGGCGAGGGGCTCAAGGCCGGCGGGGCCGAGCCGAAGCTCATGCCGCTCAAGGGCTGTCACCGCAGTGATATCGCCACGGAGGTGCTCGAGGCCGGGGCGCTCGTGGTCGGCAGCCCGACGCTGAACAACATGATGTTTCCGACCGTGGCCGATGTGCTGACGTATCTCCAGGGTCTGAGGCCCAAGAACCTCGTCGGCGCGGCGTTCGGCTCGTACGGCTGGGCGGCCGCGGGCGTCAAGCAGGTCCGGGAAACGCTCGAGGCGATGAAGGTGGAGCTCGTCGGCGAGGGGCTCAAGGTGAAGTACGTTCCGGACGGGAGCGATCTCAAGGAAGCATATTCGCTCGGGCTGGCGGTGGCCGAGAGGTTGAGGGAGGTTTGTGCGCGGGCTTGAACTCTTCTCCAGCGGCCTGCGCCAGCCGCGTGCGCCAGCCGGGTGCGCCGGTTGCGACGACCGGGTGTTGACGACGGAAAGGACCTTTCTGACAAAGGAGACCGGATATGAAAAGGTACGTGTGCGACGTGTGCGGGTACGTGTATGACCCGGCAGTAGGTGATCCGGACAACGGGGTCGAGCCCGGGACAGCCTTCGAGGACCTGCCGGACGACTGGGTCTGTCCGGAGTGCGGGGTAGGGAAGGACGAGTTCTCGCCGGAAGAGTAGCCGGGCGGTCGTCTCGCGAGGGATCACAGGCCCCGGCACGGTGCGGCGGGGGACCGCCATGGTCAGCGACGGGGTCGCGGTTCATCGCCTGAGAGTTCCAACCCGCATTTCTCACGCCACGAAAAAAAAATAGGGACAGGCACCTATTCTTTCTGCGCCAGGGCGGATCAAATGTGTTTACCAGCCACAGAAAAACAGGTGCCTGTCCCTATTTTTCCAATTGCGCATCCCTGAGCGCTCCGCGTCGGCTCTCTGTGAGAAATGCGGGCTAAGACCTTGACCAGGAGCGACTTTTGACCTTGGTCGCTTCCTCGCCGTGATTTTCTGTGGTTTGTGTGATTTTTTTGTTGACATGGTGAGATAATTTGGTATTATAGCACCGCAATACGGGTATTGGGTTGTGCCTGGCTGTGAGTCGTTGCCGAGGCATTCTACGAAAACGGGGTATCGGGTCCTGCCCGGCTGTCAGTCGTTGCCGAGGCACTCTACGAAAACGGGGTATCGGGTTCCGCCTGACTGTCAGCGGTCGTCAAGGCGTTCGAGGCCACTGAGCTGAGACGGTCCCTGCGCAGCAGGCCACACGAAAAGGAGGAGGTGGGAACAATGTGTCCGATCGTGCAATCCGTGGCGAGCACGGGATTGATGTTTTTCCAGGCGGAGGCGAGACGCTCGCCGCCGCCGGCCGCAGCGGAGCCAGTCCAAGTCGACCGCCGCAGGGAGTTCGAAGAGCAGGCCCTCATTCATCTCGATCTTCTTTATAACAGCGCCGTCCAGATGACCCGCAATCTGGCGGACGCAGAGGACCTGGTGCAGGACACCCTGGTCAAGGCCTATCGTTTCTTCGACACGTTCGCCCAGGGCACGAACTGTAAGGCGTGGCTGTTCAAGATCATGAAGAACAAGTTCATCAACGGCTTCCGCAAGCGGTCAAGAGAGCCCAAGCGGGTCGAGTTCGAGAAAGTGGAAGCCACGCTCCGGGCCGAAGTCCCGGCCGATGGCGGGCTCGGGGACGCGCACGACGTCGAGCATGCGTTCGAGGAACTGGTTGAGGATGAGATCAAGGAAGCACTGGACCAGCTCCCGTTCGAGTTCCGGATGGTCACGGTGCTCTCCGACGTCGAGGGGTTCAGCTACGAGGAGATTGCGGAGGCGATGGAGTGCCCGGTGGGCACGGTGCGGTCGCGGCTGTCGCGGGCGAGGAAGTTCCTCCAGAAGAAGCTGTACGCGTTCGCGAGGCGGCGGGGGATTGTGAAGTCAACACAGCCGGTGGGCGTCCCGGGGCCCGCAGGCGGACATGCCTAAGCGCGGAGGCCCGATTCCGATGCCTACGATGCTCAAGATTTCCGAAGGCGCTTCGCTGGCGTTGCACACCGCTTTCTTTCTGGTGACGAACCCGGAGCGTCGGCTGACGACCAAAGAGATGGCCTCGACGATGGGCGCATCGGAGGCGCATCTGTCCAAGGTGCTTCAGCGCCTGGTTCACGCGGGCCTTGTCGAGTCCGTCCGCGGTCCGAAGGGAGGGTTTGCCCTGGCGAAAGACCCGAGGATGATCACGCTGCTGAAGGTCTTCGAGGTGATTGACGGCGTGCTCACGCCCGAAAGCTGCCTGCTGGACCGGTGCGTGTGCGGTGGACGTCAGTGCATCCTGGGTGACCTGATCGAGACGGTGAACGGTCTCGCCAGGAGGCGCCTGGAGGAGACGACACTTGCAGACATTGCCGCCAACCGTCGAGTGAACGGACGGAAGGCCGTTGCGTAGGAACAGCCTTCACGATTGATGAAGACGGCAGCGACGGCTGGCGCGACGGCTGCGGCGACTGTGTGGCCGCGTGCCGCCGGCGCGATCGTAAGAGAGCGGTCCGTGATCCGGCTTCCGGGGCCGGTGATGCGGAATCCCGACACTGTTCCCTGAGGTAGAAGGAGACGATGGTGACCATGTTTTGTTTTCAGTGTGAACAGACGGCGAAGGGGACCGGCTGCACCGTGCAAGGCGTGTGCGGGAAAGACGCGGAGACGGCTGCGCTGCAGGACGTCTTGGCGAATGTGACCAAGGGCGTATCCATGTACGCGCATGCGGCGCGACAGCTCGGGGCGCGCGACCGCGAGATTGACGTGTTCACAATCGAGGCGCTTTTCTCGACGGTGACGAACGTCAACTTCGATGCGGAGAGAGTCGCCGACCTGGTGGCAAGAGCCGCGGCCTTGCGCGATAAGGCGCGGCGCCTCTACGAGAAAGCGTGCGCGGAGGCGGGCCGCGAGCCTGAGACGCTGTCGGGTCCGGCCGCCTGGCAGCCCGCGTCGGACGTGGCCGGGCTGGTCAAACAGGGCGAAGCGGTCGGCATCGAACAGCGGCGCACGAGGCTGGGCGAGGACGTCACGGGCCTCCAGGAGCTGATCCTCTATGGGCTCAAGGGCATGGCGGCCTACGCGGACCACGCGCAGATCCTCGGCCAGGAGGACGAGGCGGTCTACGCCTTCTTCCACGAGGCGCTGAGCTTTCTTGCCGAGGAGCCGCGCGACATGGACGCCCTTGTCTCGATGGCGCTTCGATGCGGCGAAGTGAACCTACGAGTGATGGAGCTGCTCGACGCGGCGAACACCGGCGCGTACGGCCATCCCGTGCCGACGCCTGTTCGGATCGAACCGCTCGAGGGCAAGGCGCTCCTCGTCTCCGGCCATGACCTCAAGGACCTCGAGGAGCTGCTGAAGCAGACCGCGGGGAAGGGCATCAACGTCTATACGCACGGCGAGATGCTGCCGGCCCACGGTTATCCCGGCCTGAAGAAGTACACGCACCTGGCCGGCAACTACGGCAGCGCATGGCAGAACCAGCGCCGCGAGTTCGACGCGTTCCCCGGCGCCGTCCTGATGACGACGAACTGCATCCAGAAACCCAAGGACTCCTACAAGGCGCGCATCTTCACCAGCGGGCTCGTGGCGTGGCCCGGTGTGACGCATATCGGCGACCGCAACTTCGCGCCCGTGATCGAGGCGGCGCTCGCAGCGGAGGGCTTCGCCGAGGACGGCCCCGACCGGACGATCCTCGTGGGCTTCGGCCACGAGGCGGTGATGGGCGTGGCCGGCACGGTGGTCGAGGCGGTCAAGGGCGGCGCCATCCGGCACTTCTTTCTCGTCGGCGGGTGCGACGGCGCGAAGCCCGGTCGCAACTACTACACCGAGTTCGCCCAGGCGGTGCCGTCCGACTGCGTGATTCTGACCCTGGCGTGCGGCAAGTACCGGTTCAACAAGCTCGACTTCGGCGAGATCGGCGGCATCCCGCGCCTGCTCGACGTCGGCCAGTGCAACGACGCCTACTCGGCCGTGCAGATCGCGCTGGCGCTGGCGAAGGCGTTCGACTGCGGCGTGAACGACCTGCCGTTGTCGCTTATTCTGTCGTGGTATGAGCAGAAGGCGGTCTGCATCCTGCTCACGCTGCTGCATCTCGGCATCAGGAACATGCGGCTGGGGCCAACACTGCCCGCGTTCGTCACGCCGGCCGTGCTGAACGTTCTCGTCGAGAAGTTCAATATCATGCCCGTCTCGACGCCGCGGGAGGACCTGGCGGCCATCCTCGGCTGATGGTGAGCGCTACGGCCCGGCGGGCGCCGGGGCTTCGGCCTGGCGCGTGAAGTAGATGGCGAGGGAGATGCCGAGCAGCAGGACGGCGCCGCCGACGAGCTTCATGGGGGTGGGGGTCTCGGCGAGGAAGAAGTAGGCAAGCAGGATGGCGATGACGGGCTCGCCGAGGTTGACGACGGAGATGACGTAGGACGCAAAGTGGCGCAGGGCCCAGTTGTACGAGCCGTGTCCGACGATGGATGGGCCGACGGCCAGCAGCGCGAACATCAGCCACGCCCGCGGCGCATAGCCCACGATCGGCTCTCGCAGCACGAGCGTGGCCGCCGTGGTTGTGAGGGCCGCGAGCGTGTACGTGGCGCCGATGTAGGACAGGACGTGGAGTTTCGGCCGAAGCGTGCGGCCGATGAGCAGGTACACGGTCACGAAAAGCCCCGCGGCCAGCGCGAGCGCATCGCCGTGAATCTTTTTGAGCTCCTTGACGTCCACGCCGACGATGAGCAGGCCGCCGATGACGGTGACGATGATGGCGATCCAGAAAAGCGGCGCGACACGCTCGCGCAAGACCCAGTGGCTGCCGAGGGCGACGAAGATGGGCGTGATGGCCACGAAGAACATCGTCGAGGCGACGGTGGTGAAGTAGAGCGAGACGATGTAGGCGGCGAAGTGCAGGCCGAGCGCGACGCCCGACGCGGCGAGAAGGAGCCGCTCGCGGGCGCTCAGCGCGGCGATGTCGGCCAGTCCGCGCCAGAGCGCCAGCGGCAGGACGAGCGCGGCCGCGAAGACCGTGCGCCACATGGCGGTGACGATGCCGGGGGCGCCCTCCGCCTCGGCGTATCGGACGAGCAGGGCCGATATGGAGGTGGCCGACACCGCGACGAGCAGCATGCCGTACTTGCCTGCGCCTTTCTCGATTGTGAGCTCCTTTCGCGGTTGGGGGTGTGCGGAACGCGCGATGGTAGCAGGGGACCTGCGGGGAATCAAGCGGGGCGGTTGCGCAACAGGCAGGGGATGCGGTAGGCTCGTCGTGGCGGAGACGAGATGCGCCAGGAGGCGAGATGCGCCAGGGGGCGAGATGCGCCAGGAGGCGAGATGCGCGAAGAACGCTTGCCGGACAAGGTGGCACGGGTGCTTGTGAGCGAGGAGGCGATCCGCGCCAGGGTGGGCGAGCTGGTCGCCGAGATCAGCGCCGGGTGGTCCGACGAGGAGCCGGTGATCGTCGCGCTGCTCAAGGGGAGCGTGGTGTTCCTGGCGGACCTGATCCGGGGGTTCGACCGGCCGGTCTCGTTCGACTTCATCGGGGTGGTCAGCTACCGCGACGGCACGGTGCCCGCCGACCGGATCGAGTTCACGAAGGAGTTGTCCATTGACATTGCGGGCCGCCACGTGCTACTCGTGGACGACATCCTGGATACCGGGCGGACGATGCGCGAGGTGCTGCGCTACCTCGAGTCGTTCGGCCCGGCGAGCGTGCGCATCTGTGTGCTGCTCGACAAGCGCGCGCGGCGCGAGGCGCCCGTGGAGCCCGACTACCGGGGGTTCGAGATCGGCGACGAGTTCGTCGTCGGCTACGGCATGGATTTCGCCGACCGGTACCGGAACCTGCCGTACATCGGCGTGCTTGCCCAGGATGGTTAGCCGCACCGGCTTTGCCGGCGCGGTTCGTTGCAGAGGCACCGGCTGAGGAATAGAGCGTTTCCCGGACGTTCCGAAGGAACGTCTAAGGAACACGGAGCATTCCCGACGTTGCGAAGGAACGTCCAAGGAATGCGAAGCATTCCCGTGGGGCGTGGCCAAATTGGTAAGGCTCCTGACTCTGGATCAGGCAACTGAAGGTTCGAATCCTTCCGCCCCAGCCACTTCGTTTTCCCGTTCTACGGGGCTTCCCAGATGACCTTGCCCTGGGCGCCAAAGAGCCTGAAGGAGGGCGTTTCACGAAGGTCCCGTGTCTTGGCGATGTTTATTCCCAGATTTAGTCGCACCGCGCCCGTCTTGTCGCTGAGAGTCAGGCTCGGCTCCACCCCGAGGTCGAGTTTCGCGCGCTCGTCGCCGTGCGCATCCTGCAGCACCAAGCTGGGCCGACCTAGGCGGGTGAGCCGCAGGGCGGCACGCCGCTCACCTTTCTTGTCAGAGAGTGCCAGGCCCACCGAGTTCTCCTCAGACATGCCCAGCTCGGCGCGCTTCCTGCCCTGCTCATCGAGGACGACGAACTTCTCCGCCTCAACCGTTTTAGGCTTCGGCGCAGCGGCGCCCACCAGCACGACGCCGCCAATCAGCGCCAGAGCCGCCACCGCCGTGATCCTTAACGTGCGGTTCTGCCTCTCCACCTTCTGGAGGCGCTTTGAAAGAGACTCCAACTCGGTCCCCATGAGTTCCCTCCTTTTCGTTGCCCGGCCCTTGGTTTGACCGGGCGGAGGCTGCCGATGTTCCCGCTGTGGCTGTACTGGGAGCCAGGAGAGAGGCGGTCGTGGGAACAAGAGAGACGCGGTTAACCAGCGGCTCAAGGGCCTGTTGAAGAAACCGCTGTCGGCACGTGCTCCAGGGCGCGACGCCCGTCGTCCCACGCCCCGAAGGGGCGGAACGTGGGTAGCCGTAGGCGTAAGCCTACGGGCAGGAGGCGACAGATGAAGGTTTTCTTTCT
>CAZJXV010000208.1:0-8075 GCA_964550015.1 uncultured Verrucomicrobiota bacterium
CGACCTCTGCGCCGCGCGACTGCTCGGCCGGCGGCCGAGCCCGCAGGGCTGAAACAAAGCTGCTGATGGCACTGACCAGCTCGCCTTCGGCGTCTGCGCCTGCGCTGTCAAGGCGCGTCTTGACCGCCTCGAGAGCGCCGCGCTCCCCCCCCATACTGCGCTGTCGGCTGATGGACACGTTCAATTTGAATAGCAGTGAGGTTTAGTCCGGCCTGCCGGTATATCGAGCCCAAATGTCAACCATGCAGAATGCGGGGGATACCACCCAGGATGCGGAGGTTACCACTCTGGATGCGGGGGATCCTACTCAGGGTGTGCGAACCGCATTGGGTGGGGTGCTCAATTGGGTCGACTTTGTCATCGAACTGATGATCGCAAGCGTGACGAGGGGTGAGGCAGCTCCGCCGCCTCGCAACCCGGAGAATCGGAACCTCCTGCAGCTCCCTCAGAGCAACAAGAGCGCGCTGCTCACGTCCGCGGTCCAGTGCGCTACGTCTGCGGCCCAAAACGCCACTCACGTGGCGTCTCGCATACATGGTTGCTGCGAGGACCTGGCCGCGCTGTACCGGTCGCAACCCCCCTCACGTCCGGACGATAGCGGCGATGAGGGGGGTTGGGAGTTCGTGGACGACTACCCGCCATGCAACGCCAAGACCGAGACCGTCGACGACTACTTGCCGTGCAACCGGGAGTGGTCATGCGACGCCGGGAACGGAACCGAGGTCATCTACGACGAAAAGGCTGGCTTCGTCGTGGTCAGCCACTACTTCCCCAGTGATGCGACGGCCGCGTTTAACGCGATGGTGGGAGGAGACAAATAATATGACTCTTTTTTGAATACGCACCGCGATCTCAGCGGGCATCGACTACGGGATCAACACGGCTGGCGGCCTGCCGCTCCGGCAGGCCAAAGCTGGCCGGTTCGCGGCTGCCGGCGCGCGGACCCCGACCACGAGCCGCTCATCAAGGTGGTCGCCGGCCGGTCGGGCAGCGTCCAGCTACCGTAGACGTGAGTCTGGAACAAAAACACCAGCCGGCTCACCAGTTGACTGGATGCACGTCGTAGCTCCCGCACGAGAATCGGATCACGGAGATCACATCGTAGCCGCGCTTTTTGTCCGGGCCGCGCTTGGATTGGATCTCCCTGATAACGCTGCGCACAGCCCCCAGTTCTGCCTCTGTCAGCAGGCTCTTAAGTCCAGAGACACCTGGAGCCGACTGCGACCACGACAGCAGCGCGCCCTCTCCATAGCGTTGCTCGAGCTCTTCCAGAGGGAAGTCAAACTCCCTGAAGACGAAGTAGTCGCGCTCGCCAACGACTATGTCTGGGTGGATCTCGGCGAGAATCTGTGATTCGACATCCTTGACCCTGAATGTGCGAGAAATCGGAAGCAATGCCATTGCAGCTCGTACAACAGTACCAGTTATATCAATTGAAGATACCACTCGACACGCACTGCGACTGAGCGATGGGAAGCGACCAACCGGCGCCGCCGCGGCAGCTTCCAACGGATCCGCGTGCCGTTTCAGCGCTGATCCAAGAGCAGCCCGGTTTGTCGCATAACATCAGAGGAAACATCATACTCGTCGACCAATTGTGGGTACAGCGCGGGCGCGCGTGGTCTCTCCTGATCCAGGAAGACCACGCCTACAACTCGGCGGCGAGACGGCGCATCGCGCCCTGGACGAATGAGCTCTACTACGACACTATCAGTGGTCACTTCATGCTGCGGTTCATTGCCTAGTGAGGCGAAAAAAAGGCTGCGCAATTGCAGTCATGGCGCCGGCCGGCCTCTGACTCACTTGCGGAGCGTGCGGTACCGCAGGGACTGGCCGATGCTCCGGAACGAGGGGTCGGCAGCGTATGCCAGCGGGATGTGCCGGACGTGCTCAGACTGGTCGCCGCTGATGAAGATCAGGTTCGCCAGCGAGAGGTGACACACCCTGAAGTCGGGGACGCCGGGGATCTCCTCCTCCGTCGGGTAGAGCTCATTCATCGCCTCGTGCGCCTTGGGACTCATCGCGCAGCCCTGCTCCTCCGCCCCCAGGAGGATGTGCTTCACCCCCATTTTGTGTGCCAGTCGGATGAGGCGCTCGGCGTACGGCGGCATGCCCGGGAACTCGAGCCACACCAGCACGAGGACGGTCGTCTCCCAGTCGACCTCCAACA
Source organism: uncultured Verrucomicrobiota bacterium (assembly GCA_964550015.1). Classification (GTDB taxonomy): domain Bacteria; phylum Auribacterota; class JABMQX01; order JAFGEW01; family JAFGEW01; genus CAZJXV01. The sequence goes on from CAZJXV010000208.1 coordinate 2,171, forward strand.
GCTTCGGGTCGCACGCGTCCGCTTCGTCGACCGGGAAGTAGCCGGGCTCGGGGGTCAAGTCTGTGCACCGGATCGCCTCGGCCGGGACGCCGCCGAAGTAATGGAGACAGAGCCCGAGGAGTCCTTTCCCCGCTGCCGGATAGTTGTACCGAACACACCCCTTTGCTTCGAGAAAGTCGACCAGCGGCTTCATAGTCTCGGGATGCGGGAGGTAGAAACTGCTCCGTGTTGAGTGGACGTCGACGTCCATCTGTTCCAGCCCGACACAGGGGTCTTCCGACCCCCCGAGCTTTTTGCGCAGCTTGTGGCGCTCCCACATCACGTGGAACACCTCTTTCTTGCTGACGGGGCAGGGGCCCACCTCCACGGGGCTGGGCTTGCCCATCTTTGCATGCTCCAGCTCGAAAGCCTTTGCGATGAGCCAATTGTTCACCAGCTCATGGACTTCGTCCGAGTGCCGGCCGGGTATGGCGTACCAGCGGGACCCATCGGTGTAAACGCCCGACTCTTTCTGTAGGCGCCGGAGAGCGGCCGCGAGACCGGGGTTCTTGCGCAGCAGCTTGCACAGCAGCTTGTGGCGGGGCCACCCCCCGGCCTGGCACTCCTTGTGGTAGCACGAGTACCTGCAGCCCGCGCAGAGCTTCGCATCCACCGCCGCCTGCGACTGACCTTCAGAGGTGAGGCAGCCGTGGCACGGCTGGTGGTCTAAGTCGTAACGCTGGAGGCCAACTGTGACATTCGTGAACCACTCAGGCGGCCACCCGATCATCGCATGCAACGGCCCACCGGGGAGCAGCAGCTCCATGCCCTTCTTCCATTCGGACGGCAAACGCGCCTCCAAGAGACGCAAGATCTCGTCCACGGTGGTGGTCTCCGCGAGGATCTTGTCCTTCATTCCCAAGAGGCTGAGCTTTAGCCTTTGGAGGGGTGTGAGGCCCGCCATGACGCCCTCCACGACATCCTCCATGTTCGCGGCGTCCGCCGTTGCCCCTACTAAGTTTTTTTGCGATTCAAATGTTGGGCCTCGACTAAGTTTGAACGAGCTCGACCGGCTGTAGAGCCATGGCAGGCGCGCCCACTGCAGTGCTGGAGAAACAGCTCTCTCTCCTCGATGACGCTGCGCAAGTATTGCGTTCTACGACCCAAGAGATGCGGGCGCTTCAGGACGAGAATCGCGCCTTGAAGGAAAAGAACAGAGAGCTTCGCGCGTTGGTGGAGACCGACCGCCACAAACTCGCGAAGTTCGTCAACCTTGTGCACTATGCGAAACGCTCGGAGGACCTGTCTATTGTCACCGAAGAGCGGCTCGCGGTGATGAAGTGGACGCTGAAGCTCCCCGCCGGCGAAGCCAACGAGCTTGCGCTGAAGCAGCTTGCCTGGCTGCAGGAAGTGGCCGATCGTCCGGACTACAAAATAAGCGACCCCCGCGCCAACGCCGAGCTCCAAACGTTCCGCGGGAGCCGGTTCGAGATCTCTTACAGGCACCTCCACGAGCTGTTTTGGTGAAAAGTGTGAGGCGTCTTTTTGAAAGAGCTTGAGACTTAATCAGGCTTGCTGAAAACCTACGGTAGTATGTCGAGCGCAAAAGCGATAGCAGAATGGGGGCGATGGTTACTGTCCGTAGGGACAGACTACGACAAAAGCGGGGTGCAGGAGCTGCGACGTCGCTTACAGCGTCTGAATGCGGCAAAGGATTCCGTGGGAAGACTGCTGTGTGGCTTGCGCGATCAAAAGTCGCCTGGTCACATTTGGGGGGGGCGAGCTCCTGCCTCTACTGCTAGGCGCGTACATCGAGCTGAGCTTCTGGTGTGGGGAGCAGGACTGTAGAGGGTGGCTTCCTCCCCTCTTGCGGGAGCTCATCAGGCTCCGAAAGGTCTGCAAGCTTTGGCAGATCGCCGTCGACGAGTACCTCACGGGGCTCCGCGGCGCAGCGCTGACCGACTACTTGCAGCATGAACAGGGGTACAGCATCACGCACATTAACTTGCGCTACTGCTTCGTGGCTGTGTGCCATGGCAAGCACACCTTCGAGACGCCGCTGGAGGGAGTGTGTGGCGATGGCGGTGTGCCCTTCAGAGAGTACGTCGTCAGCGGCGAGCCTTTAGGGTTTGACTGCGACGACGACAGAGATGACGACAGAGAGCGCGGTCGGATACGCATCGCCGAGAAGTCGTTTTCGCGGTCGGCGCTCATTGCGGCGCACGCTCTCCAAGACCCCGACATGGAAGTGTTTGTGCACTTCGTACGTGGCCAAGAGCACTGCATCCATGCGGTCGACAGCCACGTCAATATCCTGAGCTCGAGGGGGACTCTGCACCGTATGCCGATCCCAGACGCAGTCTTCGATGCAATTGACTACGCAAGCGACTTGGCTCTCTGCGAGATGAATTCAGCACATTGGGTGTGTTTGCATACTACGTCCATGTGGGTCGGCCACTCGTACTGGTTCCTCAACCCACGCACGGGCCGCGTTGCGCGGGTTGAGGGGAAGTGGGGATGCAACTACTGGTTCAGGGCCCTGCATGTGTTGGAGGACTCGGACGAACTCATCAAGGTCCGCATCGCCTCCGACGGCGTCGTGCACGACCGCACGATCGTGGCCGACGACCACCCGAAGCCTCCGGAGGATGCGGCAAAAGCGAGCTGCTTCGAGCTCCAAGGAGATATACCTCAGCAGGTCCTGCCAAACTGGATGCCGGTCTTCCAGGGGATCGATAGGCTCGACTTGGTGCTCGCGAACGGCATTATCGTGCGGGGGCTGCAGACGCCGATGGTGGGAGCTCCCATCCTTGCCAACGACAAGATCTACGACGTGCTACAGCTTGTCCCTCTGCCGCAGGTCGGCCCTGCGCGCCTTATCGCGCGCTACGGTGTTGTCGCCCGGGGGCAGGCGTTCGTCCTCGGCACTGACGTCTGTGCTCTCACAGACGGTTACGTTGAGTGCAATGCATCGTACACGCGCGACCTCGGTATGGGAGCCTCTAGCGAGGTGCGGATGGTGTTCAACACGCTGACCGGGGAAATCGTCCTGCAGAACGAGGCCCCAGCGTACTGGGTGCGACTATTCTGAGTGCGCCTTTTTGACCTCGGGGGAGCGGGATAAGTATGCTTCGGTTGCCATGCCGATCAGCGCGACGGCGGCCAGGCTGATCGCGACATAGCGGCCGCTTGCGCCTCCCCAAACCGCGAGTGCGACAATGAAGGCCACAACTGCGGCGGCGACAAGCCACGCCAGAAGGTCTGGCATCGCGCTATTAGCACCTGAATAAACCAGGTCGCTAGATGGCTGGCCGGCCACTGAGCGACACCAACACCGATGCGCTGCGCCGCCTCGATGAAGCTACCTGGGTGCGGTCTTCCCTTCGGTCGAGGAGGTAAAAAAGCTCAGGAGAGTTGACACACCAACCGGGTGCCAGAGAACTTCGGGGTTCTTGTCATTCGGCTACGGGTAAGGGGGGCTGAGCTAATGCAAGTGTCTGATGAGTGCTCCAGAAGAAGGTAGCTCCCATTTTGGGTCACTTCTTGACGAGGGGCCTTTAGTTTCATTGTGTTGTCAACCAATGTCATCCCAACCAGCTTCGTCGTGGTGCGCTCCCAATACCCGTTTGGATACCGAGACAAGCATGACCCATCAGACAAGACCCAGAACGACCCTTTCTCATCCCCACCGTTGGGAGGGACCAAGTCTCCATTCTCATCAATGGGGTAGCCCTCATCGTTGAAATCCACCGCCACCTTCGCCTTCGTCGCCTTCGCACTCTATTATGTGTGTATGGGATTCAAATGTCTCCGCTCGAGCAAAAAGGAGCCGCGGTCTTCACCTGCGGTTGGGACGGTAGACGCGGTAGAAACTACGAAAGATGTCTCGCGTGTGCGCCGGCTGGCCGGCGGGCTCGAACCCGGCCCGCCGCAACACGGCGTCCCATTCGGCGAGGCTGCGGTAGCGCCCGGAGACAACCTGCCCACGGGCCGCGTCGAAGTCGGCATCCGCCTGCTCGCCCCGCAGCGTGACCTCGCCCTCTACGGCGGCGTAGAAGCAGTGGACGAAGTCGAGAAAGACGGCGAAGTGCGCGTCTGGGCAGTCGTGCTCGCGCACGAGCACGAGCCCTCCAGGCGCGAGCACGCGCCGGATCTCCGACAGCGCCTGATCGAGGTCGGCGAAATGGTGGAGGCTCATAATACACGAAACGACCTGAAACTGCCCGTCTTCGAATGGGAGCGCTTCTGCCCGCCCCCGCCAGTAGGTGAAACCGACGGGAGGGGGCGCCGGCGCAGGTGCGACGTCGCACCCGACCGCCGCCTGGGCGGGCAGGCCGAGCGCCCGCCCGATCGCCGCCGTGAGCGAGCCCTCAGCGCACCCGACATCAAGGGACGCTGTCGGGGTCGGAGAGCCGGGAAAGTGGCCTCCTGGCGCCCCGGCGGCTCGCAGCACGTCCCGAATATCGGCGGCACGGGTGCGAGCCCGCGCCCGTTCTCGAGCTTGCGCACCCCCGCCGCCAACGTGACGCAGATAGCACTCGCGGTGAAAGCGGCGCAGCGCGTACAGCACGCGCCCGTCGCTCCGCCCGGCGAGGACCCAGCGCTCGAAGGCCGCGGCCAGTTTGACGAGCGACGCATCGGGCAGTCCGTGGAAGCGTTTCCACAGGAAGCGCTTCATGAGCGCCAGGGTCTGCGCCGCCGGCCCGTCGCCGGCGGCGGCGCGCGCGCCGACCCCCGCCAACACCTGCCGCGCCATGTTGTTGGCAGCCGCGGCGACCTCCAATACTGCAAAATCAGCGCGGATGCTGAGGGAGCTCAACAAGCTGCACCTGGCTTTCTGCCGGGATCTCTCCCTCGGTGACGAGACCCGTCGCGAGGTCGATGTACGCGTCGCACCGCGCCTTCACCCGAGGAGCGGCCGCGGTGTAGTCGGCCACGAGCGCGGCGACGCGGACGCGGCCATCACCTGTCGGCTCGACGACGAAGTTGCCCCACTCAAGTTCAGGTTGGGCTTCGCCGTCGGGGATGGCCAACCCGTAGCTCTTGAAGAGGTAGGGCGCGCGGCCGGGAGGGCGATGCCTGAGGGTGATCTCGACTTCGTCGTCCATCGGCCCGGGGCCAATGTCGACGTAGCCAACTATGGTGGCGCCATCGTCGGCAAGCATATGGTACGCTTCGGCCGGTCGCACTTCACCCCCTACCGGGTTCCGGTCCAGAAACTGGGTACAGCGCCCACGGGATACGTTCGCCATTCTTGCTCTGGCGTTATCGGACGCCTCGATGTCGGTAGCGTCCACCTATGCTCTAGGCTGGTAGTTTAAATGACACCGGCTTGTCGCATTTTGCGAGTGACGCTCTCCGAGTACGGCACGTTCCGCCCCTTCTTCCCCCGCTTCCGCGCGTTCTCCCGTGCGCGCTCGGCAGAGGTCAGTGCGTCCCGCACCGCTTTCGGCAAGTAACGCCCCTTCGCGTCTCCGTCGACGTACCCCCAGTCCTCGCGCGTCCAGATGCGCAAAGAGTTGCCGGGATCTTTCCTCCCGAGGTAAGTGCCTCCGCGGCGCTTGTATTCTTGCACCGCGAGCTGCGCCTTCCGCGCGTTCCACTTCCCGGCGGGGCCGCCTTTAGCGCCCTGCATCCAGGCGTCCTTGATCTGCTGCCACAGTCGAGGGTTAGCCTTTTTCGCCACTGTACGTTTACCCTTCGTAGAAGGTGTTCTGCTCTTTGCGGGTGCCTTCTTTGATGGTGTCTTTTTCTGTGACGCTTTCTTCAGCGACCCCCGCTTCTGCGAGGTCTTCTTCGCGGGCTTCTTCGCCGAAGCCTTGCTGCTCTTCTTAGCGGACACACCCACTGTCCGCCTCTGTGGCATCCTCACTATAATGGCCGTGGTAAGAGTTGCGAGGATTGTGTGGCAGTTAGTGGCACGTAT
>CAZJXV010000209.1:0-7926 GCA_964550015.1 uncultured Verrucomicrobiota bacterium
GAAAACGGCCCTCCAAAGGAAACTGAACCAGCAGAGGCCCCAGGCCGACAACCAAGCGCCCTGCACTGCGAGGACTCGTGACAAGCACGCCGCCAACCCCCCCGCCTGGAAGCCGATGCGCCTGGCACGGCGCACGCGCCGCCACCGCCTACTGCGGCGTGTGCTACCGGCCCATCTGCGACGAGTGCCGCGAGCCCACCTCGGCCGAGCCCCGCTGCCGCCGCTGCTTCGTCATCGAAATCCTCACTGAACTCAAAGAGGAGCGTGCCGCCAGGGCGGCGCGCAAGAAAGGCGCCCGGCCCGACGACGGCGACCTGTTCGGCAGCAAGGCCCGCGCCCGCACCGTCGTGGCGCTCATCGCCGCTCTGCTCGTCTTCCAGGTGATCGCCATGCTGCCCTCCCTGCACCTGAAGGGCCGCACCCTCTACGCCCTCGACCGGCCCAGCCGGGAAGCCCCGGGCCTCAACGGATGCCTCCGCCGGCTCTGGCAGATCCGCCGCGCGCTCGACCAACACCTGGTACGCCACGGCCGCGTGCCGCTGACACTCGCCGAGGTGTTCGACGGCACCACCCCCCGCTGCCCCACGTGCAGACAACCGTACCGATACGAGCGCATCGACGCCACCCATTACATGGTCCGCTGCCCGCACCCCGAGGAGCACCTCGTGGACAGCGTGCACGTCAACTCCGGCAGCGCACCCACCATCCTGACCCACACCCGGCATAGGTAAGAGGAGCCAGCATGCCCGTCGGCAAACGCGGTTTTACACTCGTCGAGGCCATGATCGTCGTCATGGTCATCGCCATCCTCGCCGCGATCGGCATGGCCTCGCACATGCGCGCCAGGGAAGCGAGCCAGGAAGTCGTCTGCGCAGGCAACCGGCGAAGCATCGAGCACGCCGAAAGGCAGTTCATGTTCGACACCAGCGGACCCTCAGCCACGATCCAACAGCTCGAAGACTCCGGCTACCTCAAACGGATTGAGTGGTGCCCCGCCGGCGGCGACTACGCCTGGGTCGAATGCCCCGAAGACAGCCCCCTCTTCCACTGCACCATCGCCTGCTCGATACACGGCACCGGCGACGTTGAAGAAGACGAATAACCCCCCTGATCGGAAAATAGGGACAGGCACCTATTTTTTTTCTGTGGGTGCTGAACACATTCGATGCGCCCTGGCGCAGAAAAATAGGTGCCTGTCCCTATTTTTTCGGTGCGTCTAGTCCGCCTCCGCACCGATCTCCCGGCTCAAACGCTCGACCACCAGCAGAACCTTCTGGCGAGTCAGATCCAGCATGTACCCGACGATCTGCCCACGACGAAACTTGCCCAGCGTGCAGTCCTCCTGCCGCACCAGCGCCTCCTCCCCGTCAACAACGACGCGGTAGAACGTCTCGGTCTCGTTGCGCAGCTTCTTCCGCGTCTCACCCTCGTACTCGAGCCGCCGGCCCGAGCCGATCTGCGTGCCCGGCCGGACCCGGTTGCTGCCGAGCGGCGCCTCATACGTCGTGGCGCCGACGCCGACGATCTCCACGTACCGGCCCTCCTTCGGAATCTGGCCGGTGAAGTGGTAGGCGGCGAACATCACCCCCAGCACGAGCGCCGCGAGCAGCGCCGTCCCCACCAGCCACCCCAACACCGCCAGCACCGGCGGCAGCTTCTGCGCCTTGGCCGCCCCGATCATCTGCAGCACGATGGCATACGGCGCCGTCACGATCGCCACCACCGGCGCCCCCCCGTACACGGTGATCTTGCGGCTCATCTGGAAGTCCTGCTTGCCGCCGAACAGCTTGAACGCCACGTGCAGCGTCCCCGAGTGCAGCACCGCCAGCAGCATGAGCACCGCACTCGTCACCAGCGCCAGCAGCGCCACGCCCAGCAGCGCGAACACGTGGATCATCAGCTTCGGCACAAATCCCTCGTTCGTATCGAGCAGCCCCGTCTCGAGCGTGAAGTTGTACGCCATCTGCTGCACGGTGCTCAGGTGAACGATCGCCAGCACCAGAAACACCAGCAGCGACGGAATGATCGCGATCTTGAACAGAAACCACCCGCTCCTCTCGTCCCGGCCCGGGCGCAGCCCCGCAAAAAACGTCACCGGGCCCAGCGCGATCTTCGTCAGCGTCGCCTGGAACCCGCCCCCCGCCGGGTCCCAGAACGGATTGATCCGCCGCACCTCCTCGAGCCGCGTCGTCTTCTCCACCTTCGGCGTGTACGTCTCGCAGAACCGGTAGAGCTTCGAGAGCGCGTCGGCCGCTTCCGTCCAGTGCTGCCGCAGCCGGCGGCGCTGGAAATCCGACTGCCGCGCGAGGTGGCGCAGGCTCAACGCCTCGTGGACGACCGCCATCACCAGATCGTGCAGGCCGAACCGCCCACGCTCGACCTCCCCGACCTTGACGAGCTGCTCGACCACCGTGCCCTCGAACTGAAGGAACTCGTCCTCGCGCTCCTCAGTGACCTCCTCGAGCGAGATACCCTGCAGGTAGAGCGTATCGAACCGATCCCACAGCCCGATGAAATCGTGGACCGTCTCAAGCCATCGCTTCTGGTATATCCTCACCGCCCTGCCTCCGGCATACTGGTCGCCCCCTTCGCGCGCATACTACCCGCGCGACCCGCCACAGTCAATCCGCACCCGCGCCCCCCTGCCCGGGCGGGCGCAGCTCCGGCGCCCCGTCGCTCTCGCACCGGTGGTGGCCGTCCTTGAAAATCACGTTCACCCCGCGGCCCTTGTGGTTCGCCGGGCCCTGGTCCCATAACAGCGGCAGCGCCTCGTCCCCCGGCTCGATCACGAACCCGTGCCCGCCCTGATAAAAGTAGCTCATCCCCTCGCCGTCGGGCGCCGTGCCGTTGTCCTGCAGGTGCGCGATCCGCGTCACGATGTTCGTCGTCCCCGGGCAGACAAAGAGCGCGAAGTTCGCCCGGTCCGTCCGCGCGACCTTCGCCATGGTCCCCTCGTCCATCAGCGGCCGGAGGTCGTTGTTTCGCGGCGGATAGCCGTTGTACTCGCGCGCATACGTGGCCATCCGGCTGTAGAGCGTCTTCATGCGCGTCCTGCAGTCGAGCTGCGTGTCGAACCGCATGTACGTATAGACCAACACGAAAATCGTGACGAACACCGCCGCCACCAGCAGCACCCCGCACCCGAGCACCGTCCACTTGATCGCCCGGTTGTCGAACTTCTCCCGGAACGGCAGCACGCTCTCCATCGCAATCGTGCCGTCCACGCACTCGGGGCAATAAAACTTGCCCCGCGCCGTCGTCACGTCCTCGACGGCCACGGACCTGCCACACTTCTCGCACGCCACCGTCCTGGGCCCCGGTTCCGGCGACGCCTGGTTCTCCGGAGACGCGGTCTCGTCGGCTTCCGTCATCGCTTCTCCCTTCCTGCTCGCGCGCCGTTGCCCGCGGCCCCGGCGCTGGCCGCGCGCCCAATCTCGATCCGGCGCCGCTCCGGCCCGAGCGTCGTACACACCACCCGCAGCGCGTCCGCCGGCAGCAGCGGCCCCGCCCGCTCGGCCCACTCGATCAGGCACACCCCTTCGCCGCCGAAGAACTCCTCGTGCCCCAGCTCGGCGAACTCCCCCGGTGTGCGGATCCGGTACAGGTCGAAGTGGTACACCGCGCAGCGCCCCCGGTAGATGTTCATCAGCGTAAACGTCGGGCTCGTGACAACGCGCGCATCGGCCACGCCCAGCCCCAGCGCGCACCCCTTGATGAACGTCGTCTTGCCCGAGCCCAACTCGCCGAACAGCCCCACCACCGCGCCCGGCCGCAGCAGCTCGCCCACCGACCGGCCCAGCGCCACCGTCGCCTCGGCGCTCGCCGTCTCCACACGCACCGGCTTATCCAAAGTGGTCAAAACCACCCGCCCCGAGCTCCTGCACCGTGCCGTCATCGTGGATCAGGATCGTCGTCCGCTCCGCCGTGGTCCGCCCGACCACGTGGAGCCGCTCGCCGAACGCCTCGAAGAAATCCGTCGCCGCCTCGTCGAGCAGCTCCGGCGGCACCGCCGCAAGCAGCTCGAAGTCCTCCCCGTCGAACAGCGCCCGCTCCAGCGCCGAGCGTTTCGTCTCGCCCGCGCCCGCCCGCGCCTTCGCCGCGTCGGAGATAGGCACCCGCGCCGCCTGCAACTCCCCGCCCACGCCGCTCGCCTCGCACAGACGCCTGAGATCGCTCGCCAGCCCGTCGCTCAAGTCAATCATCGCACTCACGAGCCGGCGCTCGGCCAGCCACCGCCCCGCGCGCACCCGGGGCGTGAACGTCAGGTGCCGGCCCGCGCGCGAACCGCCCAGCGCCCCCGTCACCACGAGGAAGTCCCCGGCCTGGGCACCCCGACGGTACACACATAGCTCGCGCTCCACCTCGCCCACGATCGCAACAGAAAGCACCAGACCCTGGCGCGACCGGTGCATGTCGCCGCCGACCAGGTCCACCTCGAACGCCTCGGCCAGCGTGCGCATCCCGGCCCAGATGCCGTCTATCACCTCGACGGGCGTCTCCGCCGCGCACCCAAGCGACAAGGTCGCCGCGCGCGGCACCCCGCCCATCGCCGCGATGTCGCTCAGGTTGCACGCCAGCGCCTTGTGCCCCACCTGCTCCGGCGCATCCTCCGCCAGGAAGTGCACGCCCTCGGCGATCGTATCGCACGCGAACAGCAGCAGCCGCCCCGGCCCCGGGCCCTCGAGCACCGCCGCGTCGTCGCCGATCCCCTCGATGACCCGCGCCGACGGCGCCACCCGCTCGCGCAGCCGCGCGATCAACCCGAACTCGCCCAGATCACTGACCCGCTCCCTCGCCATGCTCGCAGACTCCAGGACAATCCCTAATGAGCGAACCCCCAGGACGAACCTGCACCTGAGGGCTTCCTGGTACAATCTCTTCTGCCGGCTTCAGCCGGTGGACACAGGCCCATCGCTATCTCCTAACGAGCCGGCTTCAGCGACCCGCCCGTGGCGGGCCTTCTCGACCATTCGTGTTCACACATGAATCTCCAAACCAGCCGCCCGATACCACCTTACCCGCTCGTCGAGAACAGCGCCCGCAGGGTCACCTCGAACGGCGGGCGGATGATCCCCGCCTCGGTGATGAACGCCGCGATCAGCTCGTGCGGCGTCACGTCGAACGCCGGGTTATACACCGTCACCCCGTCGGGCGCCGTCTGCCGGCCGAAGCCGTGCGTCACCTCCGCCGGATCGCGCTGCTCGATCGGGATCGCCGACCCGTCCTCGAGGCTCATGTCGAACGTGGACTTCGGCGCCGCCACATAAAACGGCAGCCCGTGCGCGGTCGCCAGAAGCGCCACGCCGTACGTGCCGATCTTGTTCGCCGTGTCGCCGTTCGCCGCGATCCGGTCCGCCCCGGTAATGACCAAATCCACCCGCCCCTCGCGCATCACCTGCGCCGCCGCGTTGTCGCAGATCAGCGTCACCTCGATCCCCGCCTGCTGCAGCTCCCACGTCGTGAGCCGCGCCCCCTGCAGCAGCGGCCGCGTCTCGTCCGCATAGACCGCCACCCGCGTGCCCGCCTCGTGCGCGGCAAACACCACCGCGAGCGCCGTGCCGTACTCGGCCGTCGCCAACCCGCCCGCATTGCAGTGCGTCAGCACGGTCTGCCCGTCCTCGATCAGCCCCATCCCGTGCTCGCCGATGCGCCGGCAGATCGCCCGGTCCTCCTCGCAGATCGCGTCCGCCTCCTCGAGCAGCCGCCGCCTGAGCGCCGTCGCATCCGTGCCCGAAAACGACCGCGCCACGCCGCGCATCCGGTCGAGCGCCCAGAACAGGTTCACCGCCGTCGGACGCGCCGTCGCCAGGTACTCGGCCGCCTTTTCCACGTCGGCCGCAAGCCCGCCCGCCGTCTCGGCCGCCGACGCCTGCGCCCCCAGCACCACGCCGTACGCCGCCGCCACCCCGATCGCCGGCGCCCCCCGCACCACCAACCGCTTGATCGCGTCCCACACCTCGGCCGCCGTCCGGCACTCGACCTCGACGTGCTCGGTCGGCAGCTTCGTCTGGTCAATCAACCACAGCGCCCCGTCGCGCCACTCGAGCGTCCGAATCGCCATCCGCCCACACCGCTCCTACGACGCCAGCAACACCGCCGCCGTCGTCGCGTTGAACAGGAAATGCAGCACGATGCCCGGCACGATGCTGCCCGTCCGGTCGAAAAGATACCCAAACAGCAGCCCCAGAAAAAAGATGTTCAAAATCACATACACCGTCCCGTGGAACGCCGCGAAGATCGCCGCCGACACCACAATCCCCGCCGCCGAGCCCGCGTAGCGCCGCAGCGTCTGGAACAACACCCCGCGAAAGACGACCTCCTCGAAAAACGGCGCCTCCACCGCGATCGCCACCATCAGCCCGGCGCGAACCACCGGCGAACTCGTCTCCTGAAACTCCAGGACCGCCTCGTGTCCCTCGACTGGAATATTGAACAACGGCAGCACGAGCTCGAAAAACGTGCCCAGCACCGGCGCGATCGCCCACCGGAACGCCAGGTACGCGGCCACGCCAATGCCCACGTGCCGCCAGAACCGCCCGCCGCCGAACCCGAAGCCGCGCCACGCATTGGCGCCGTGCGAACGCATCACACTCACGATCACGACCAACAGCGCGGCGGCAACAAGCGGGCCCGCCAGCAGCGCGTAGTCCTCCAGGCCGGCCTCCTTGTCGCGTTGCGCCGTCTCGCCAACTAGCTCGGCCGGGGTTACCTTATCCTCGTCCACGAGCCTGTACCCGACGTGCTCGCCCGCCGCGTCGTCCCCGGCGTCAGTCGAGTCCCCCCCAACGCTCACGAACTCCTCGGCCACTTCAACGACCGCCGCGAGAAAAAACGCCGGCCCGAACAGCAGCACCACGAACAGCACCACGCCCGCCACCGCCGACCACGGCACCCGCGTCACGTACAGCCCCCGCCGCCGCCACGACGGCCGCGCGGCGAACATCGCCACGCAGTGCGCCCCGGGCACCGCAAGCACCGTCAGCGCCACCAACGCCGAGAACGCCTCCTGCTCGGTGTCGGTCTCCACCTCCCCCAGCGTGTAGATCCGCAGCCACCACGCAAGCGCGACCAAAAGCAACACGCCCACAAAGGCCAGGATGTACGTTATCCACGAGCGCTTCATCGAAATCCCGGGCGTCCTCAAAGGGGTGTTCCTTCCAACGCTACCACACGGCGCCGAGCCCCCCAACGCAAAAGCAACGGCGGCAGCCCTCGAACCGGCCGCCGCCGCTGGTGAAAAGCCAACTCAACCGTCTCCTATTGAGACCTGTAGAAAGGATGTCCTCTTTGACGGGATAACAGGATAAACAGGATTTTCTGATCTCCGTCAATCCGGTTGATCCTGTCTATCCTGTCTAAAAAGTCCCGCTTCATGATCACGGTCTGCCGGGCATCGTCCTCGACGCCGGGCATAGGACACTTGTCCCACGAGAATCAATAGCCCGGCTTTCTCACCCCGGCGCCGGCGCCTGCCCATGGTATGAACCGCCCTGCGGTGACTGGCAGTAGCCTCGGGCGCCGGCCCTGCGAAGCTTCAGCGAAGCAGGGCCAGCGCGTGGCGGCGGCGCCCGACGAGAAGAGAGCCCCGCCGGAGGCCATTCAGCCCTTGCCGATCATGTTCAATCGCCGCTGACGGGGCTCTAGCTGTTTGCGCCCGACGCCAACCACGGGCTGACGGGCCTGTTGAAGAAACCGCCACCAGCACGTCATCTAGGGCGTAACGCACGTCGTCCCATGCCCCGAAGGGGCCGAACGTCAGTAGCCGTAGGCGTCAGCCTACGGGCAGGAGGCGACCGATAAAGATCCTCTTTCTCGACGGGCGACCGGCCCGGACGGGGCCGGTCGCCCGTCGAGAAAGATTGATTGTGCCCCGCTCGCGGTCCGTAGGCTTACGCCTACGGCTCCTATGAATGCGCACTGCAACCG
>CAZJXV010000210.1:0-7922 GCA_964550015.1 uncultured Verrucomicrobiota bacterium
CCTTGTCCTCAAGACCTTGTCCTCAAGACCTTGTCCTCAAGACCTTGTCCTCAAGACCTTGTCCTCAAGGCCTCCTCCCTGGCCTCAGGCACATTCCTATCGCTGTGTCCCATGTCGTGTCTCGAAATTCACGTGGAGGCGCGCTGACCGCGCTTGAACAAGATATACGAGAGCCGCCCCACTTGTAAAGCCTGAATAGATGACCCCCAGGAACGGGCGCCGCCGCCGGCCCGGGCGACTTGGCTCGGGCAGTAAAACCGTGGCTCACGAGGGGCAAAGTGATACTATTGCCCGCATGCCTGAATTCTGGTCAACCGAGTATCTTATCGTCGCGGCCATCATCGCGCTGGCCGCCTTCACCCAGGGCGCGCTGGGCTTCGCTTTCGGCCAGGTCTCGATGTGCCTCCTGCCGTTGGTGATGTCCTCGAAGGTCGCCGTGCCGCTCGTGGCCGTCTGTCTACTGCCGAACGTAGTGCTCATCCTGTGGCAGTGCCGCCGCGCGGTCCGGTTCCGCGACGTGCGGCTGATGGTCCCGGGCCTCCTCGTCGCGGTCCCTCTCGGCGTGTACGTGCTGTCGGCGCTCCCCGACGAGGTGATCCGGCGCATCATCGGCGGCCTCGTCATGCTCACGGCCGTGCACATGCTCTTCGGACGGGAGGGCGGCCGTGCGCGAGTCCATCCGGCCTGGGCCGTCGCCGCCGGCGCGGGCACCGGCGCCCTCGGAGGCGCGTTCAACGTCGGCGGCGCCCCCATGCTCTTCTATTTCCTCGCCCACGACTGGGACAAAGACCGGATCAAGGGCAACTTCGCCCTCCTCGGCACGATCAACATCATTTCCCGCCTCCTGCTCTATCGCTTCGACCCGATGCTCGACCGGCCGCTTCTCACCGACGCCATCCTGACCGGATGCCTGCCCCTGCTCGCCGTTGTAGTAGCCGCCACGCTGCTCGGCTCGCTCGTGTATCGCCTGATGGACCAAGTGCTCTTCCGCCGCCTCGTGCTCGTTGTCCTCATCCTCCTCGGCCTATTCCTCATCATCAAGTGACGGGGGAGACTGGGGGCAAGGGCGTGCCTCGCGCGCGCACGACCCGGGCGAACTGAGGCTTTTGGGCCCTACGTCTCCAGCACCTTTCGGACGGCGGCGAGGATCTCAGTCGGGATGAACGGCTTGAGCAAGGTCGTGCCCCCGGCCTCTTCCACCGGGCGGCGGTCTTCCTCCGGCATCGTCTGGCCACTGCACAGCACGATCTTCGCGTCAGGCCGCAGGCCGAGCACGCGCCCGGCAAGCTGGGGGCCGCCCATGCGCGGCATCGTCTTATCGGTCATCACCACGGCGATCTCGTCGGGCCGGCTCTCGTAGAGCGCGAGCGCCTCCTCGCCGTCCGAGGCCGTCAGGACCGTGTAGCCCGCGTCCTCAAGCGTGGCCCGGCCGAGCTCGACGACATCGGGCTCGTCATCAACGAACAGCACCGTCTCGTGGCCCGTCCGCGCTTGCTCTGTCTGCGATTCGTCCTCTGGCCGAGCCGCGGCGTGGGTCACCGGAAGCCGAACGCGGAACACGGTCCCCTCGCCGGGAGCGGAATCCACCTCGATCGCCCCGTTGCTGTCCTTGACGATGCCATACACGGTCGAGAGCCCGAGGCCGGTCCCCTTGCCGGCTTCCTTGGTCGTGAAGAACGGCTCGTACATGCGCGCCAGGGTCGCCTCGTCCATGCCGCACCCCGTGTCTTTCACCGTCAGTTGCACCCACTCGCGCTCGCCCTCCTCGCCGCTCTCCGGCGAGGACGACTCGTCCGGCTCGACGGGCTCCAGCCGCACCGTCAGCGTCCCGCCCTCGGCCATGGCGTGGGCGGCGTTGACGCACAGGTTCATGATGACCTGGTGCATCTGTGTCGGGTCCGCCTCCACGCACGGCGCCTCGTCCGGCAGCGACGAGACAATCTCGATGTTCGCCGGCAGCGAGCTGCGCAGGAACTTCAGCGTCTCCTTGAGGATCGGCGTGAGCGAGACCGGCTGCTTCTCCGCCTCGACCTGGCGGCTGAACGTCAGCAACTGCCGCACGAGGTGCTTGGCCCGCTTGCCGGCGCCCGCGATACGCTCGACGTAACCGTAGATCGTGCTGCCCGCCTCCAGCTTCGGCAGCACGACGTGGGAGAACCCCAGGATGGCCGTCAGCAGGTTGTTGAAATCATGCGCGATCCCGGCCGTCAGCGTGCCGACCGACTCCATCTTCTGCGCCTGCCGCACCTGGCGCTCGAGCTCCGACCGCTCCGTGATGTCGCGCGTGATGCCGATGATGCCGACCACCGCGCCGTTCGAGTCGCGCAGCGGCGCCTTCGTGCTGATCACCTGGATCGTCCCGCCGGACCGGCTCGCAAGCGTATCCTCGATGTTGCTCAGGGCCTCGCCGCTCTCGATGACCGCTCGGTCTTCGTCCCGGAACTTGCCCACCTCCTCGGGCGAGAAGAAGTCGAAGTCCGTCTTGCCCGGAATCTGCTCGCACGGCACACCGACGTGCTCGGCAAAGGCCGGGTTGCCGGCCACATACACGAAGTCCCTGTCCTTGATGTACAGGAAATCGGGCGTCCCCGCCCACAACGCTTCCTGCTCCTCGATCTTGCGGCGCAGCGCTTCCTCGGACTGCATCCGCACGACAAAGGCGCTCAAGCTCTCCGCCGCAATTGACAGCGTGCGCAGCTCCCCGTCGTCCCACTCGCGCGGAGCGTCGAATTCGGCCAGGCGGACGCACCCCCAGAACTCCCCGCCCACTGCCAGCGGAAGCAGCAGGACCGACCGGATGCCCTCGTCCGCCAGCACGGCCCCCTCCTCGGGTGGGAAGGTCTCGATAGTCCCCTGCACGGGTAGGCCGGCCGACAGCATCAGGTGCCAGCGCACGAGCCACGGCGCGTAGGGGATCTGCGCCGGAACCGGATGGGTCCGATGGCAGCCGGGGCGTGTCCAACTGTACCGGCGCCGCATCGCCAGCGCCCCCTCATCACCCTGGAAGTTCTGAAACACGCTCGCGCTGTGCACGTTGTTGATCTCACCCAGGTGCCGGAGGAAACCCGTCATCGCCGAGTCCGAGGTCTTCGACATGAGCAAGGACCGGGTGCAGAGCGTCACTGCCTCCTGGTACCGCACCCGCTCGTCCCACGTCCGGCTCGTGCCGGTGCGGTCGGTGACCTCCCGCGCCATCCCGACCACGCCCGCCGCCTGCCCGTCCGGCCCCACGATGGGGGCCACGGTGACCTGCAGGGTCTTGTCCGGTGGGCCGGGAGCGTCAAGCAGAATCACCTTCTGCGCCGCGGCACCGGTGGAAAGGGCCCGGCGATCGGGCTCACTGTGCGCGAGGGCGAACTCCGGCGAAAAGAGCGCGGAATCCGGGTTGCCGGCGACCTGGCCCGGATCGAGCCCCATCAGCTCGGCCCAGGCCCGGTTCGCCCACAGATACACCGACCCTGTGTCCTTGATGAAAAGCGGCCCCGGGATCGCCTCGAGAACGGAGGCCGAGACCCCCAGCACGTCTCCCAGGTTGAACGCAGCAGTGCTCTTGTCGTCCATAAGACCCTCCCTTGGGCGCGACGGAAATGCACCTTTCGTGCCAAGGGAGGGGTTTGAGACGCAAAGCAGCGGGCTGCGAAGGCAGGGAAGCGGCGTCGGGTTCGCACGGACCTGTTCGCGGGTGGGACCTCGCCTGTGCCGCTACGGTGTCGTCCGGTTCAGATCGCGCGGGAACAGCGACGTCTCGCGGATGTTGGGCAGCTCGAGCAGCCGTGCCGTGATCCGCTCGCCGCCGATCGCCAGCCCCCCGTGCGGCGGGATGCCGTACTTGAACGTCATCAGGTAGTCGGAAAAATCGTCCGGATTGAGGCCGAATTTGCGCATGTTGTCCACGAGCATGCCGTATTCGTGGATACGCTGGCTGCCCGTGGTGATCTCCAGCCCGTTGTAGAGCAGGTCGAACGAGCGCGTCGTGCCGGGATCGTCGAAGTCCGGCATCGTGTACATCGGCCGCTTCTCGATCGGGTAGTGGCTCACGTACACCAGCGGCGCACCGTGCGTCTTCTCGAAGTGCTGGCAGAGCAGCCGCTCGCTCTCCGGATCCAGGTCGTGGATGTCCTCCTGCTTGTAGCCGAACTCGTCAATCAGGATCCGGAACGCTTCCTTGAGCTTGATGCGCGGGATCGTGTCGAACTTCGGCACCTTCACCCCGTACTTCTCCAGCACGTCCGGACACGTCGCCTCGACGTGACTGAACATGTGCTTGACGCACTCGATCTCCATGTCAATCACGTCCTGCTCGTCCTGGATAAACCCCATCTCGTAGTCGAGCGAGATGTACTCGTTCAGGTGCCGCGGCGTCGCGTGCGGCTCGGCCCGGTACACCATCCCCACCTCGTACACCCGCTCGAAGCCGCTGCCCACCATGATCTGCTTGTAGAACTGCGGCGATTGCGCCAGGTACGCCTTGCCGCCGAAGTACTTGATCTCGAAAACGTTGGCCCCGCCCTCCGTGGCGCCGCCCACGATCTTCGACGTCTTGATCTCGGTGAACCCCTGTCCGCGCAAATACTCCCGGAACGCCCAGATGAACTCGGCCTGCACGCGGAAAACGTCCCGAATGTCCAGGTGGCGCAGGCTGATCGGGCGATAGTTCAGGATCGTCTCCAGACCCAGCTTGCTCACCTCGAGCTTCTGGTTGACCTCGATCGGCGGCGTCTCCTTGACCGCGACCAGCACGTTGAGCTTCTCCGCCGCGACCTCCACGCCGCCGAAGGCACGCTCGTCGGCCCTGGCTTCGCCCTCGAGCTCGACCACCGACTCGTGGCCCACACCCCCCAAATCTATCCTCTTCTTATCGCACACGCACTGGATGATTCCCGAGCGGTCGCGCAGGATCAGGAAGTTGACTGCGCCCAGTTCTCGGATCCGGTGCACCCAGCCTTTGAGCAAAATGGTTTCGCCGATGTGGTCCTTCGCCTCGGTCGCCAGCGTGCGCTCCATTGCCGTGCCTCCAGAAATGTTCGTCTCGTCGTGCAGCCGCCTCAGGGCCGAGCGCATGTGTAGGCGAACCGCGCGCAGGTGTCAACGCTTTTCGGCCCGGCGCCTGGCCGTCCACGAGGCCCTCGTGCGTCTTGACACTCCCCCGTGCTCTAGCGTAGAGTCCACCTGCCTCAGCGGTCTGGGAGTGCTTGGATGAACTTGCCGAACTCGATCACGGCCGTCCGCATCGTCCTGAGCCCGATCTTCATCACGTTCTGGTATGTGGGCGGAATGCTGGCGAGGCCGGAGCCGCGCCCGAATTACTGGCTGGTGGGCGCCCTAGTCGTGGTGGTGCTCGCGGAGATCTCCGACCTACTGGACGGCTGGCTGGCCCGGCGGTGGCGCATCGTCACCAACATCGGCAAGCTCCTCGACCCCTTTGCCGACACGATGTTCCGTTTCACCGTGTTCCTGTGCTTCCTCGGCAGCGGCCTCGCCCCCGTGTGGATGGTGGCCATCATCTTCTACCGCGACATCATGGTCGCCGTGCTCCGCAACTTCGGCGTGCTCAGCAACGTGGTCATCGCCGCGCGCTGGAGCGGCAAGCTCAAGGCCGTCGTCCAGGGCACCGTCCTCAACCTCATCATCGCCGTGATCGTGCTGGCGCAGATCGTCGGTTGGCAACCCGAGTGGATCAAGGTCAAGACGATCTCCTGGTGGCTCATGCTCGTCGCTACGCTCGTCACTCTCTTCTCCGGCGTCGAGTACATCCGAGGCAACTGGCCACTGCTGATGACCATCCGCGAAAGACCCGAGGAAGAGGAACAATAAGCGACAGACCGCTCAGAGAGACACGGACACACTGGAGACGAGCCATGGAATCCCCGACCGCAAAGACCCCGGGAACTCCACGCACGATCTTCCGAACGGAACAGTTATCGCCAAAGGAGGCGTACGACGTCTTGTCCGCCGTCGTGGTGCCGCGGCCGATCGCGTTCATCACCACCGTCAGCCCCGAAGGCATCGTCAACGCAGCCCCCTACAGCTTCTTCAACGTCATCAACGAGGACCCGCCGATGGTCGCCTTCAGCGCCGGCATGGGCGCAGGCGGCAAGAAGGACACCGTCCTCAACGTCGAGATCACCAACGAGTTCGTCGTCAACGTCGTCACCGAGGCGATCCTCGACCAGGTCGTCGAGACGAGCGCCCGCTACCCGCGCACCGTGAGCGAAATCGACGTCACCCACCTCCGCACCGCGCCGTCCACAGTTGTGCACCCGCCGCGCGTGGCTGACTCCCCTGTCAGCCTCGAGTGCCGGCTCTGGCGCCAGATCCCGCTCAAGAAGGACGGCCGCATCCTCACCATCGGCACGGTGGTGGTCATCCACGTCGCCGATGCCCTGCTTACCGCCGGGAAGGTGGACGTCACCAAGCTCAATGCCATCGGCCGCCTCGCGGGCGACTGGTTCGTGCCGACAACCCAACGCATCAGGAAGAAGATCCCGAAGTAACCTCATCCGTGGTGACCTGTACAATCCGTGGCTGATCCACCATGCACATCGCGCGCGTAATCGGCAACGTCGTGGCCACCGTCCGCCACCCGGTCTACCACCGGCACAAGCTCCTGCTCGTCCAGCCGCTCGGCCTCGACGGCGCCGACCGCGGCCGCTCCTATATCGCCCTCGATTTCGTCCACGCCGGCAAAGGCGACCGCGTCCTCGTCTCGAACGAGGGCAACGCGGGCCGCCAGATGGTCGGCGACCCCGCCGCTCCCGTCCGCTCCGTCATCGTCGGCATCATTGACGCCATCAACATCAACGACCCCTCTCCGTAGCTCCGGCATCGCCCGACCTGAGCCGTGCCGAAGGTTGCCGGCTATTCCCGGGGGCATCTCCGTTCTCCATCCACTGCCTCGATCACCTTGACACCCGGCCCGCCTCATGCCACCCTCTCGGCGCGAAACTTGCTCCGCTACTTCCCCCGGACGTCTCCGAGGCACGGGAGGGCAACACGTGGCTCAGATCGGCATCGGCATCATCGGCTTCGGCAAAGTCGGCACGGGCACGGCGAAGAACTTGGTCGAGAAGTCCAAGCTCTACCGGGAGCGTTTCGGCCTCGACCTGCGCCTGCGCGCCGTGTGCGACATAGACCTCGACCGCCGGCGCCCCTTCCGCATCGACCGCAAGCTGATGACCTCCAGCGCCGCCAGCGTCCTGTCCGACCCCGGCATCCACATCGTTGTCGAGACCGTCGGCGGCACCACCGCCGCCAGGGACATCGTGCTCGACGCGATCTCCGCCGGGAAGCACATCGTCACATCCAACAAGGCGCTGCTCGCCACCCACGGCCGCCGGATCCTGCAAGCGGCCCAGGGCGGGCGCCGCCTCGTGCGCTTCGAGGCCGCCATCGGCGGGGGCATGCCCATCGTGCAAGTGCTCAGCGAGGGCCTACGCGCCAACCACATCAACTCCATCGCCGGCATCCTCAACGGGACGTGCAACTTCGTCCTCTCGAGCATGACGGGCGAGGGCGCCGACCTCCAGCAGGCAGTCAGGGCCGCGCAAAAGGAAGGCTACGCCGAGCTCGACCCATCACTCGACCTCGACGGCGTAGACGCCGCGCACAAGATCGCCCTCCTCTCGACACTCGCCTTTGGCCGGTGGTGCGACTTCACGGAGGTCCCGACCGAAGGCATCACGCACATCCTGCCCGCCGACATCGCCGCCGCCGAGAAGATCGGGCATCGCGTCAAGCTCATCGCTCTGAGCCGCGAGTACGAGGATGACACCTTCGACGTGCGTGTCGGCCCCATGCTCGACCTCGCAATGATCGTGGTAGAACTTCATCAGATCGTAACCCGTTCCCAAGCGGTTCTTGCGTTCGTACAGCGTGGAGCAGGGTGCGATGATCTCTACGAACGAGAAGCCGGGCTTGAGAAT
>CAZJXV010000211.1:0-7871 GCA_964550015.1 uncultured Verrucomicrobiota bacterium
CTCTCCTTACCCCTTTCTGCCGCGTACTCACACGCTTATCCGAAAATCCGGGTTGCGTGCAGCACGCAGCGCTCCATGTGGCAAGGGTCAGTCGTCGGTTCCTTTTCCACCGGGGTGGCCGAGGCGTTCGAGCTCCTTCTCGATCTCAACGGGGCGGTCCTGGCGGATCTGGATGACGAGGTTGAGGAGTTCCTGCGCGGCGCGGCCCCATTGGGTGTCCTTGCCGAACGATTCGACGGCGTCTTCAAGGTATGCCTGCGCTTCGGCGTACCGCCGGAGGCGGATGAAGATGACGCCGAGGTGGTACAGCGGCGTCGTGTCGGCGGGATCAAGCCGGATCACCTCCGCGTACTGCTCGATGGCGCGCTCGTAGTCGCCCGTGTTCTGGTAAAGGGCGCCGAGGTTGGCGTGTGCGTTCTTGTGGCCCGGCTGGAGTGCGACGACGCGGCGTAGTCGCTCAATGGCGCTGTCGGTCCGGCCGAGTTTGGCCTCGGTGATGCCGAGACCGTACAGGGCCTCTACGTGCTTCGGCTCAAGATCGAGGATGGCCGCATAGTGCTCGGCCGCTTCGTCGAAGCGGCCCTCGCGCCACGCAACATAGCCGAGGCCGAGTAGGGCGTCTTTTGATTGAGGATGCCGCTCGCGGATCGCCGTGTACTCGTCGCGCGCCGCGGCGAGGTTGTTTCGGGCGATGGCAAGGGTGGCCGCCATAAGGCCCACGCGCTCGTTCTCGGGGTCGAGGCGGCGTGTTTTCTCGACGGCGGTTTTCGCCTGGTCGAGCTTGCCGTCTCTGAACAGGGCGACGCTGAGGCCCATGAGTGCCTGAATGTTTTCCGGGTCCGTTTCGTGGGCGCGTCGGTACTGCTCGGCGGCAAAGTGGTGCTTGCCCTGGGCGACGAAGAGGTCCCCGTGCAGGAGGTAGGCCTCGGTAAAGTCGGGGCGCAAGTCAACGGCGCACTCGAGCTGCCATTCCGCCTCATCGAAGTTGTTGTGTTTAAGGTGGAATTCGGCAAGCGCGAAGTGCGCGTCGGCCCGGGCGCGGTGCTCGGGCCTCGACGTGGCAAACTGCTCCGCCGCAGCTTTGAAGTAGCCCGCCGCCGTGTCGTGCTCGCCCGTGACCCGCAGCGCGTCTCCCGCCCGAAAAATGACTACGGGATCCTTGCAGCCCTTGGCGATCGCTTGGCGGAGCGCGTCCGCGGCGGCCGCGTAGTCCTGTTTCTCGTAGGCCTCGTAGCCGGCGCGGACCTCGTCGTTCCAGACAGGGTTCTGGAACGCGCTGTCGAGGTAGTCGTCCCACTCGCTCGCCGGCGCGCCCGTCGGCACGAGCATCACGAGAGTGGCGAAGAAGAGTGCCGGCGCGATTTTCATCGTGCGAAGTCACCTCTGGCCGATTCTACCGTTTCGACGAGGCGCCGCAAGGCAAGGTTTCGCACGGGGCACGTCCCGTGCGCGAAGCCGCTTGAGGTTACTCCAATTCCTCTCGGATAAGGCGGAGCGCCTCGGCGGGGTCTTCGTGTGCGGTGATCGGCCGGCCGATGACGAGATAGTCGGCGCCGGCGCCGCTTGCTTCCTTGGGCGTCATGGTGCGTTTCTGATCGCCCTTCTGCGCCCACGCGGGCCGTACCCCGGGCGTCACGATGAGGACGTCGTCGCCGACCGCCTCGCGCACGGGCACAAGCTCCTGCGGCGAGGCGACCACGCCCGCGCACCCGGCCTCGGCGGCCATCTGCGCCATGTGCTGGACCTGCTCGACGAGCGGGCGCGTGCAACCCAGGTCGTCGTGGAGCGTCTTTTCGTCGAGCGAGGTGAGCAGCGTCACGCCGAGCGCAAGCGGGTCCTCGAGGCCTGCGTTCTCCGCGCCGACGTGCGCGCCCTTGATGGCCGCACGCAGCATCTCCCAACCGCCCGAGACGTGCACGGTAAACATCGCCGCGCCCATCTGGGCGATGGCCGTGGCCGCTTTCTCGACCGTGTTCGGGATGTCGTGGAGCTTCAGATCGAGGAAAACCGTCGCCCCGCCGTCGCGGAGTTCCTTGATGGCCTCCGGGCCGCCGCGGGCATAGAGCTGGCTGCCGACCTTGTAGGCGTCGGCGCCGCTTCGGGTCGCCTCGACGAGGCGCATCGCCTCATCGAGGCTGTCCACATCGAGCGCCACAATAATCTTCGCGGGCATGACTCCTCCTTTACGGATACTAAACCACAGATTTGCACCGATTCACACAGAAAAAGGGGTTCCTAATCGGCGGCGTTCATCGGTGAAAATCCGCGGTTGTTGGCCCGCTCTATCTTCCGCAGGCGTCGCCAATTAGCTAAGCATCCTTCTATTTCTCAATGCAAAGCCCTGCGCTCTTGACAATCGCGTAAGTGTGTGGTATTATGATTGTAATGAATTCGTGTGTCTTGAGCCTGGGGTTTCCGTTCCCGGCTCAGGGGGATTTGTATGCATCGAGTGCGTTTGCCCTGTTCGATTCTGCTTGTGTGCCTCCTTGCGGGTACCGCCCTGGGGATTGATCCGCCGGCGAATCCGTACGCCACGCCGGGAAACACCGAGGTCGAGCTCTACTGGGAGGCGGTCTCGGGCGCGACAAGCTACAAGGTCTACCGCTCCGAGGAGTCCGGCACGGGCTACGCGGAAGTGGACGAGGTGACCAACCTCTGGTTCCTCGACACCGGCCTCACCAACGGCACGCCTTACTACTACGTCATCACGGCGCTCGACGGCGGGGACGAGAGCGCCCACTCAACCGAGGTTGCTGTGACACCCGCCAAGACCTTCAATGTGCTGACCTACAGCCGCCAGAGCGACTTTTTCTATTTCCTCAACCTATGGATGATCGAGAGCACGTACGCCCTGAACGGCGGCGATCGGGAGCAGGAAGTCGTGCTCGTCGAGGGCGAGGATTCGATCGCGGATGACAGCTCGGCGCCTCGGATGACCGCCGACGGCCGGTACATGATCTTCATCGCGAACGACATGATCAAGCGCCTCGATGTGTCGAGCCGAGAAGTGGTCACGCTGCGGGCGCAGGATGTGTTGGACCGTGGCCTGGCGGTTTCGCCGACAACGGGCGAAATTGCCTACGTCCATAACGACGGCGGGCAGTACGATATCCATATTATGGACCTGGACGGGGGCAACGACCGGGCGGTCACGGACGACAGCTACAACAACCGCTGGCCGGAGTTCGCGCCCGACGGGAGCCACCTGGTTCTTGTGACCAACCGGCCGGGCAAGGACGAGATCTACCGCGTCAATCCGGACGGCAGCGGCCTGACCCG
Organism: uncultured Verrucomicrobiota bacterium; assembly: GCA_964550015.1. Lineage (GTDB taxonomy): Bacteria > Auribacterota > JABMQX01 > JAFGEW01 > JAFGEW01 > CAZJXV01. The sequence goes on from CAZJXV010000211.1 coordinate 3,280, forward strand.
CCTGACGAACAACACGCGTAACGAGCGCCGCCTAGCCTACTCGCCCGACGGTTCGATGATTGCGTTCCACGCCTATTACTCGGCGACGTACCAGACCGAGATCTACACGGTTGATTCGAGCGGCGGGAGCCTGACGAACCAGAGCGGCTCCACGAGCGAGGAGGAGCTCGCCCCCGCGTTCTCGCCCGACGGCGGGTGGCTCGCGTGGATCTGGGTCGAAGAAGTCTGGAACGCCAGTCTGCAGATGTACGAGTATCGCCATCACATTCGTCGGAAGCGCCTTTCGGACAGTTCGATCGCGTTCATCACGAACAGCGGCTACTACGTGCATCGGAAGTCGCTTGCGTGGCACGGCAAGACCGACGGGATGCCGCCCAAGCGCGTCGCCGACCTCGACGTGTTCAATTGGGGGGCCGACTGGGTAGCGCTCACGTGGACGGCGCCGGGCGACGACGGGCGCACGGGCACGGCGGCCCGCTACGACATCCGCTACAGCCCATCGCCGATTGACGAGAGCGGTTGGGACGCGGCCTGGCGCGTCGGCTCACCGCCGACGCCGCAGGCGGCCGGCTCGGCCGAGACCTTCACGGTGACGAATCTCGAGGCCGACACGACGTACTACTTCGCGATGAAAACGGCCGACGACGAGGAGAACGTGAGCAGCCTGTCGAACGTCGTCACGGCGGCGACGCTGACGTCCGCCGACTCGGCGGCGCCCGATCCGCCGTCGTGGCTCAGCGTGACGCCGAAGGACTATGTGCGGAACGTGCTCGAGTGGGGCGCGAGCCCGTCGGGGGACGTCGCGTTCTACCGGGTATTCCGTGACGGGTCACCGGTGGGCGAGACGAACGAGACGACGTTCACCGACCAGCTCGACGAGGTGGAGACGGTCGAGTACGTCGTGCGCGCCTACGACGAGAATGCGAACGAGAGCGCCGCCTCATCGTCGCAACTCGGCACGTCGAAGGACGACACGGTGCCCGCGCCGCCCGAAGACTTTTACGCCTGGAACAAGACGGACCGCGTCGCGCTCCGCTGGGCGGCGAACACCGAGCCGGACATCGCCGGCTATGAGATCTGGCGCAAGCCGGACGGCGGCGCATGGGGCCATCTCGACGACGTGCTGGGTCAGGCGACGTATGAAGACGTCACCGCCGTCCTTGAGCAGAAGTACTTCTATGCGGTCAAGGCGGTGGACACGGCGGGGAACGTCGGGGCGATGTCGGCCGAGGCCGAGGGCATTGCCGGCTGGCCGGACAACGAGCGGGTGCTCATCGTGGTCAACTCGAACTCGGCGGACTCGCAGGCGATCGGCCAGTACTACAAAGCGATGCGCAACGTGCCGGACGAGAACGTCGTGACGATCTCAACTTCGACCGGCACGTTTTGCCTGAACGAAAGCAAATATTATACGGAGATACGCGACCCGATCCGCGACTACATTATCGCGCAGGGCCTCGAGGAGAAGATTCTCTACGTTGTGACCACGCGCGGCATGCCCCTGATGGTTCTCGGCTCGACGGTCCGCTGTGTGGACAGCTTGCTTGCCGACCTCTACGGCACGATAAACTCGGGATACGGGGGCGAGTACGGTGACGAGAACCCGTACTACCTTGAGCCAGGCCGTTTTTCGTCATCATACGGCACCGTGTTGGTGTCGCGGCTGAGCGGGCACTCGGTCGAGATCGCCAAAGGGCTGGTTGACCGGGCGCTCTACGCCGAGCAGCATCTCGACGTGGACTCAGGCAAAGCGTGGATTGACCTGCAGGGCCGGACACCCTCGCTTGTCAACGGCTTCTACTGCCAGGCCGAGCGGTACATCGAAACGGCCGGGAGCCGGATCCCCGACGAGGGATTCGAGACGACCGTGGACCGGAACTATGCGATGTTCCCGACCGGGACGTGCGACAACGCCCTCTTCTATTACGGCTGGTACTCGTACCATAGCTTCCAGCCGATCTTCGACGGCTACCTCAAGGTGGGCTCCGTGGCGTGGCATCTCGATTCGCTGAGCGCCTACATCCTGACCGATATCAACGACCCGAATTGGTGTGTCCAGATGCTTGCCCGCGGGGCGACCATCACGGCGGGGTCGGTGCGGGAGCCGTACACGTACGCGATGCAGGCCGGCGGGATTTTCTACGAACGATTCTTCCGGGGCTATACGACGGCGGAATCGTGGTGGGCCTCGATCCCGCAAACGCACTGGATGATGGTGCTCGTCGGTGACCCGCTCTATGCGCCGTTCCGCGAGCCGGCGATCGAGGACACGGAGGCGCCGGTGATCTCGTCCATCGAGGCCGACGCGTTCGCGGCGCACCGCGTCCGGGTGACGTGGGAGACGGACGAGGTGGCCGAGCATCGCGTCGAGTACGGGACGGGTTACGCCTACTCGACCGAGTACGATGACTGGTTCACGCGGCGGGCGTCGGTCGAGATCAACTCGCTCAATCATAACGTGGCGTACCCCTACCGGGTGGTCTCGCGCGACCCGGCCGGCAACGAGCGCGTGGAGGATGCCGGCACCTTTATTATTCCCGATGACGACAATGACGGCCTGCCCAACGGGGTCGAGACGGACACGGGCGTCTACGTGGACGAGGAGGACACCGGCACCGATCCGGACGACGACGACAGCGACGAGGACGGCTTGACCGACGGCGACGAAGTGTACGTGTCCAACACGGATCCGAACGACCCCGATTCCGACGATGATAACCTGCTCGACGGTGTGGAGACGAACACCGGCGTGTATAACGGACCCGAGGACACCGGCAGCGATCCGAACGATCCGGACACGGACAACGACGGATTGATTGACGGCGACGAGGTGCTCATCTACGCGACCGATCCGACGAAGCCCGACGATATCACGGACGTGTACTGGGATCAGGACACCACGTCGGTGGTGATCACCTTCGCCTCGGAGGAGGGCGTCAATTACGAGCTCGAGCGGGCGGAGGCGGACGCCTACGCGGATGGGCTCACATGGAGCTCGCTCCCGGGCGATACGCTGACGGGGACGGCGGGTCAGGACGTGTTTGCCGATGACCTGACGGTCAATCCGCTCACGGCGGCCTTCCGGTTCTATCGGGTCAAGCGCGAGGACGACACGAACACCAGCCGGCAGACGGCCGCTCTCTACGAGTTGCCGCTCGACATCGGCTGGACGATGCAGGACTTCTTCATCTCGACGCCGCTCATCCTCGACGAGGATCACGTGAGTGTCCAGGACGTGATCGGTACGCAGATCAACCGCAACCTGCCGAACATCCGGCAGCGCGTGGCGGATACGGGGCTCAACAACCGCATGGTCTATGACCGGGATACAGGGATGTGGTCAGTCACGTACGGGAGCGCGTTCGACGTTGCTCCAGGCGAGGGCTACCGGCTCTTTGCCGGCGGCGGCGTTGAAGAGACGCTTAAGTTGCGGCTGACCGGCTATGTGCCCGAGGAGGCGTTGTCGGTGCTGGTGGCCAAGCCCTCGTGGACACAGACCGACCGGTGGATCGCCTACAGCATGCCGCGGCCGCGGACGCTCGACACACTGGGTCTGCACGAGTCCGTCTCAGGCTGGAACAGCATGAATACGCTCAAGCTGCGGCCGCTCGGCGCGTCGGTGTGGAGCACCTACAAGTGGGACGGCTCGAAGTGGTACAACGTGAACACGCCGGGCGTGGACGCTGGCTCGACGCCGGTCGCCTGCGGCGAGGCAATGGTGTTCACTCGTTTCGGCACGCCGATCGAGCAGGACCAGTGGGTGCAGCCGACGTGGTACGACCATCCGCCGAACCTCTGGTAAGTGTAGGCGGAAGCACACCGATTCCCAGTTCGCGAATACCCCACAATTCCCTTGACGGCGCGCGTCCATTGTGGTAACATCCCCGCCTGTTGGGAACGGGAGGAGTCTTTCTGTTTTTTTGTCCCGTCGTAACTCTTGACGGCGCGCCAATGTGGTGACCATTGGTTCGTCACTATGCTACCGTGAAGCTTGTCATTTGTGAATTGGGGGAGGAGACCCATGAAACCGCACGTTGTTCTTACAGTTGTTCTCTTCGCGCTCGTCGTGTCCGGGCCGCTTTTGGCGGCGACCACGATCTACGTGGATTGCAATTCGCCAAACGATCCGGGGTCTGGAACGGTTGCCGACCCCTTCAGACACATCCAGGACGGCATTGATGCTGCATCCGACGGAGACACTGTACAGGTCGCTGATGGCGAGTACACAGGTTCCGGGAACCGCGACCTCGACTTCGCCGGCAAGCCGATCACCGTACGGAGCGAAAACGGTGCTGCGACGACGACCATCAACTGCGAGGGATCCGAGACCGAGCCACATCGTGGCTTCATTTTCCAGTCAGGAGAGGAAGCGGATTCGGTCCTGAATGGCTTCACCATCAGGAACGGCTACACCACGGGGGACTACCCCGTTTATGATGGTGGCGGAATTCTGTGTTGGTCCTATAGCAGCCCAATGATCACCAACTGCACGATCACAAGCTGCAGTTCTGCCGGCACTTGGGATTCCGGTGGCATCCGTTCTCAATGGACCTGTAGCCCAACCGTTATCAGCTGCGCGATCAGCGGCAACG
>CAZJXV010000212.1:0-7852 GCA_964550015.1 uncultured Verrucomicrobiota bacterium
CGGCGACCGGCCACGGGGTGCTGAGCGAGGCGCTGCTCGGCAAGGAGTTCGTGGAAAAATTTCGCCAGAAGCCCGAGGATATCCGCATCGTGGCGACGGCGGCGGCCCCGGCGCCCGAGGACGTGGCGGACCGGGACGGTCGCCGGGCCGAGTCGGAGGCGGCGGCGCTCGACGCCGCCCGGGCGCAGCTCACGGCCATCGTGCTGCAGCTCGCCGTGGACGAGTCCACGACGGTGAACGACCTTTTGGCCAAGAACGACGCGCTCGGGGCGAAGGTGTACGACCTGGTTGCGGCCGCGCCGGTGATCGGGACGGTGTTCGGCGATGACGATTCGTGCACGATCACGGTGCGGCTCCCGATGGCGGCGATTGCCCGGGCGCTGGGCCGGGACCTGCCCGGCACGATCGCGTCGGTCGAGGAGATCGCCAAGGCCGACTACCTCAAAAAATTCGGCGCGCAGCCGCTCGAGAGCACCACGCGCGCCGCGGTGGTGGACGCCCAGCGGCGCATCGCCGGCAAGATCAACGGCAGCGTGGTGGAGGCGGAGCGGACGCTGGGCGACGTGGCCCTGCGGGACGCGCGGGTGCGCACGACGATCACGGGCGTCGTACGCGACGCCGTCGTGGAGGAGGAGTACTACTTCTCCGACGGCTCGGTGACGGTGTTCATGACCTCGCGCCTCGGCCAGGTGGCGGAGAACCACCCGGAGATCGTGGGTGACGTGTACCTGTCGAGCCCTGAGCCCGTCGTGCTGCACGATTTCAACGACTTCATGGAGTACCGCTTCATGAGGGAGCGGGTGCACGGCGGCGCGCAGCGGGTGGGCCGCACGACCCAGGGCAAGCTGGCGGCGACCATCGTCAAGTCGCTCGGCCTTGCGGCTGCGGTGGACCCCGGCGCGACGGAGATGGACTACGCGAACCTGTGCGCCAAGCTCGGGGTCGGGCCCCTGGGCGGGTGGAATCTGAACGCGGAAGTCACCGACGAGACCCTGGCGCTCATCTTGGTCCAGTTGTTCGGGTGGACGTCCGAGGTCAAGGACCCGACGAAGCTGCAGGACCTGCTCGACGTCCTCGAGAAGCACGGCGTGCTCCTGGGCAGCGTGCGCGACGTCCTCAACGAGATGGGCGTGGTCGGCCCGCTCGTGATCGTTCTGCGGGACACGTCGCTGTCGTACGAGGGCAACCTCTCGTCGGTCCGCGGGCGCTAGGCCGCATTTCTCATGGACAGACAACGCTGGCCTGCTCGCGAAGCGCAACGGAATAAATAGGGACAGGCACCTATTTCCCCGTAGACGCTGGGGGCATTCACCTCGGCAAGAGAGTGGGAAATAGGTGCCTGTCCCTATTTATTCCGGCTTGAATGAGAGGGGGGCCGTGCGCGTCAAAGAGGGGAAATGACGCCAGCCGCGTGTGGCCGCGGGTGAAAACGATTGTCGCGGTTGGGCCCTCGTCTATAATGGGCCGGTTGGCGTCTGAGACCGGAAACGGCTCGAATCTCGACTCTCACGCGATGGAGGTATCCGGCGACCCCGGGTACGGGTGGAATGAGACGATTGCTCGCTACGTGTGTTGTGGTGCTCGGCGTTCTGGGCCTGGCGGCCGTGCTCGCGCCTGAAGGTGCGACCGCGGCCTCAGCGGCCGATGACGACGAGGCGTCTGCCCGCGAGGCGTCTGCCGAGGAGGCGTCGGCCACGGTCACCGCGCAGCGCGGCACGACCGAGGCGCTGCTGCTCGATGCGGAGGAGTGGGCCAAGACGAAGATCGGGCGCATCTACACGACGGGCACGGAGCTCAAGACCGGCACGCGCTCGTACATCGAGGTGAGCCTCGACGAGCAGAACGGCTTCCGGATCAAGGGCACGACGCAGGTCAAGGTGGAGAAGATCTACGACGCCGCCGAGGACGAGACCGGCTCGGTCATCCGGCTCGTCGAGCTGCAGGTCGTGGACGGCGAGGTGAACGCCCGGCTCAACCAGCTTCCCGACGACGTGCGCGTCAGGGTCGTGTCGCCCACGGCGGTGGCGGGCGCGGCGGGCACGGGCTTCACGTTCAGCTTCAACAAGGCGGAGAACCTTTCGCTCGTCAAGGTGATCGAGAGCAGCGTGGTGGTCGAGGCGCTCGACCGGGCGAACAAGACAATCAAGGTCGAGGCGCTGCAGCAGGTCGAGGCGACGCCCTGGCAAGGGGGCACAATTACGGCGACGGGCCGCGGCGTGCTCAGCGAGAAGGTGCTGGGCAAGGAGTTCGTCGAAAGGTTCCGCCAGAAGGCCGAGGACGTCAAGGTGAGCGTCACGGCCACGGCGCCGGCGCCTGACGACGTCGCGGACGAGCAGCAGCGGCGCGCCGCCTCGAAGACGGAGGCGCTCGACATCGCGCACGCGAAGCTCTCGGCCGTCGTGCTGGGGCTCGCGGTGAACGAGTTCACCACGGTGGCCGATCTCGTCGCCGAGGACGAGGCGCTCGGACAGAAAGTGTACGGCCTGATCGCCGCCCTGGCGCCCGCGGAGACGACGTTCGGCGATGACGATGCGTGCACGGTGACGCTGGCGCTCGACATGAAGGCGCTCGGCGAGGCGCTCGACCAGGACGTGGGCGGGGTGATCGCCTCGGTCGAGGAGATCGCCAAGGCCGATTACCTCAAAAAGTTCGGCGCGCGGGCGGCCATCACGACGAAGCGGGCGGCCACGGTGGACGCGCAGCGCCGGCTCGCGGAGAAGATCTACGGCAGCGTGATCGAGGGCGGCCGGACGCTCGAGGACGCCGCGAGACAGAACGGCCGGGTGCGCGTGACCGTGCAGGGCGTGGTGCGCGGCGCCGTCGTCGAGGAGGAGCACTACTTCAGCGACGGGTCGGTCAGCGTGGTGATGAGCTGCCCGGGCGACCAGATCGCGGCCAACCACGGCGCCATCGTCGGCGACACCTTCCTCTCCAGCCCCGAGCCCGCCGTCATCAATGATTTCATGGACTATCGGGTCATGATGCGATAGGCGACTATCGGATGATGAAGGAATAGCGACAGGCACGTTTCTTTCGAGCGTCGGGAACCCGAGTTACGGCGATTGAGTAAGGAAGAGTAGAAAGTCTGTCGCCGTTCTTCCGAATCGTGCAGGCGTGCAACAGGTAGTTGGATACTTTGAGGCGCCCCCGATGACTGCCCAGGTGATGCTGCTAGGGATGGACTATGTGCTCCTCTGGTTTTTTGTCCTGGGGATCGGTTTGCTGGTGGCCGGTGCGGGCGTGGTTGTCGGTTTGCTTGCCAGCAGGTCACGGGTCGCTCGCTTTCTCGGATTGACGGGAATTGGCATAGGGATCCTCTCCCTGCTGCTTTTCTGGGTGTTGACGGACGACGAGCCAGCTGACTGGCCATACCTCACGCTTGGGAGCCCCGTACTCGTCGGAGCGATCGCCATCTTGCTGTCGTTCCGTCCTCGGCTCAGGAAGGAGAGACTGTTTCGTCGCGTGACGGCAACTCTACTCACCATCTTGGGCGCAACTGCTGCCTTCCTGTTGGCATTCGCGTGCTATCTGGACGGGCGCGACAAGCGGCGCTACGGCCCGGCGTTCGATGCGGAGCGAATGAAGCGGTCCATCCCCATCCTGGGCCCGGACGCGTTTACCATGAGCGACTGGGGACTTGGCTGGCACCATGGTGAGTCGGAGCGCCTCTGGTCGAAGACCGTCGAGGTCGAACACGGACACATCATGCTCGAGTACGACACGTATGACTCCGGCATGACGTACAACGACGAGGCCGGTCACCCGCAGTGGATCGGAATGCATATCTACTACTCGTACGAAGACGAACGAGCCGGCCGTGATCCGTGGCGTGCCGTCTACTGCTCTGAGCAAGGGCAGCAAGAGCTTTCGGTTGAGGACGCTGAGGAACTGTTGAGGTCGTGGGGAATCGAGCGTCTGAACTACGACCCCCCATGACCAACCGCGTCGGAGTAAGTGTGGAGCCAAGGAGAGCGTCATCTCCCGCAGGGGGCGGGATCAGGCGCTCGGCCAAGGCCAGTCGAAGCTCATGTCACCCCCTGCGGGGGTTCCTGTCTACGTTCGTCCGCGCGTCCCACGGGCTGACGCCCGAGGCTACACGATGTCGTCCTCTGCGAGGACTCCGGATAGCTCGGTGGTCGGTTCCTGGCGCGGGTGAGTGTTTCCCGGTCTCACCGTCCTGTCACGCCCGGATGTTGTAGACCTTGGTTTTGCGGTAGATGGCTGTTGCATGCGCAACAGCTCAGGCGATGGTGCAGCATCGCCCGGTGGCTCGGCCGATCTGGAGGCGCTTGGCGGCGGCGGGGACGTTGCCGTTGGAGGCGCGCAGGGCGTGCTCTCAAGACGGCCGACCCTTGGCCCGGATTGCTCACAGCGACTGGGTGGCGCAGTCGTCGGGCATGCCGTACTCCGTTGCCGCATTGGACTGTTCTGAAGCCCCATCAGGGGCGTGTGGGAGTAGCCTCGGGCGCCAGCCCGCCCAAGGCGGGCAAGCCCGTGGGGGCGGCCGCCCGACGAGAACAGAGCCCCGTCAGGGGCGATTGAGGTCTCGCCGATCGCGTTCAATCGCCCCTGACGGGGCTCTGATTGTTTCCGCCCAACAGCCAACCACGGGCTGGCGCCCGAGGCTACTGCCAGTCACCGCAGGGCGGTTCATGCCACGGGCATGCGGGGGCGCTAGCTTGAGAAATGCGGACTACCGGCGCAGGTACTCGCGGGGGACGTAGTCGAGCAGCTCGCGGCCGGTTGTTTCTTCGATGTAGGCGTTTGTCATCTGGAGCAGCTCGGGCCAGCGCACGCGGGCCGTGTCTGCGCCGCTCAACTTGAAAAGCGCGAGGGCGGCGTCGAGGCGGCAGGCGAGGTCGTCGGACTCCAGGTAGGGGCGGATGGCCTCGGCGGCGCGGGGGTCGCCGATCTGGGCGAGGGCGCGCATGACGAACATGCGCAACCGGGGGTGGTTGTAGGCCGCGTTGAGCTGGCGCCGGTTGATGATCACGCCGTAGTCGGCGTCGGGCAGGGCGGCGATCAGGGCGTCTATGACGGCGGGGTCTTTGCGCGCGGCAAGGGCGCGGACGGCATTGATGCGTGCCTCGTACACGGGCCCCTTGAGGGCGGCGAGGAGCGGGGCGACGGTCTCGGGCGTGCCGATCTGGGTGAGGGTGTGGGAGATCCTGGCGTACACGCGGCGGTCGGGCTCTGTGGCCATGCGCTCGGCCAGGGCGGAGACGGCCCGGCCGTCGCGGAGCTCGCCGAGGGCCCAGGCTGCGGCATACCGCACGGTGTAGTAGGGGTCGTCGAGGAGCTCGATCAGCACGGGGAGCGCGCGCTCGTCCTTGAGGTGGGCGATGGCCTCGGCGGCCGCCCTGCGGACGTCGGGGTGGTGGTCCTGGAGGGCGTCGAGCAGCTCGGCGGGGACGGGCTTCGCGGCGCAGCGCTGGAGGAGTCCGATGCCCTCGATGCGGCGCTTGGGGTCCTTGTCGGCGAGCCAGCTTACGCCCGCGGCGACGAGCAGGTCGAGGGCGGCCTGCGCGTTCTGGTGCTCGGCCTCCTTGCCCTTGGCGGGCGTGCGCTGGACGAGGCGGCGGGCGAACTCGGCCAGGTCGTTGCGCAGGCGCAGCTCGCGGTCTCGGACGGCGTGGTCAACGACCTCGGAGGCGTCCCACTTCTTGCGCCGCGCGTCGATCGAGAGGGCGAGCTGCACCATGGGATCCACGGCCGAGGGATCGCGCAGCTCGCTGAGTCCGGCGCCGGCGAGGGACCGGCTCTCGATCGGTACGGTCGGGTCCTCGAGGAGGCTGAGGAGTTCGGGCCCGGCGTCGGGTCCGATCCTGACGACGGCGGCTCTCAGCGTGTGGCGGATGTCGCCGTGGCGGGCGGCGCCCCTGTTGATCTGGTCGTTGCGCAGCGCGCGCATGAGGGCCGGAAGGGAGTCCTTGGTGTGGATCTCGGCAAGGGCGCGGGCCGCGGCGAAGCGCACGGGGAAGTCGGGCGAGTCGAGCAGCGAGTGGATGCCGACGGCGCCCGCCTCGTTGGCGATCCGGCCGAGCGCGTTGATGGCCGCGACGCGCGCGTCGCGGTCGAGCGACTCGTCGCGCGCGATGACGATGAGGCGTCCGAGGGCCTTGTTCGACTTGATCCTGGCGGCGCCCTCGGCGCCGAGGCGCTGCATGTCGGGCTCGGTGCCGGCGAGGGCGGTGATGAAGACGTCTTCGAACGCGGGATCGCCGAGCGCCACGAGGGCGCGCAGGCCGGCGGTACGGACCTCCCTGGAGCCGGATTCGAGCGCGGCGGTCACCTGGCCGAGGGCTTCGAGCCGCTCGCCGCCCTTGAGGTCGGGGGCGATGCGGCCGAGGGCTTCGATCGCGGCGGCGGCGAGCTCGGGGTCGCCGTGGGCGGCGATCTCGGCGAGAGCGGGCACGGCGGCTGCGGCCTTGAGGCGGGCGAGGGCGCGCGTGGCGTGGAGCCTGACCTTGCGGTCGGCGTCTTCGAGCGCCTTGATGAGGCCGGGGATGGCGCGCTCGTCGGCGATTTCGATGAGCGAGATGGCCGCGTTGCGCCGGCGGACCACGTTGGGGGCGGTGAGCTCGTCGAGGCTGCCTCGGATCGTGGTGATGCGCCGGAGGCCTTCCTGGATGTCGGCGTCAATGATGACGTCGAAGCTCATCGTCTCGCCCGGCGGGCTGATGGCCCGGATCGTGATGCCGCTGTCGAGGCCCTTGTCGCTGCGGCTGCTCGGGTTGGTGTCGGGGCCGAAGTGGGTGTTGTTGGCCGAGCCGGGGAAGGGGTCGCCGGCGTCGCCGAGGTTCGCGGGCGTCGGCGGGTAGGGGCGTCCGATGAAGGGGTCGTTTTGCAGATCGGCGCGGCCGTCGGCCTGCAGGAGCCAGAAGTAGCCCTTCCAGATGCGGTGGCAGCGGTAGATGAGCAGGCCGCCGCCGGGGAGCTGGTCCTCGAAGCCGATGGGCTGCCGGTTTTCGATGAGGAAGTACTCGAGGGTGCCGGGGATCGGGACCTCGACGCAGTCGGGCCGCAGCTCCATCGCGGTGAGCTTGACGTCGCGGGTGGTCTCGGTGATGACGCGCGGGGTGGCCCAGTCCATGGTGATCTTGGAGAAGGCGGTGAAGTGCGAGGGCTGGGTCCAGACGGTGTCGCGCGGCACGTCGCCGCGCTGTGACCAGCAGCCGAGGCCCATCATGGCCCAGCAGCCGCTGCCGTACTCGCCCTGCCAGTGGTTGCCGTAGTGGTCCCAGGCGAAGTAGAAGTGGTGGCCCATCTCGTGGAGGTAGAAGCCGATGTTGCCGAGGGCCTCGTCGCCGTCTAAGAGGTAGATGAACGTGGTGCGTTTGGCGAAGTCGGCGTATTGGCCCATCATGCCGATGCCGCAATTGACGCCGTGCGAGGGGATGACGTAGAGCTCGTCGACGAGGCCGTCGTCGTCGGTCGAGCCTTCGGAGCGCGGGATGCCGTCGGGGCCGTCGTTGTCGAACTCGGCCGGGTCAATGCCTTCCTTGAGGACGCGGCGGACGGCCTCCTCGGTGAGGCGCCCGAGCGCGTACTGCAGGCCGCCGGGCGTGTTGTTGATTTCCTGGGCCGTGTGCTTCGACCTGTACCAGCCGAAGGTCTTTCCGGAGATCGTGTACTTGCCGCCGGAGTTCTCGACGAAGTAGTGGCCGAGGCCCTTGGCGGCGGGGTCGAACATGAAGGCGTCGAGCCGCTCGCGCGGGTACTTTGCCTTGTCCACGGGCTCGTCGGAGAAATCCATGAGCACGACGATGGCTCGCAGGTGGCCCATGAGCCTGGTGGTGCGATCGGCGTCCTCGAGGCCGAGGGCGAAGTTGACGTTCGGTTTGCCGCGCGC
>CAZJXV010000213.1:0-7851 GCA_964550015.1 uncultured Verrucomicrobiota bacterium
CGGCGCCGCCCAGGCGGTCCGGGAGATGTTCCCACAACTCAAGACGACGAAATACCCCGACATCCCCGAGGAGCTCACCTTCCTCCACGCCGAGGAGATCCTCGATTTCTACCCCGACCTGCCGCGCAAGCAGCGGGAGACCCGGACCCTGATGGAAAAGTCGCCGGCCATCTTCATCATCGGCATCGGCTGGCCGCTCAAGGACGGCTACCCCCACGAGATGCGCGCCGCCGACTACGACGACTGGGTGACCGAGACCATCACCCAGGACGGCGAGACATACCACGGACTCAACGGCGACATCCTGGTCTGGAACCCGGTCACACAACGACGCCACGAACTGACCTCGATGGGAATACGCGTCACGAAAGAAACGCTGAAAGTCCAGCTCAAGATGTCCGGTCAGCAGCACTTCCTCACCCTGCCCTACCACCGGGCGATCCTCAACGACGAGATTCCGCTCACCATCGGCGGCGGCATCGGGCAGGCAAGGACGTTCATGTACCTGCTGCGCACGGCCCATCTCGGCGAGGTCACCGTGTCCGTGTGGCCCAAGGTCCTCAAGGAGATGTGCGCGAAACGCAACATCCACGTCCTGGAATAGGCGGAGGCGGCGGGGCCCAGGCGTCCCCTGAAAACCACCCGGGCGCCGGGCAACGGGCCGCTGGGGAGTGTGGACTTTTCCCCCATTGACAGACCTGCCGGAATACGCTATGTTATAAGTGTTTTTTCTCGGAAAACGCACAGTACCTCGCCAGGCTTCGGCGGGAAGGAGACGCCATGAAACCTGCAACTGAACGCAGCCTTGGGAAACGCGGCGGGTTTACCCTCATCGAACTCCTGGTCGTCATCGCCATTATCGCTATCCTGGCCGCGTTGCTCCTGCCGGCCCTGCGGTCCGCCAGGGAGCACGCGTACATGACCACGTGCCGCTCGAACCTCAAGCAGATCGGGTACGCCACCCACCAGTATGTCAACGAGTGGGACAATACGTTCCCCGGCATGGGCGCCATCGTCTCACGACAGAACTGGTCGTCCGGTCGCGCATGGTGGGGCGACGTGACCAGCGGCTTGCTCTGGCCCTACATGGACAGCAGGGACGTGTGGATCTGTGTCCGCGACGACAGGAAAGGCGACCCCACCCTCGGCAAGTTCACCTTCAGCTACGACATGAACTGGGCCGCCTTCGACTGGTGGTACAACTACGACCCATTCCTGTGGGGCTTGCCCGAGTCCCATTTCGCCTCCGACGACCACTCGAAGATCGTCTACTACGTCGAGGAAAACACGGACACCACTCACCACACCTATGTCATCAACGACGCGTTCTTCGGCTATTCCGACATGGCCGGCGTTCGCCACATGGACCTCTACTTCCTGGTCCTGTTCATGGACGGCCACGTGCCAATCAGCCCGAACCAGGGCCCGCTGCCTTCCGGCAATACGTTCTTCCGCTACGGATACCACAAATAGCGGTCATGGGACGCGCAGGAAAGATATCGCTCGCAGTCGCGCTCGGCATCACGGCCGTTGCCTTCCTTATTGTCATCATCCAGCTCGGACGCGGCTGCCATCGCAAGGTCGCAGCCAAGCGCGTCCCCTACCGGCCGTATTGGTGCGAGAAGTGCCAGGAAGAATTCATGGCCCGCTGGCAAGGCGAAACCGCACGCTGCCCCAAGTGCAAGCAGCAAAGCAGCATCCTGCGCTACTACCACATCTGCGACAAGTGCGGCCACCGCTTCCTCGCCTGCGACCTGGACAGACCAAACATGAGGATTCGGTTCCCCGGAGAAGAGTGGCAGCCGATGGGCCCGCCCCCGATTTTCGAATGTCCAGAATGCGGGTCCCAGGAGACCTCCCTCGAGGAATACAAGAAACGCTGACCGCTGGGCGCACCCCGCGGTCGAGGTCTCCCGATCCAGGCCTCGCTTGCATGAGAAGCAGCGACCTTGAGGCAACGAAAAACAGAAGCCCCCGTCGAAACACGCTGGAGCGTTGTCGCATGTGCTGTAGTGGAAACGGGTTAGGCTACCCCAGGCACAGGCACCTTCGACGAACCACGCGAGCGTGGGACGGCCACCACGGCGCCGGCAAGTTGCCCGGACAAGTTGCCCAGACAAGTTGCTCAGACAAGTTGCCCAAACAACTTGCTCAGAAAAGTTGCTCAGAAAAAGCCCTTGACCGTCAAGGGCCTGGGACATATATTAGAGTGTTAGAGGTTGCACGGGACAGGGCGATTCGGAAACTCCCAGGCCCTCTTCCCTAACTCGCTCGGGCGCACAGGATAACGTATGGTCGGGATTGGAGACGCCGTCTTCGGGGGCGTGGTTCTGCTCTTCCTGATCTTTGGCTTCAGGAGGGGCATGTCCTTCGGCATCTTCTCTGCCGCAGGCTTTGTACTGGTCGTCGTACTCGCTGTGCTGCTCGCGACCCCGCTCGGGGGTGTCATAGGGAAGCTGTTCCACTGGGGCGAACTTACCCTATCCACCGTTGGCTTCTTCGTCGTGCTCGGCGTGGGGCTGATTGTGCTCTTGCTCCTCAGGGGCTTGCTGAAGGAGTCGCTTCGTGGGCAACGGGGCCGTGTCGTTGACACCATGACCGGCACACTGCTCTGGGGCGCACTGGGACTTGTCTTTCTCGTTCTATGCCTCTCAGTGCTGCTGGTGAGCCACAACGGCGTCTTCACCAACGTGGCCTACAAGCGCTCGGCGGCCTGTCGGTTTATCTTCGACAAGGTCCCCGTGATGCGAGAGCTCAAGACCCGGGTCGAACGGCCCCGCACGCCGAGATCGAAAACGCCAACCGACCTCCAGGAGCTGGAACGAGGTTTCCGGCGCACAACGGAGGACGATGACAGCTCCGAGAAAGACCGCTAGCGCGCGGGGCTACGAGATCCTCGGGCCGGACTTCTACCTCGATCGGACCGACCGGGTCGCCCGGCGGCTCCTGGGTTGCGTGGTCCTCCGCGTCTTCGCGGACCGTGTGCTCGCGAACGCCGCTCGAGCGGACGTCGTGCTCGCGGGCCGGATCGTCGAGACCGAGGCGTACTTCGCATCCGGCGACCCGGCGTGTCACGCGCACCGGGGCCGGACCGAGCGCAACCGCATGATGTTCGAACGCGGCGGCGTGGCGTACGTGTACTTCACGTACGGCAACCACCACCTGCTGAACGTGGTGACCGGGCCCGAGGGGCGGCCGGCCGCCGTGCTCATCCGGGCGCTCGAGCCCGTCGAGGGACTCGGGCTGATGCGCGCGCACCGACCCGGAAGGAGCGACACGCAACTGACGAGCGGGCCGGGCAAGCTGACCCAGGCCCTCGCCGTCGGAAAGGAACTGAACGGCGCCGATTTGACCGACTCGCCGCTCATGATCGCGGCCGCTCAGAGCAGCGGCCGAAACGGCCCGCGGTTCCGCATCGGCAGGAGCGGCCGGATCGGCATCCGCGAGGCACAGGACAGGCTCGCGCGATTCTACATCGCGGGCAACCCGCACGTGTCGGTGAGACCGCGCGAATAGAGAGAGACAGGGGAGCCGTTATTCCCCGCAGTTCCACAAAGGATGAAACCGTGGGCGGGCTCATTCCCGACGAGATCATTGACAGGATACTTGGGCAGGCCGACATCGTCGAAGTGATTCAGTCCTACATGCCGCTCAAGCGCTCGGGCCGGAACTTCAAGGCGCTGTGCCCGTTCCATGACGAGAAAACGCCCTCGTTCATGGTGCATCCAGAAAAGGGCATCTACAAATGCTTCGGCTGCGGCAAGGGCGGCAACGCCATCCACTTCGTCATGGAAAAGGAGAACCTCGCCTTCCCCGAGGCCGTCAGGATGCTCGGCGAGCGCTACGGCATCCACGTGCCCGAAGCGCGCGGCCAGCGACAAGACTCCGGCCTCAAGAAGGACGCCCTGAAACAGGCCGTCGCGATGGCGGCAGGCTTCTACCACCGCTGCCTCCTCGACGGGCTCCACGGCGGCAAACAGGCGATGCACTACCTCGACGGTCGCGGCATCGCCGGGGCCACGATCGAGCGGTTCGGCCTCGGCTGGGCGCCGGATTCCTGGGACGCCCTGCTCAACGAAGCACGAAAGAAGGGCTTCAAGGACCAGGTCCTCGCCGCGGCCGGGCTCGTCGCCCGAAGCGAGAAGACGGGCAACTACTTCGACATGCTGCGCGCGCGCGTGATCCTGCCGATCCGCGACGTCCGCGGCCAGACCGTCGGCTTCAGCGGCCGGGTGCTTGACGACTCCGAGCCCAAGTACCTCAATACGCCCGAGACAGCGCTCTTTAACAAGCGAAACGTGCTCTTCGGACTCCACGAAGCGCGCGAGGCCGTCCTGCGCGAGAAGTGCGTCGTCGTCGTCGAGGGACAGCTCGACTTCATCACGCTCTTCCAGGCCGGCTTCGAGGCCGCCGTCGCCTCGCAGGGCACCGCGTTCACGCCCGAGCAGGCGCGGCTCCTCAAGCGGTACGCCCAGACCGTCGTGTTCGCCTACGACTCGGACACCGCCGGCCGGAAGGCCACCGTCCGCAGCTTCCAGGCGCTCATCGAGCAGGAACTCGACGTCAAGGTCGCCCCGATGCCCGCCGGGTTCGATCCCGACAGGCTCGTCCGCGAGCAGGGCATCGAGGCGTTCCGCGAGCGCGTCGCCTCGGCGATGGACCTGATCGCCTTCGAGCACCAGGTGCTCAAGACCGAACACGACGACGCCACCGGCGCCGGCCGCGCGGCAATCGCCGCGGCCCTCATGGAGACCGTCCGCGCGGCGGCCAATCCCGTGCTCCGCAATGAGTACATTGGCCGGGCCGCCGCACTCACCGGCATCCCGGAAGAGACCCTGCGGACCGATCTCCGCAGGGGCGCCAGGGGCCGCTCGACACTCGGCGCGCGGGTGGCCACGACCGAGCGCGCACGCAACTCGGCCGAACGCGAACTCGTCGCCCTCGCTGTGAGTTCCCAGTCGGTCGGCAAAGCCCTGCGCGAGCGGATCGCCCCGGCGGACCTCGCCGACGCGGACTGCCGCGAGTTGCTCGAGACCCTGTTTCAGATGCTCGACGAGAACGAGGCCGCAACCGCCGCCGCGGCCAAACGCCCGGCCGCAGGCGTAGGGTCTGCAGCCCTTATGCGCCGCGTCGAACGGCCCGAGCTCGCGCGCCTCCTCTCCGAGATGGCGCTCGACCGCCCACGGCCCGAGCCCGGCGCCGAGGCCATTGCGCAGCTCGTGAACAAGGTGCTTGAGCCGCGCCGCAAGGCCCGGCTCAAGGAGCTGAAACAGCACATAGACAACGAAGCCCGGGATGGCACCGTCACCCCGGAGCTGATCGAGGAATATCGGACGCTGCGCTCCAGCGTCCGGCACTGGCGCTAGGAAACGAACACATGCAGCAATTACGGATCGGCATCATCGGCTGCGGCGGCATCGCCAACTGCCACGCCAAAGCGTACGCCAAGCTCGACGGCATCGAGTTCACGGCCTTCTGCGACGTCGTTGAACCAAAGGCCGCCACGTTCGTCGAACAGTACGGGGGCGAAGCCTTCGGCTCCGTGGACGCCATGCTCGACGCCGACCGGCTCGACGCCGTCAGCGTCGCCACCACGCCGACGGCGCACTGCGGGCCGGCGGTCGCCGCGCTCAACCGCGGCGTCCACGTGCTGAGCGAGAAGCCGCTCGCGGGCAGCGTGGCCGACGCGGCCGCCATGGTCCAGGCCGCCGAGAAATCGAACACAATCTTGATGACCGGCTATCCATACCGGTTTCGCGTAGAAATCGTCACGGTACAAGAACTGTTGAAAGGAGGTGCGATCGGAACGCCGCTGTTTGCGCACAACACGTTCTCGGCCCACTTCGACGGAGTCGCCAAAACATGGTTCGTCAACCGGGCGATCTCCGGCGGCGGCATCGTGCTCGACAACGGCAGCCACGCCATTGACCTGTTCCATCACCTGTTCGGTGACACGCGCCGGGCGCACGCCTCGCTCAAACGCCTCAACGAGACGATTGACGTCGAGGACACGGCGCTGATTCTCACGGAACACGAGTCGGGCGTGAGCGGCACCATCGAGTTGAGCTGGTGGGTGCCGGCGCCACGCGAGTGGTACCTGGAAATCTACGGCACGCAGGGAACAATCCAGGTCAAGTACGGCCAGGTGCGGCATCGCGATGCCGCCTCCGCCGACTGGACCACGCACCCCGGGTGCACCGACTTCCAGGACGGCTTCGACAGGCAGATCGCGCACTTCGTCCAGTGCGTCCGGACGGGCACGACCCCGATGGTCACCGGCCGCGACGGGCTCCGCGCAATCGAAGTGATCGAACACCTCTACCGCCAGGCGCCGGCAGAGGTCACCGGCCGGGAACAAGAAAGCGCGCAGCGTTCCTGAACGAACAACGCCGACGCCCAACGCGTCAGTGTTGAACGGACTCGGCAAGCGTTGTTCACGCCACAATGAGGATTAGACCTGAACAATGAGTAAAGAAGACCGCAACAAACGCATCCGCGAGTTGATTCAGCTCAGCAGCGACAAGGGCTACATCACCTACGACGACATCCACGAGATGTTGCCCGAGGACGTCGTCTCGCCCGAGGAGATCGACTCCATCATGATCCTGCTGCGCGGCATGGATATCGAAATCCTCGACTCGGCCGAGGTCGAAAAGAAGGGGCCCGAGTGGCTCAAGAAAATCAAGCGCCGCGACAAGGAAACCGAGCAGGAAAAACTCGATGTCCTCGACGACCCCGTCCGCATGTACCTCAAGCAGATGGGCCAGGTCCCGCTGCTCACGCGCGAGGAGGAGGTCGAAATCTCCCAGCGCATCGAACAGGCCGAGCTCAAGATGAGGGAGCACGTCGTCAAGTTCCGACTCACGCCCTCGCTCGCGGCCCGGCTCGCCCACAAGCTCATCGGCGGCAAGGAGCGCTTCGACCGCCTCGTCAACGAAAAAGAAGTCAAGGACCGCGAGCGCTACATGAAGCTCCTGCCCCGCGTGTGCGGCAGGCTGCAGGCCGCCGACGAGGCCGCCCGCCAAACCGACGCCGAGCTGCGCAAGCGCAGCCTGTCCACCTACAAGAAGCGCAAGCTCCCCAAGGACCTCGCCACCGCCGAGGCGGCGATCCAGCGCAACCTGCGCAACCTGCACTTCAAGCAGAAAGCGTACGAGTTCTTCGCCGATCGCGCCCTCGCCCGCTACCAGCGGATCCGCGACATCAAGAAGAGGATCGCGCGCCTCAACGCGGGCCGGTCGCGCTCCAAAGCCGCCGCCGAGGCGCTCCGCGAGGCGCGGCGCGACCTGCGCCGCATCGAGGACGAGGTCGGCGCCAAGGCCGACCCCTACACGACCCAGGCCAAGGAGCTGCTGCACTGGGCCAGAAAAGCACACAAGGCCAAGACCGAAATGGTCGAGGCCAACCTGCGCCTCGTCATCAGCATCGCCAAAAAGTACACCAACCGCGGGCTCTCCTTCCTCGACCTCATCCAGGAAGGCAACATGGGCCTGATGAAGGCCGTCGAGAAATTCGAATGGCGCCGCGGCTACAAGTTCAGCACCTACGCCACCTGGTGGATCCGCCAGGCCATCACCCGCTCCATCGCCGACCAGGCGCGCACCATCCGCATCCCCGTGCACATGATCGAGACCATCAACAAGCTCGTGCGCGCCAGCAAGAAACTCGTGCAGGAGCACGGCCGCGAACCCACCGCCGAGGACCTCGCCGAAGAGATGGAGATCCCGCCCGAGAAAGTGCGCGGCATCCTCAAGATCGCCCAGCACCCCATCTCGCTGCAGACCCCCATCGGCGAGGGCGACGACAGCCACTTCGGCGACTTCATCGAGGACAAGGGCGCCGAATCGCCCG